>JAEYNZ010000140.1 GCA_023412195.1 Bacteroidota bacterium
TTTGTGGCATAAATTTCTTTTGCCACCAAGACTCCAAGGCACCAAGAAATCACAAAGAAGAGACAATTATAACATAAACTTCATTGCCTGTCATATCAGCATTGTGCCCCATTCTTATTTGGGGCCACAATTCGTAATGACGAGGCCGTTCAAAAGGTACGACGACTGAAGTAACCTCATGTATGCTATAAAACAAATGGAGCAATGTTTAAAAAATAAAAGGCTGCACCCTTTCCGGCACAGCCCTTTGCTTTATTCTATTGAGAATATCCTGTTAATCGCCGTTGTTCAGCAAATTGTTGCTCAGTGCCCTCAGGGTGACCTGTTTTTGTGTATCGGGCACAAGGACTGATATATTGTACCGGCTTCCCCCGTATGAGATCATCCTGATGGGTATTCCATCGAGGGCATGAAAAACTTTGGAGGCAAATCCTGTTTCTTCTCCGATAATATTACCTACAATGCAGATGATGCTCATATTCCGGTCTACTTCAACCGCACCAAATATATCCAGTTCACCCAGTATTTCGTTGAGTTTTGTGGTATTATCAATTGTAAGTGAAACTGCTACTTCCGAAGTGGAAATCATATCAATCGGCGTTTTATATTTTTCAAACACCTGGAAAACATTTTTAAGAAAACCGTAAGCCATTAACATCCTGTCGGAACGGATTTTAATGGCTGTAATTCCGTCTTTGGCAGCAACAGCTTTTATACCTGTGCCAGTTGATTCGGAAGATATAAGTGTACCACTGTCAGAAGGGTTCATTGTATTTTTAAGCCTTACCGGGATATTCCTTACCCTTGCCGGAAAGACGGTCTGCGGATGAAGAATTTTAGCTCCAAAATAAGCGAGCTCAGCTGCTTCATTAAAGGAAAGCTGATCGATTTTCTTTGTTTTTTCAACATAACGGGGGTCGTTGTTATGAAAACCGTCAATATCTGTCCATATCTGGATCTCCTCAGCATCGATGGCTGCACCGATCAATGATGCTGAATAATCACTGCCTCCGCGCTGCAGGTTGTCAATTTCACCATCAGCATTCAGGCAAATGAAACCCTGGGTAATATAATAAACAGCCTTTCCTGTTTTTTCAAGAACTTTGGCAATATTTTCCCTGATATAAGGAAGGTCAGCCGCCTTTTCCTCATCAATCCGCATAAAATCAAGGGCAGGCAGCAGTTTCACATCATAACCATGTTCTTCCATGAGTACTGTAAAAAGCCGCGTTGAAATGATTTCTCCCTGTGCCACGATGACATTTTCGCCCGCTTTGGTAAATTTGCCGGTGGTATATGACTTTATAGTATTAAATGATTCATTGATTATTTCATAGCCTTTTGCTTTATTTTCGCTGGAATGATAAAGCTTTTCAACCACAGCATAATATCCTGATTCAAGTTTTCCGATTACCTGAGAAGCGGCTTCCTTGTTCTCCTGATAAAGAAAACCCGATATTTCCACCAGGGCATTTGTTGTTCCCGACATTGCAGAAAGCACCACGATTTTCTGCTCGTCATCTGTAATGATTTTAATTACAGAACGCATGTTATCAGGAGATCCAACTGATGTTCCGCCAAATTTTAACACTTTCATTTCACATCATTTTTTATTAGTTCAAGTATGCAAAGATGATTTTTTTTTAGATCAAGCCCGAATATTTATCCGCTTTTTATGAATATTTATCCGATTCGGAGAAAAGGTTTTCCAGGAAAAAATTCACAAGGTCTTTCCCTGAGGGATCTACGATACCTGCTTCGGGGGCATAAACAATGGCCTGAAGGCCAACTTTTTCGGCTTTTTCCTTAATTGCTTTTGCATGCAGCGGATGGTGGTTGAGCTCATCCTCATTGGTTGGGAATCCGTTTTTTTGAGGATTAAAAACAAAAACCGGCGGATCGTTTTTGTCCATTTCGCTCAGGAAATCAAGTTCCTTTCTGAAATGGGTCATGGCCGATAAATCCTCTCCATTCACATGGGTCAGGCCAAAAGCAGTTGCAATAGCCAGCCGTTGTTCCGGTGTTTCGCACATTTTTACACCTATAAAATCTTCCCATTGGAAAACATCATAAGTCGATTGGGTAGAAAATGCACCGGCGCATGTCAGACGTGTTGACTCACGCAGTACCGGGTCAGGATTTTCAGGATCTGCCATATCATCCTTAAATGCAAGCCACAGGCATGTTCCAGCACCTGCCGACCCGCCTGAGCACGCTATACGGGATTTGTCGATGTTATATTTTTCAGAATTGTAACGGATATACTGAAGGCATCTTTTAGAATCATTTAATGAGGCCATGATTCCGTATGGTTCTTCTGTCATAAACCTGTAGTTGATGACAGCAACTGATACCCCGGCATCAAGAAACCGCAAAAGGTCGGGGGAATCATAGTACTTCGATTTATCACCTTTAATAAATCCTCCGCCATGTATATAAATGACAAGGGGTGTTGGTTTTTCAGATCTGGCGAGCCAAATGTCAAAATTATTGCGGGGATGGCTACCGTAATATTCATTTATAAAAGTTGCCTTTTCTCCTCTTCCATTCAAGGCCTCCGGATATTCATTCGATTCAAAATAACTTGCCAAAATAATGTATATTTATAATACGATGAATGGCGCCGTCATATCTGATCTGCGCCATTTGATACTAGTTTTACCTGCTGGGTTTCAGCTGCCAACCAAAAACCTGCCAAAAGTAGAATTATTTAAAAAAAGACAAAAAAAATTGCCAACTAAAATTCTATTCTGAACTGAATTAAAACTTTTTTCCTGCCCTGAAAGTTCATTTTCCTTTTGAAAATTAAAAGGTTCCCCAGATAGCATGTTTTTCCGAGTTAAAATAGATGGTTGAATATATGTGGAAATTATCCCTGTTTGTCGATAGTTTTCTTACAATATGCAACACGGGCTGACCTGATTTTAAACGCAGAATATTTTTTATATGCTGATCTGGCACAATGGCTTTAAGTTGCTGCTCACCACCTACAATTTCTACCTGGTAATGGTTGCGAAGTATTTCAAAGAGTGACTTATCTTCAAAGGAACGGTTTGTAAACCGTGATAAGTTTATATTTGGTATATGGTTGATGTCGTAGAAAACAGGTTTATCGTCAACATACCTGAGCCGCTCCATGTATATGCAGCCCGATTCCAATTCAATTTCAGGTAATTCAAACGAAAATGATTCGGGCCACGGCCTGATTTCAGGTTTTTGAAGAATTTCAGTTTTAAGATACCTTACTCCTACCGCTGATGCAGTTCCAGCTATCGACAGGATCCCGATATTTTGGGGAGGTTTCCGTACAATGCTGCCTTTACCCTGCTTCTTCAGAATGAAACCTTCCTTTACAAGTGAATCAAGCGCCTGTCTGACTGTTGGCCGTGCAAGTCCATGAACAGCACAAAGTTCATTTTCTGAAGGAAGGAGGTTTCCCTCCTCATATACTCCTGTGAGAATATGTTTCCGCAGCAATTCGTAGAGCTTCCGGTATTGTGGCAGTTCATTCATGATGTGCCAAAGTTAAAAATATTTCAAAAAATAAAAAACAACTTGTATTTACAAGTTAGAAATTATAATTTTGCCGTATCTTTTTAAATTAAGGCACAGTAAATATTAATTTGTACTTACAAGTTCATCATTAAATAAAAAATATGGCAATACCTGTATTAATGCCCCGCCAGGGTCAGTCGGTTGAATCCTGCATCATGGGTCAATGGTATAAATCGGTGGGGGAAGAGGTTAACGAAGGGGATCTTCTTTTTTCGTACGAGACCGATAAAGCCTCTTTTGAAGAAGAAGCAAAAGCCGCAGGAATTCTTTTGGCTGCTTTTTATGAAGAAGGAGATGAAGTGCCGGTACTGTCAAATGTAGCAGTAATCGGAGAAAAAGGAGAATCAACTGATGAATTCAAGCCAGGACAGGAAGGTTCCGCACCTGGTGCACAGGAATCAAGAGATACTGCTGAAAAAGAAGATGAATCACCCAAAGTGATTGAGTTCGACATGGATGAACAGGACCCTTCGGGTCGTATTCGTATGTCGCCTTTGGCAAAAAACATGGCAGAAAAACTGGGTGTCGATGTTCATTCAATTAAAGGCACCGGCCCCCGTGGCAGGATCATTGCCCGTGATATAGAACTAGCCTCAGGTATTGAAATCACACCTGCAGAACGGCAGGCACCTGCACCTTCTTCAACAACTGTCAAAGCACAGGCTGTTCAGCAGGGTGAAGGATATGAGATCAGAACCATCCCGAATATCAGGAAACTGATTGCAACAGCCATGCACCAGTCACTTCAGAATTCGGCACAGCTTACACATCACCTGAGTGCCGATGCAAGGCAACTGCTGAAAATCAGGAAAAATTACAAGAACGCTTATGCAGCAGGTAAAGTATCACAAAATGTTACAATCAACGACCTGGTTTGCTATGCTGCGGTCAGGGCTTTGGAGAAGTTTCCACAGGCAAATACTCATTATTTGGGCGATAAAATGAAGTGGTTTAAGAAAGTGCACCTCGGACTGGCTGTAGATACCGAAAGGGGACTGATGGTTCCTGCCCTTCAGAATGCCGATGACCTCTCCATAACAGGGCTGTCATTCCAGTTGCAGCAACTGGCAGCCCAGGCACGCAGCGGAAAGGTCAATCCCGATTTGCTTAATCCTGCAGCTGCATCCTTCACCATATCGAACCTGGGTAATTATGGGGTTGAAATGTTTACACCGGTTATCAATCTGCCGCAGACAGCCATTCTGGGGGTGTGTACAATCGTGCTCCGGCCAAAGGAAATAGAAGAAAGTGTATATGGTTTTGTTCCTATGATTGGCCTTTCCCTCACCTATAACCACCAGGCGCTCGATGGTGGTGAAGCTACACGGTTCCTTGCAGAGATCAAAACACAAATTGAAAATCTGGATATCTGATATACAATAACATAGAATCAGGGTGAAAGAATACCTGTTTCAGCTTTAGTTTTTAATATTCTTATAATAAACTTGAAGAAATGCCGAAAGTACAATTTATAAATCCCACCGAAGTCAGGAAGCCAAGGTTTCTCGAATTCAAACCCGTACCGATCAACCAGTATAACAAAACCATTGAGGAAGAAAAAGAAAACTTCACACGGAATGATTTTCTCCGCATATATCACGACATGGTGGTAATCCGTGAGTTTGAAACCATGCTAAATCTTATTAAAACCCGTGGGGAATATAACGGAATACCATATAACCATCCAGGACCAGCCCATTTATCTATCGGGCAGGAGGCAGCAGCAGTAGGAATGGCATACACACTCGATGTCGATGATTTTATTTTCGGCTCCCACAGAAGTCATGGTGAAATTCTGGCCAAAGGTTTATCGGCCATTGCCAAACTTGACGATGAAACCCTGGAGAACATCATGGAAACCCATTTCGGTGGAATCACGCTGGCACCAGTAAAGGCAGGCCATACCGGAACCACCAAAGAACTGGCGGTTAAATTCCTGTTATATGGAACCCTTGCAGAAATTTTTGCCCGGGAAACAGGTTTCAATAAAGGACTTGGAGGCTCGATGCATGCATTCTTTACCCCATTTGGTGTGTATCCCAATAATGCCATTGTGGGTGGTTCGGGTGATATTTCGGTTGGTGCAGCGCTGTTTAAAAAAGTAAACCGCAAAAAAGGTATTGTAGTGGCCAATATCGGGGATGCCTCCATGGCATGCGGACCGGTCTGGGAAGGACTTGCATTTGCTACCATGGACCAGTACAGCCACCTGTGGGAGGGTGACATGAAAGGCGGATTGCCGCTTATTGTCAACATCATGAACAACCAGTATGGCATGGGAGGCCAGACTGTTGGTGAAACCATGGGATATGAAGTAGCTGCACGTGTTGGTGTGGGCCTGAACAAGGATCAGATGCATGCTGAACGGGTCGATGGTTACAACCCGCTTGCTGTAATAGATGCATACAGGCGTAAAAGAAAAATCCTGGAGGAAAAAAGAGGCCCCGTTCTTCTCGATGTGCTTACATACCGTTACAGCGGTCATTCCCCTTCCGATGCATCGTCATACCGTTCGAAAGAGGAAGTTGAAGCATGGGAACAACAGGACTCTATAGCCTGGTTTGGTAATGAACTGGTGGAAGCCGGGATTGCTAGCCCTGAAGAACTGAAAGAAATACAACAAAATACACAGGACATAACCATTTCAACGCTGAAACTTGCAATCGACTATGAAGTTTCACCTCATATGGACATGAGGAAACACCCAAACCTTATAGGGGACATGATGTTCAGCAACCAGTCGGCCGACAGGATGGAAGACCGGGAACCGGAGGTGAATCACCCTATGGAAGAGAATGCACGGGTAAAACAGCTTGCCGGTAAGGAACGGTTTATGTATGATGAACATGGCAAGCCGCATTCGAAATTGAAGACCTATGTATTACGTGACGGCTTGTTCGAGGCCATCATCGACCGCTTCTATAAAGACCCCACACTTATAGCGTATGGAGAAGAAAACCGCGACTGGGGCGGTGCATTCGCTGTTTACCGGGGTTTGACAGAAGCTTTGCCTTATCATCGCCTGTTTAATTCACCCATTTCGGAAGGAGCCATAGTAGGCACCGCAATAGGGTATGCCATGTGCGGTGGAAGGGTTATCCCTGAAATCATGTACTGCGATTTCCTTGGAAGGTCGGGAGATGAAGTTTTTAACCAGCTGCCCAAATGGCAGGCCATGAGCGGCAACGTACTCAAAATGCCCGTGGTACTGCGGGTTTCAGTGGGGTCAAAATACGGAGCACAGCATTCGCAGGACTGGACAGCCCTGGCTGCACATATACCCGGGCTGAAAGTCGTATTCCCGGCTACCCCCTATGATGCAAAAGGCTTGATGAATGCTTCATTACAGGGTACCGACCCGGTAATCTTCTTCGAAAGTCAGCGGATATATGATATTGGTGAGATGTTCCACCAGGGAGGTGTACCTGAAGGGTATTATGAAATTCCGCTGGGAGAGCCTGATATTAAAAGGGAAGGAAGTGATATCACCATTCTGACAATAGGAGCCACCCTTTACAGGGCACTGGAAGCAGCTAAAATACTGGAGGAAAAATATAACCTTTCGGCAGAAGTGATAGATGCCCGCTCGCTTGTCCCATTTAATTATGAAACGGTAATAGAGTCGGTTAAAAAAACAGGACGAATAGTTATTTCGGGCGATGCTTCGGCACGGGGTTCATTCATGCGTGAAATGGCTTCAAACATTACTGAACTGGCATTTGATTACCTCGATGCACCACCGGTGGTTGTTGGTTCTCGCAACTGGATCACTCCTGCCCACGAACTGGAGGACTACTTCTTTCCCCAGCCGGAATGGTTTATCGATGCCATTCATGAGCGGATTCTTCCGCTGAAAGGACATACTACGCAGAATGATTTTACAGAAGAAGAACAGCTCGACAGAAATGCAAAAGGAATTTAAAAAGGTGCGGTTTTTAAACCGCACCTTTTCTTTTTAAAAACTTTTACTCCATTTAAACACATGATTTTTTCATGGTTCTTGCAGCCCGATATTTTTTTTAAGTATATTAGTCTGATTTAAATCCTATAATATCTTGACTATGGGCGTCACAATACATTTCAAAGGCAACCTGGATCAATTAGGGTTAATCGATACTTTTTGTAATGAAATGGAAGATATTGCAAAAGAAATGAAGTGGGAATATACCCGTATCGATGACCTTGCTGCTTCAGATGATAATCCATTAAAGGGAGTGATCATTTCGCCTCATAAAGATTCGGAATCACTGATGCTTACAGTTGATTCAGCAGGCATTCTCAGGAATGTCTTTATGATGCAATTTATCGAGAAATATGAGGACCTTACATACCACAATTTTATAAAAACACAGTTTGCGCCGGTTGAAATCCACATTGCCGTAATCCATCTGCTGAAATACATCAGGCAAAAATATATGAGCAACCTTGATGTTATGGATGAAGGCTGCTATTGGGAAACTTCAGATGCCGGTCTGCTCAGCGAGAAAATGGCATTTCTGAATTCCATGATGGATAAAGTGGAAGGTGTATTAAAAACACTTACCAAAGAAAAAGAAGATTCTGTTGAAACAGTGGTTGTTAAGTTAGAACAGCTGCTCAGCAAAAGATTCAGAAAAGCTGAAGTCAGGAAAATTAAAAGAAAAACATAAAAAGTACAGACTTCATCTTCTCCGTGCTGCAAGCGTAAGTATTAAGCCGATAACAGCCAGTATTCCGCTGAAAATTACAGGTGTCCAGTTGGCAGAACTTACTGCAATATCCATCCCGAGTAAACTGAAAGATTCCGACTCCTGCATAGCCTGGTAACCGAATACGATCAGGCCGATAAGACCTACTATTAACAAGATGATTCCTACTATTCTCATAATTAAACTGTTTTATATTAACAATATAATCATGTTAAACGTAAAACTGCAGAAAGTGTTTAACGGGAATCAATAAAGTTTTAAAGTAGTTCCGACACTTAGAACTGAATTTTGGTTCAGATTATTCAATTGGCACAATGTATTGACCGTAGTTTTAAACCTGCGGGCAATCGACCAGAGTGAGTCACCACTTCTTACTACATATTGCTGCGGAACAGCCGCATTTAACTGATGATCGGCTTGCCTGGTATCTTTCCGCAATTCGGCCAGGTTATCAACCTCCCAGACTTCTCTTTTAACTGTTCCATTGGCAAAATCAAATACAAGTTCCGGGTCGAAATGGCGGTTCCCCTCCTTAATTTCAAAATGCAGGTGGCTGGTTGTGGCTCTTCCTGTTCTGCCGCCCAACCCGATTGGCTGTCCTTTTGCCACTACATCACCATGTTTTACAAGGAATGCGGAAAGATGGGCATACCCTGTTTCAAGATCATTCCCATGGTCGATTACCACCATATTTCCATAACCGTAATAATATTTTGCCCGGATAACAATACCATGATAGGAGGCATAAACGGTATCGCCTGTATTCAGCTTCAGGTCAGTTCCTGTATGCATGCGCCCTGAACGGGGGCCATAACGGCTGATTACTTTTCCGGAAGAAGGAAGCATGAAGTTTCCCAACATGCGGCCCCCTTTAATTGGCTGGCCGAAATAAAAAGCAACATCCGATAATAGTTCAAATTCAGGTGAATTAAATAAAAGGGAATCGGACTGGATGATTGTTAACGGATCATCGAATCCCGGTATGATCATGAGTGAATCTGTATTGACATACTGCGCATTCAAATCAGAAAAACCAGCCAGAATGACTAAAAATAAAATAAAAAACCTCTGCATTTTTTAAATTTAATCAGGTAAAACCAACAATAGCCTGCAGATTCAATAAAATTTTGAATATAAACAGGCCCGAAAAGTACAGTTATTCGTTCACCAATTCAACGAACAAACCCTTTTCATTATTTTCTACCTTAACCAATTTATGCTTTGTGAGACCTTTGATTGCCTTATCCCATTTTTTATTACTGAGTCCTGAATGTTCCCTCAACTGGTTCAATGACATTTCCGTATGAGGTTTCAGTATTTCGTAAACAAGTTTCTCTTCTTCTGTCAGTTCCGCTTTTTTCTTTTCAGGTTTCATCTGCGGAAAAAAAAGAACATCCTGGATAGATGACTGATTGGTCATAAACATGGTGAGGCGGTCAATACCCATACCCATTCCTGATGTAGGAGGCATCCCATATTCAAGTGCACGAAGAAAATCCTGGTCGATGAACATGGCTTCATCATCGCCTTTCTCCAGCAATTTCACCTGTTCCTCAAAACGTTCGCGCTGATCGATAGGATCATTCAGTTCAGAATAGGCATTTGCAATTTCCTTTCCGTTTATCATCAGTTCAAAACGTTCAGTAAGCTCAGGATTGTTACGGTGACGCTTGGTAAGAGGAGACATTTCAACAGGGTAATCAATAATAAATGTGGGCTGGATGAAGTGATGTTCACATTTTTCACCAAAGATTTCATCTATGAGCTTGCCCTTGCCCATGCTGGGATCTGTAGCGATGCCCAGTTTATCACATATTTCACGCAGTTGTTGTTCATTTTTCCCAGAGATGTCGTACCCGGTATGTTCTTTTATGGCATCGGCCATTGTTACACGGGGATAGGGTGTTTTAAAATCAATTGTATTTTCGCCCACCTGAACTTTAGTAGTTCCGTGCAAAGCAAGGGCAACCCGTTCGACAATCTTTTCAGTAAAGCCCATCATCCATATGTAGTCTTTGTAAGCCACATATATTTCCATGGCAGTAAACTCCGGATTGTGGGTACGATCCATCCCTTCATTGCGAAAATCCTTTGCAAATTCATACACACCTTCAAAACCACCGACTATGAGCCTTTTCAGGTACAGTTCATTGGCAATCCGTAGGTAAAGCGGAATATTCAGGGCATTATGGTGGGTAATAAATGGCCTGGCAGCTGCACCTCCCGGGATAGGCTGCAAAATGGGTGTTTCTACCTCCAGATACCCCTGTTCATTAAACATTTGTCTGATGGTATCTACAATTTTAGTCCGCTTTATAAAAACATCCTTGATTTTGGGATTTACGATCAGGTCGACATACCGTTGGCGGTAACGCTGCTCGGGATCGGTAAAGGCATCATAGGTAACACCTTCCTTCTCCTTCACAACAGGAAGCGGATGCAGTGATTTATTAAGCAGCGTAAATTTCTTTACGTGTATTGTAATCTCTCCCATCTGGGTTGTAAAAACAAAACCTTCCACTCCAATAATGTCGCCGCGGTCGAGAAGCTTCTTGAAAACTTCGTTATACAAGGTTTTATCATCACCGGGACAGATTTCATCACGGCTGACATAAAGCTGTATGCGGCCAGTATGATCCTGTATTTCGACAAAGGAAGCCTTGCCCATAATGCGCTGGCTCATAATCCTGCCTGCCAGGCTGACATCCTGAAAATTATTTTTTTCTTCGCTGTATGTTTCTTTTATTTCTGCAGCAGTGGCATTTAATTTATATTCAGCTGCCGGATAAGGATCGATCCCAAGCTCACGCAACTTTGCAAGTGATTCTCTTCTGATAATTTCCTGTTCACTTAATTCCTGATGATTCATGTCCCTTAAAAAAAATTTCAGCAAAGATAATAAAAGATGCGGGTTTGCTTTTTCATGTTCGTACAGGCTGATAAAAATCCTCTGTAAATGCTATCTTTGCAAATCCTGACCGAAAAAATATGCCATGGAAAAAATATGGAACCTTAAAAAGCAGGGCGATCCGAATGAAATCAAGCATCTTTCGGCAGCGTTAAATGTTAACATGACCATTGCACGGTTACTTGTGCAAAGAGGTATAAAAACCTTCAACGAAGCCAAGGCTTTTTTCCGTCCACGCTTCAGCGATCTGCACGATCCTTTCCTCATGAAAGGCATGGCCGAAGCTGTGTCCCGTCTTGAAGTTGCCATTGCCACACAGGAAAAAGTGATGATTTACGGTGATTATGATGTGGATGGTACCACGTCTGTTGCCATGATGTATATTTTCCTTACCAACAGGATCAGCCATCTGGAGTATTATATACCTAACAGGTACAGCGAAGGCTATGGGATCTCCAATAAAAGTATAGAATATGCACAGGAGAAGGGCATTTCACTTATCATTGCGCTTGACTGTGGTATTAAGGCAGTGGAGAAAATAAAGGATGCCAAAAATCGTGGTGTCGATTTTATCATCTGCGACCATCATAATCCCGATGAAGAGGTTCCGCCTGCCGTGGCCGTACTCGACCCGAAACAGCCCGACTGCAACTACCCCTATAAAGATCTTTCGGGATGTGGGGTAGGATTTAAGCTTCTGCAGGCTTATTGCCAGAAAAACAACATTGAACTTGAAGAAATATACGATCTTCTTGACCTGGTGGTAGTAAGCATTGCGTCCGACATTGTGCCAATCACAGGTGAAAACCGGGTACTTGCGTATTATGGCCTTAAAAAGCTTAATTCCAATCCTGGAATGGGGCTCCAGACCATTATCAATCTTGCAGGAATCAATGGGAATGACATTACAATCAGCGACATTGTCTTTAAGATAGGCCCCCGGCTGAATGCCTCCGGAAGGATAGAACATGGCAAGAAATCAGTTCAGATTCTTGTTTCAAATGATGAAGACAAATCAGATATCCTTGGGGAAGAAATAGATTCCTTTAATGAAATCAGGAAAACACTGGACCGCGACATCACCCAGGAAGCCCTGGACATGATTGAGAAAAATCTTGATCTGAAAAGCCTCAACAGCACGGTTCTTTATAACCGCGACTGGCACAAGGGAGTTGTGGGCATTGTGGCTTCAAGGGTAACAGAACAGTTTTACAGGCCCACAATAATCCTTACCGAATCCAACGGGCTGGCTACAGGCTCAGCGCGTTCAGTAAAAGATTTCGACCTTTACGAAGCCATAGGGAAGTGCAGCGATTTGCTTGAGTCTTACGGAGGCCATATGTATGCAGCTGGATTGACCCTTAAAATTGAAAATATACCTGAATTCAGGCGCCGCTTTGAAGAAATTGTTACTGCACAGCTTACCGATTTATCGCAGGTACAGTCGATAGATGCCGATGCAAAAATCACACTGAGTGAAATAACACCACGCTTCTACAGGATCCTAAAGCAATTTGCACCATTCGGGCCGCACAACATGACCCCTGTTTTTATAACTGAGGATGTGTTTGATGCAGGTACCAGCAGGCTTGTTGGCAAAAACCAGGAACATCTGAAACTTGATCTCGTGGAACCCGATATCAACTCAGGAATTTTTCCCGGGATTGCTTTCAACCAGAAAGACAAATTCGACCTGATTACCTCAGGGCTTCCCTTTGATGTATGTTATTCAATTTCTGAAAATGAATACAGGGGTAAGACAAGCCTTCAGCTTTTCATAAGAGACATCAAAAAAAGAGATTTTATCTCATTATGAGTGTTAAAGGGGAACTGTGACCCGGTTATTTTATGTATTAACTGAAAAAGCTTAATTTCCCGGGCTGCATAAGCTCTGAAAGGTTTTTTACCACCTGTGTGCCGGTTTTCTCCAGCCGCTGAACCGACTGATGCCCGTCGGCAACCAAAACACAAGAAATACCCAGTTCCTGTGCAACTTCAAAATCATGGTTGGTATCACCTATCATCAGGGTATGCCCCTTGTTTATATTAAATGATTTTATCAGTTGCCGGCCCCTTTCCACCTTTGAAACAGCATAATGATCATCAAGTCCGGCCACACCTTCAAAAAAGTGATAGATTTCATTGTGCTTCAGTGTTTTCACAAGCATATCCTGGTGCATTGCCGAAAGGACAAACTGCCGGCAGCCCCTGTCTCTGAAATGTAAAAGGACCTCAACAGCCTTTTCATGTAAACTGCACCCAGCTACGCCTGTTTCATACAGATCGATAAACTCCTGTGCAGGTGTGGAAAAGTCCTCTGCTGCAAAATCAAAACCTATAGCCATATAATAATCCTTTACAGGAAATGAAAAAACTTCCCTGTAGGAATGATGGCTTAGGAGGGGCAGTTTCCTTTTCTCCAGCAGGGAATTAATAGACATAAGACACAGGTTAAGGTCGTTCAGCAGGGTTCCGTTCCAGTCCCAGATGATGTTCACCTCCCCCATCAGATATCTTTTACCTTAAGTTTATTGATAACCGGATTTGCATATAGTTTCAGAAAGCGTTCCCGAATATCGGTTATCGGGAAGTCGATATGGATCATTGCCTGTTCGATCATATGTTTGAAGACCTTTTTCTCATGGGATGAATACCGGTCGGTAAAACGAGGCTCAGGCATGAGCATGTCATATGCAATGTAATTGTTGGGCCAAAGTTTGAAATTTGCATAAATCTGCCGGTCGATAAGCTCTGCAAGTTCTTTTATCCGAAGGTTTTTTTCTTCGCCGTTTTTTGGATTCCTGAAATCAATTTCGATGGGGGTGCCAAAGGAGAACCGCATTCTGCCTTTGGGATTGAACATGCCCATCGACATACTTTTCAGGTCATCCTTATTGGTTTTCAGTTCACCGTAATGTTCCTTTTTAATCATTTCCTTCATCTTAGCCAGGCCACACGGTTCTATTTCGTAAGAAATTGAAACCGGAACAATATTCAATTCATTGAATCCTTCAGTAAAGCTTTTGGTATTGCTCATATTGAACATCTTCAGCAAACTTTCCTGCGTTTTGTCGAATCCATTTTTTGTCCGCCCTTCACGCTGGGCTATCCAAACAGAAAGGTTATCCCTGGTTATTGATTGCCGTATAAAATGTGAGACTTTCTTTGATGATTCCAGCAGTTCACGGGGAGGCAGGTTGCGTTTTATAATAAATGCACGGTTCAATTTAACGGCATGTTCTATCCATTCGTACAGTAACAGGTTGTTTCCGATGGCAACCTGGGTGGTATTCATCCCTTTGTCAAACATCAGGAGATTCATAAGGGCAGCATCAAGTATAATATCCCTGTGGTTGGAAATAAAAAGATAGGGTTTTTTCTTGTCAAGTGCTTCAAGACCTGTGCTTGTAAGACCGTCAGATGTTTTATTGATGATCCAGCTCAATAAATCATAAATAAATGTACCCTGCAACTGATTGATCTTTTTAATCATCCGAAGTTGCAGCTTTACCATTTCAATTTTAGGCCTAGATTTAAACAGGTGTGTAAGAACACGTTCAAAGGCAGGATCCTTCAGCATCATCCTTATCTTTTCCCTGACTTCACTATCGTAATAGGGACGAATGTCATCAAAATTATATTCCATGTTGCTGTTTTTAAAGGCGACAAAGTAAATGAAAAAGGTTAAATTTTCACCCTGAACTGGAATTTAACTTCTGTTTTATGGTTTCCGGGTATTTCATTATAACCCGTTCCAACAGAACCTGCTCCGGGATACAGGGTTTCTGAAAATTTAAGCCAAAAGTCGGTTTGCTTTCCAATCCGGCATTTCAGGTAAAGGTATGTCCTGAAGCCTTCACCATATAATGCTGGTATTGAAAAAGAGTACAGCAGATCATTTTCGTAAGCGTAGATCCGGGTGTTATAACTGTCGGTATGAAACCATGCCATTCTTGCAGAAATATTAAACGGAAGACTGGAAGTTACCAACTGCACATCCTGAAACAAAAGAAGACCATGTTCGGTTTTCAATCCATGGTAAAAAACATGCTCTACCCTGGATTTTAATATTACAGCCGGACAAGGTTGATATTGTAAATGCAGTCTGCTCTTTCTGATTTCCTCCGGCAGGTTTATATATTTATGATACATACTGAATTTTTTATCCTTTTCTTCAATTTTATACCTGAGATAAAATTGTAATTTGCGGGAAACAATATAATCGGCTTGCAAAAAGATATCAAATCCTGCAGAGGGTGCAGCGGTAGTATATTTAATCCAGTCAAATTTGTAAATATCACTGTAGGCTGTTACTGATATTTTCCGTGCAGGCAGTATTTTGGCCCCCAGATATAAGCCCTTTTCATTGGCGGCAGTATTTCCTTCTGAAAAAGGCGCGGCCCACAGTGCATGATAATTCTGGTTAAATGAACGATAAAGTGCAGAAAGCTGAAGCTGGTCGTGCAAAAAGGCAGTAGCACCCTGTAAAAATGCTGTGCCACCCCGTTGTGAAACTGCGGCTTCCCCAAAGAACCGGTATTTACCCTTGCTGTAAAGATAGTCAGCACCTGCTGTAAAATTATTACTTCCCCTGAAACTAAAATGATTGTAAAGCTGTGGCGCAGGAAGCAATGGCAAGGAAAACTGTCTGTACAAAATGGTTGATCCTACCTTCAGGTTTCCTGAACGCCAGTTGATGATGCCTCCTGCATTCAAATCGCCTGTACTTTTTTTATCTTCAATTTCTCCTTTTGTACGATGATAGCCTGAAGTCTGGATACTTGTGAAATAACATCCGGAAGTATCTGAACAGACACGGTTTCCATCCATTTTTTTGTTTGAAATAAACAAATCGAAGTTTGTATTACCTGCATTAAAAGTGGCCGAAGCACCTCTGAAGAAAAGGTTCTCATCAGCAGAAGTATAAGGGCGGATGCCCTGATTTGTTTTTGCAATGTTCTGGATGTTTAATGATTTGCCCATTGAAAAGCCCTGCCAGATGACCAGTCCCTGCCCGCTGCGTACAACAAAATCTCCCAGGATAAACCTATTTATGAATTTGTTAACTTTTAAACTTATATGAGCAGAATGAAAATCAAAGCCCCTCGGATTGGCTCCTGAGAAAAAAGCTTCACCCGGATCTTTTTCAACAGTGACTCCGGCAGATAAATATTCCGTGGAAATTAAGCGGTACCTGGAGTAAAGCCTTGCCCTGCTGCCTTCATAAGGAATGGAACTGTCAGCACGCATTATATAACCCATGGCTTTTTGAACCGTCGCTGTACTGCGGGTCAGAAGTTCATGCCTGCCATATTTCATAACCCGGGCGAAGTCAGGTTTTACCTCTTCGGCTGGGCCAAACCAGATAAAAGGTTCAATTTTTAATAATAAATCAGGATAAAGGCCATCCACTGCATTCATTTCATAAATTGAAAAAAAAGCCCCATACTGGTTCCGGTATTCCAGCAGTTTACTTATCTGGATATCATCAAGTAAATGTAGCTTCCCCAGATCCTCTGCAGTAGCGGTATTTACATTTAAAGGCCTTTCGGCATATGACTCCAGATCTTCAACAATAACTGAAGCATCTGTTTCATCATCAATATTCTCCAGGATGGATTCCACTACGGCTTCAACGGTCTGATCAGTAACAGACACCTTTACCTGGGCTGTGGCAAATTGTGTAAAAGCTATCCCAAGCAACCAGATTACAACGGTCCTTTTCATTTTATAAATATCTGGATAGATACAGAAGATGTTATTCCAAGGTTGCCATGGTGGCTGAATCCCATATCAGCGGAGAGCATTCCTGTTTTATATCCAAAACCCGCAGTATATTTTGCAGGCTTACCTGAAAATCCCAAACGCAATAGAAAGTTTTCAACCGGCATAAACTCGATACCTGTTTTATAAAGCGCCGGATGGACATCATCTTTTTCTGCCTCCATTGCCAGTAAAAGGGTTTTATCTAATTTGAACTGACAACCCGCACGGAATACTACGGGCATTTTTTCCTTCCCTTCTGCCCGGGTAATACCCCCTGAAACCGGATTGAAGATATGAATGCCCAGGTTAAGGATTTCGGTTGGCAGGTAAAGAATTCCTCCTTCAAAAGTTGCAAACCCCGTGGATCGTTCATTTTCAGGAAACAACATGCTGAAATAATCCAGTTGAATTCCTGCTTTCCATTTTCCTGAAAGGTTTCTGGCATATGCAAGACCAATTTTATCTTCATGAAAGGTGCCTTTTCCAAACCTGTAGAGACTGAGTGCAAAATTTCCTTCACCTGACTGCACAGTGATTGTACCTGCAGCAAGTGAAAGTTCTTCGATACCAAACCTCGATTCAACAAAAGCACCGGCAGCAACACCAGGTAATCCTGCCAATCCGGCCTGGTTGTGAAACCCTGCCCACAAATCGGAAAAAGAAACAGAAGCATGAGAAAGGGAAAGAGACCGGGCACCGGCCCTGTAATTTTCAATAGCGGCCAGAGTTGCCGGCATGAATAATGACAAAATGTTAAGAATACACCCGGCGAGGTATTTCTTTTCAGGGGAACACAACATGGTTTGAAAATTTGGGTATTCAGGTTTAACTATACATACCGGGGTTTTAACAAACTAAAAGAGCCTGATGTACATGCATTACTTTAATGAAGTAATTCCAGGTATATCAAACTCAGTGTCATAGGCTTAAATTTAGGGTTTACTTAAGTGTCAGCAGGTTCAGTTTGTCTTAAACTTATACTTCACTTCCGAAAGTTCCTGGTTGGCTTTAACGATCTTCTGCTTGAGGCTCTGTTTGAAGTTCACCATTTTCTCCATCAGCCCGGCATCACCTGTAGCCATTATCTGTACCGCAAGAATAGCAGCATTCATGGCTCCGTTCACAGCCACTGTAGCCACCGGAATCCCGGGAGGCATCTGCACAATAGATAAAACTGAATCGAAACCGGCCATACTTGCATTGATAGGGACACCAATTACTGGAATGGGAGTCATTGCGGCAATTACACCCGGAAGATGAGCAGCCATCCCCGCTCCTGCAATGATCACTTTAATACCCTTGTCCTTTGCACCCTTTGCAAAAGCTTCCACCTCATCGGGTGTACGGTGGGCAGACAAGGCATTCATTTCGAACGGAATTTCAAACTCCTCTAACAATTGTGCTGCCTTTGCCATCACATCCAGATCGGAGGTGCTTCCCATAATAATACTTACTTTTGGATCCATCTTTTAAAAAATATGCTTTCAGTTAATCAAATTGTTTTGTTATTTTGCCTTTTTAATTTCTTACGAAAATACACCATTATAGGTAGTTTTAAAAATAAATTTCTGTAAATGAAACAAATTAACATTCATGATAAAACCTTCAGGCTTTTTATCCCTCATGATGAAATCCATGCTACAGTCGTAAAAATGGCTGAAGAAATGACGCGGGAATTATCCGGGAAAAAGCCATTATTTATTTGCATTTTAAACGGCTCATTTATGTTCGCCGCCGAATTGTATAAAAATCTGGATATCATTGAAACTGAAATTTCTTTTGTAAAACTTGCATCCTATGATGGTGATTCTACAACAGGTGAGATCAAACAGCTCATTGGCCTGAATGAAAAGATCGAAGGCCGTACCGTGGTGGTGCTGGAAGATATTGTTGACAGCGGCCTGACAATTGATAACATTCTGGAACAACTGCAATACATGAAGCCTAAGGAAGTGAAGGTAGCTACCCTCCTGCTGAAGCCTGATGCTTTAAAGAAAAATGTACAACTCGATTATGTAGGAATGGAAATCCCCAATGATTTTATTGTAGGATACGGATTGGATTACAATGGTTACGGCCGTAATTTGGTTGATATTTACTCAGTTATTAATGAATAATACTACAAACATGTTAAACATCGTTTTATTTGGCCCTCCGGGAGCAGGGAAAGGCACACAGGCAGAATTTTTAATTAATTTATTTGGATTGCTGCACTTATCTACAGGCGATTTATTGCGTAGCGAACTGGCTGCCGGCACAAAATTGGGAGTGGAAGCTAAAACTTATATGGATAAGGGCGAATTGGTGCCCGATGCAGTCGTCATTGGCATGATTGAGCACAAGTTAATCGCCAATCCCGATGCCAAAGGTATTATCTTCGATGGTTTCCCTAGAACAGTTGACCAGGCAAAAGCACTTGATGAACTGCTGGAAAAAAACCAGACACCAATCTCTGCCATGCTGGGGCTTGAAGTGGAAAAACAGGAACTTATCGACAGATTGCTCAGCCGTGGTAAAGTATCGGGAAGAGCTGATGACCAGGACCAGTCTGTGATTGAGAACCGCATTAATGTTTACAATGAAAAAACAGCTCCCCTCATTGACTATTACAGCAAACAGGGCAAATACCATGGTATTAATGGCATGGGAACCATTGATGAAATTGCGGGACGCCTAAGGCAGGTAATAGATCGCATTAAATAGTTGAAATTTATCCTGAAAAGACTTTCAGGAAAGCACCTTTCACACCGGGCAAAACAAAATATTATATGGCTGAAACAAATTTCGTTGATTACGTTAAGATTCATTGCAAATCGGGGCACGGAGGAGCTGGTTCGGCTCACTTCCGGCGAGAGAAATTTGTACCCAAAGGTGGTCCCGACGGAGGTGACGGAGGAAGGGGCGGCCATATCATTTTGGAAGGAAACCAACATAAATGGACATTACTGCACCTGAAATACAGCAAGCATGTAATGGCAGGCAACGGTGAATCAGGTGGCGCACAAAAATCGACAGGTGCCGACGGAGAAGATGTTATACTGGAAGTGCCTCTTGGAACCATCGTTAAAGATGCTGAAACAGGAGAATTTATATTAGAGATAACGGAGCACGGAGAGCGTAAAACGCTCATGAAGGGTGGAAGGGGTGGACTGGGTAACGACCATTTCAAATCTGCCACCCTTCAGACTCCACGTTTTGCACAACCGGGCGAAGAAGGTGAAGAAGGATGGCGCATCCTGGAACTAAAAATTCTGGGGGATGTAGGACTTGTAGGATTTCCCAGCTCCGGCAAATCAACCCTGCTCTCTGTTGTCTCAGCTGCAAAACCTAAAATAGGAGACTATCCCTTTACTACACTTACCCCAAACCTGGGAATCGTAAGTTACCGCGAAGATCAATCATTTGTGATGGCAGATATTCCCGGTATTATTGAAGGTGCCCATGAAGGGAAAGGACTTGGCCTCAGGTTCCTGCGTCACATAGAAAGAAATCCAATGCTTCTGTTCATGGTTCCGGCCGACAGCGCCAACCATCTGAAGGAATACAACATCCTCCTCAGCGAGCTTGAGAAGTATAATCCTGAATTGCTTGATAAATACCGGTTTTTGGCCATAAGTAAAGCCGACATGCTTGATGAGGAGCTCAGAAAAGAAATCAGCAAAGAACTTGAAGGAATTCCTCACCTGTTTTTTTCCTCTGTTACCGGCTATAATCTCCAGCAGTTGAAAGATAAAATCTGGCAAATCCTGAACAGCTAATGGAGATTCTTCAGAAAATACTTGAACTGGATACCCGCTTTTTTTTATTTCTAAACAGTTATCACAGCAGTTTCTGGGATACCATAATGCTGATGATAACAAGGAAAGAACCATGGTTTCCTTTTTTTGCTGTTATCCTGTTCTATGTTGTGAAGAATTACAGAAGCAAATCCTGGCTGATATTGCTATTCATTGGACTAACAATCCTGCTTAGCGATCAGATTTCCGTGTTGCTGAAGGAATCCATCCAGAGGTTCAGGCCGGTACATAATCCTGAAATCGAACACCTGGTACACAATGTACTCCGTAAAGGCAGTTTGTATGGCTTTGTATCATCACATGCGGCAAATGTATTTGCAGTTTTTGTTTTTACCAGCCGCCTGTTCCGCAACCGGGGCTTCTGGGCACTCATGTTATTCTGGGCAGTAATAGTTTCATATTCCCGAATATATTCAGGTGTGCATTATCCCCTCGACATTGTATTCGGCGGACTGCTCGGCTGGCTGATCGGTTATGGGACTTTCAAACTGATGATGTTCATTGAGTCGCGGTATTTCCTTGCAAAAGACCCAAAAATCAGCAAAACAGTCCTTACAAACAAACAAATGGGAACCATTCTATTGGTCTTCAGTGTGCTTTCCTCAACAGTATTTATCATGGCATATCTTCTCCACCACTACAATTATCTTTAAAATGGACCAGCCAGCTGTTGCTTATTATCAATCCAAAAAAGAATTGTTCCATTCGGAATTAGCGGCTGTTGTATCTAAAATAAAATTGTCGGGGTGGTTACGACTGATAACCTTTGTGCTGATCTTTATCCCTTTGATTATATGGGGCTGGAATGGCTGGTCCACTGGCATTCCTGCACTTATATTCCTGATCATATTTTCTTTACTTGTAAAAAAGAATATCATTCTGGAGCAACGCAGGAAAAAGTTACGGGTTTTGCTTACCCTCACTGAAAACGAACTTCTTGCATTAAACCATCAATTCAGCCATTTTGATGACGGGAAGGATTTTCTTGATCCGGCTCATTTTAACTCATACGATCTGGATCTTTTTGGTGAAGGTTCTGTTTTCCAGTTTCTAAACCGGACATCAACCCAAAGCGGCAGACAAAGGCTTGCTGACTGGCTTAAGAATCCGTTGCTCGAAAAAGCAGAAATTGAACATAAACAAGCTGCCATCCGGGAGCTTTCAGCCATTCCTGACTGGCGACTGCATTTCCTTGCAACGGGTAATTTGTTTCAGGAAAGTGATGAAATGAATGAAGAAATCAAAGACTGGAGCAATACGTCACTAGAATTAAAACATGCCAAAAGAATTTTGTTCCTCATAAATATCGTGCCGCTGTTAACAATAGGAGCTGCTATTTCAGCATTGGCCGGTTCAACCAGCCTCCCGTTCCTTATAGCCGTTTTTACTCAGTGGGGCATTCTATATTCCTATAGAAAAAAGGTAGCAGAGTACAACAGTATGTTTGGCAGGAAATCGGAATTACTTGGAAAGTATATGCAAATGCTAAATTTTATTGAGGCGCATCCCTTTCATGAACAATTCCTGGTTAACCTCCGGAACAAAGCAACGGTTCCTGATAAGGCAAGCCACATATTCCGGCTGCTAAAACAAAGGGTGAATGAGCTTGATTACCGCAATAATTTAGTTGTTAACCTCGTGCTTAATTCTATATTTCTTTGGGATCTCCGCAGTATATACAGGCTCTGGAACTGGCATTGCCGGCACAGGAAAAAAATAAGTACATGGCTTGATATACTGGCAGAAACTGATGCAATGTTAAGCCTTGCAAACCTTGCATTCAACCATCCGGAGTTTGTTTATCCCGAAGTTCATGAAGGAGGGTACACCTTACAGGCCAGCCAGATTGGTCACCCCCTCATTCCACAGAATAAAAGAGTGAACAACAATCTGGAGATAAACGGATGGGGTAAGATCATTATAATTACGGGAGCAAACATGGCCGGTAAAAGCACTTTTCTTCGCACTGTTGGTGTAAACCTGCTTCTTGCCCGAACCGGGGCTCCGGTATGTGCCGAAAGCCTCACCTTTTCACCTGTAAACATTTATACGAACATGCGCACAACAGATTCATTGTTAAAAGATGAATCCTATTTCTTTGCTGAACTGAAGCGCATAAAAACCTTGCTCGATAAGCTTGAAAACGGTGAACGGATGCTTGTGATTCTCGATGAAATGCTGAAAGGGACCAATTCATTGGATAAACTAAACGGTTCACGGGAACTTATCCGAAAGCTCCTTGATCTGAAAGCTGTTGCCCTTATAGCCACGCATGATCTTAAAATAAGCGAAATGGAGGATGATTTCCCTCAGCTGGTGTTCAACAAATGCTTTGAAATCAAACTTGAAGGAGAAGAAATGATATTTGATTACCTCCTGAAAGATGGTGCAACAAAAACAATGAATGCCACCTTCCTGATGAAAAAAATGGGTATTATATAACCTGCCTGTATTCAGGAATTTTGTATTTTCGGGCAAATCTACAAAGCCCGGTCTATGAATGTCAACTATAGGTACCTGCTGACCATTTCAATTGTTACTGCTATGGGCGGACTGCTTTTTGGGTTCGACATCTCGGTCATTTCAGGAACCATTCCTTTTATCCAGGATTTTTTTGAGCTCAGCGAAGTATCCAAAGGCTGGGTGGTTAGCAGTGCACTGATAGGTTGCATTATAGGTGCAAGTTACAGCGGAAGGCTTGGCGACAGGTTTGGGAGAAAGAAGATTTTAATGATTACTGCAGTCCTTTTTGCAATATCAGCCATTGGCAGCGGTGTGTCCAATACGGTATCCGCATTTATATTTTATCGCATCCTTGGAGGACTGGCAGTGGGAGGAGCATCCGTACTTGCTCCTGTATATATTGCTGAAGTTTCTCCTGCCGTTGTTCGCGGGCGGATGGTATCTATCAATCAGCTGACGATCGTATTGGGAATATCGGTGGCATACTATTCCAACTGGTTCCTGCTGGCAACCGGCGATAATGCCTGGCGATGGATGTTTGCTGCCGAAGCAGTTCCTGCTGTGCTATTTCTGGCGGCTTTGTTTATTATTCCTGAAAGTCCGCGCTGGCTGGTGGCAAGGAAAATGGATGTACAAGCAAAAAATGTGCTTGAGAAAATTGCAGGACCTGATTTTGCTTCATTCGAACTGAAGGAAATAAAAGATTCGCTGGCAGGCAGTCAGAAACGTGGCACATTAAAAGAAGCCTTCCGGAAAAAGTATGCATTCATCTTGTTTATCGGGATATTTCTGGCAGTATTCCAGCAATGGTCGGGCATCAATGTCATTTTCTTTTATGCACCTGATATTTTTGCCAAAGCTAATCTGGGAGTTGATTCTGCCCTGTTTCAAACCACCCTCGTCGGACTAACGAACGTTGTTTTCACGATACTTGCCATGAAGGTAATAGACAGGGTGGGACGAAAAAAACTAATGCTGATTGGTGCAGCTGGCATGGCCATATGTTACCTGGTCATCGGGTTCCTTTTTGCTACAGGCAGGACTGGCGACTGGTGGCTGCTTTCCTTTATCATCATTACCCCGGCTTTCTTTGCATTCGGGCTCGGCCCTACTGTATGGGTCGTATTATCAGAAATATTCCCCAATAAAATCAGGGGTGCAGCTATGTCAGCAGCTACCTTCTCATTATGGGTTGCCTGCTATATCCTTACCCTTACATTTCCGATCCTGGTTGAATGGTTAAATCCTGCCAATACTTTCTGGATTTATGCTGCAATCTGTATCCTGGGGTATTTTATCATCTCCCGTTTTCTTCCGGAAACAAGGGGAATATCCCTGGAACAACTGGAGCGAAAACTTGTAAAAGAAATCCCGCATACTGCACCAAAACAACCAACTGAAGATCTTCATTTAAAACCTGTACCATGAAACGAGGAACTGCCTTTTTTCTGCTGATGACCTTTTGCATGTTCATCCATGCAACCGAATATCATGTGGCAAAAAAAGGTAACGACATAAATCCGGGCACTGCAGAAAAACCTTTTCTTACAATTCAGGCTGCTGCAGATATTGCCCTGCCCGGTGATGTGATCACAGTGCATGAAGGCATATATCGCGAGTGGGTTAAACCCCGTCGCGGAGGAACCTCTGAATCAAGCCGGATCATTTACCGTTCTGCTGTGAACGGCAAGGCAGAGATCAGAGGTTCAGAAATCATCAAAAGCTGGGAAAAAGTTCAGGGGAATGTATGGCGGGTTGCCATTCCTGATACTTTCTTCGGAAAGTATAACCCTTACCGGGATATAATACATGGCGACTGGTTCATCCCCCAGGGAAGAAACCATCATACGGGCGAAGTATACCTCAACGGCAAGTCACTTTGGGAGGCTGCCCTCCTGGATGATGTATTCAATCCAAAACTACATAAGAATAAATTTGATGCTGAAGACTCCCTTTTCACCTGGTACTGCGAAAGTAATAATGAAAACACCTTTATCTATGCCAATTTTCAGGGTGCCGATCCAAACCGTGAACTTGTGGAAATAAATGTCCGCAAATGCTGCTTTTATCCCGAAAAAACAGAAATTAACTTCATTACCGTCAGCGGATTCCGCATGAGCCATGCTGCCACCCAGTGGGCCCCTCCCACTGCTGAACAGGTAGGATTGATAGGTACCAACTGGAGCAAAGGCTGGATCATAGAAAACAATGTTATCAGCGACTCAAAATGTTCCGGTATCACTCTTGGGAAATATGGAGATGAATTTGATAATACTTCAGAAGAACTGGCTGAAGGATATGTGGAAACAATCAACAGGGCCATTGCACGTGGATGGAACAAAGATTTAATCGGGAGCCACATTATCCGGAACAATACCATTTTCAATTGTGAACAAACAGGTATCTGTGGAAGCCTCGGTGCCATTTTCAGCACCATTGAAAACAACAACATTTATAACATTTGGGTGAAACGGCAATTTTACGGGCATGAAATCGCCGGGATAAAAATCCATGCATCCATCGATATGCTTATAAAGAAAAACCGACTTGCCAACTGCGGACGGGGATTGTGGCTCGACTGGATGTCGCAGGGTACCCGTGTTACAGGAAACCTGATATATAATAATACAACCGATGATGTATTTATGGAGGTCAACCACGGGCCGTTTCTGATCGACAACAACCTGTTCCTTTCTGAGCTTTCCCTTCGCGACTGGTCGGAAGGTGGAGCCTATGTACATAATCTCTTTGCAGGCAACATTGAGGTAAAGCCACAGGATCGTCTTACTCCATATCTTCTTCCCCACTCCACTGAACTTGCAGGATTAAAGAAAACCAGGTGTGGTGACAACAGATTTTTCAATAATATATTTGCAGGAGCGTACCCTGCAGAAAATGACCGGCACACAGGACTGAAAATTTATGGCAGTTTATCACTGCCTTCTGTCGCCGATGGAAATGTCTACCTTAATAATGCCAATCCTATGCCCGGTGAAAGGAATTTTCTCAGGTCAGAGTCTGCTTCCGGATTAAAAGTCATTGAAAAGGAACCGGATGTAACCCTCCTGTTTTACTTAAAGGATGAAATAACAAAAATAAAAACAAGGATCATAACAGGCGAATCACTGGGAAAGGCTGTAGTTCCCGAGGCACCTTTTGAGAACAGCGACGGAACTGCGATGATCTTAAACACTAACTATTTTGGTCGAAAAAGAACATCAGACAAACCATTGACAGGGCCTTTTGAAAAACCAGGTAAGGGAGCAATTTCAATGAAAGTTTGGTAATTCAGCTAAAAGCTGTTATATAGCAGTTTCGATGGGTTATCATCACTTAATTGTTCAAATTTGTACCTTTCTTGCTTCAAATCGTTCATTAATTTTATATTCAGCATTCTTAACAGAAAATATTATCTAGATATATGGATTCAAGAAAACAATTTTTAAAGACCGTAAATCATCAGCAACCCGACCGGGTTGTAATTGATCTGGGATCAACTGCAGTTACAGGTATTCATGTGCATGCGCTTTCAAGGTTAAGAAGGCATTACGGGTTGCAGAGAAAACCCATCAGGGTGATTGAACCATTCCAGATGCTGGGAGAGGTTGACTGGGAAATGATCGATCCCATCGGTATTGATGTGATTGGTGTCTGGGGTAAAAACAACATGTTCGGGTTTAACAACCACGGGCCATACAAGGAGTGGAAAACCCCCTGGGGGCAAAGGGTTATGGTTCCGATGAAGTTCAATATAACCCACAGCGATGATGGCGACATCCTGATGCACCCGGAGGGCGATACATCCATTCCTCCTTCAGCACGTATGCCTAAAACAGGATACTTCTTCGACGCCATCATCAGGCAGGATCCCATTGATGAAGAAAGCCTGAATATTGAAGACAATCTTGAGGAATTTGGACTTCTGCAGGATGAGGACCTGGAATTCTGGAAAAAAGAAATTCATAAGGCATGGGCAACCGGCAAGGCAGTTGTGGCCTCCATAGGCGGGACTGCCCTTGGCGACATTGCACTTGTGCCGGGCATGCAGTTGCGCCACCCAAAAGGGATTCGTGATGTTGCTGAATGGTATATGAGTACCATCAGCCGTCCTGAACACATTCAAAAAATATTCGACCGCCAGACAGAAATCGCCGTGGAAAACCTGAAACGTCTTTATTCGGTAGCAGGAAATAAAATCAATGCCATATTTATCTGCGGTACAGATCTTGGCACACAAAGTTCAACATTCTGTTCATCGGAGCAATTCAGGGAACTATGGCTCCCGTACTACAAAAAAATGAACGACTGGATACACCTCAACACCGAATGGAAAACCTTTAAGCATTGCTGTGGTGCAGTAGAAACACTGCTAAAGGATTTTATAGATTCGGGGTTTGACATCATAAACCCGGTGCAGATTAATGCGGCCGGTATGGACCCTGAAACCCTGAAGAAAAAATATGGCCGCGACCTTGTCTTCTGGGGAGGAGGCATTGACACCCAGAAAGTACTCCCTTTTGGCTCACCTGCAGAAGTGCGCGAACAGGTGCTAAGGCATTGCGAAATATTTAACGCAGGAGGAGGATTTGTATTCAACACTGTACACAACATCCAGGCAAATGTTCCGGTCGAAAATATGGTGGCTATGTTTGATGCAATCAGGGAATTTAACGGACGGTAATAATTACGATGTTTACACCGGATCAGTTCCATTCAAAACAGATATTCAAACTAAATTTAATAACAATGAAAAAATCAATATTTGCACTTCTGGCTATTGCAATTTCAATGTCAGCCATTGCACAAAAGTACCAGCCCAATTGGGAATCTATTAACAGCAGACCTGTTCCGCAATGGTTCGAAGATGTAAAATTTGGGATATTCATCCACTGGGGAGTATATTCTGTACCTGCCTGGGCACCGGCAAGTGCCGATATTGGCGTATATGCCAAATATTCTGAATGGTACTGGTGGCGCATCAATGAAAAAAGTAATGCCGGAAAGCTCTTCCGCGATTACCATAACAGCATGTACGGGGAACAGTTCAAATACCAGGATTTTGCTCCGATGTTTAAGGCACAACATTTCGATCCTGCCCATTGGGCCGATGTGTTTAATAAAGCCGGTGCACGTTATGTAGTACTCACCTCTAAACATCACGAGGGTTTTACTCTCTGGCCCAGCGAACAAAGCTGGAACTGGAACAGTGTAGACATTGGCCCGCACCGCGATTTGTGCGGAGAACTTACAAAAGCCGTAAAGGATGCCGGATTGCATATGGGATTTTACTATTCTCTTTATGAGTGGTATAATCCGCTTTACCGCAACAACATTGGCCAATATGTAGATAACCATATGATGCCACAGATGAAGGATCTGGTGAACCGTTATGAACCTGATATCTTCTGGACCGATGGTGAATGGGACCATCCGAGTGAGACATGGAAAAGCACTGAATTCCTGGCATGGCTGTACAATGAATCGCCTGTGAAGGACCGGGTGGCTGTCAATGACCGCTGGGGAAAGGAAACCCGCGGGGTGCATGGTGGGTATTTTACCACTGAATACGACCTTGTCCACGATGGAAAAGGAATTGGCGAAACCAACCGTCCATGGGAGGAATGCAGGGGAATAGGCACTTCCTTCGGCTATAACCAGATCGAAACCCTTGAACATTACATGTCATCTGACGCTCTGGTTGACCTGCTGATAGAAAAAGTAGCTGCCGGAGGCAACCTGTTGCTGGATGTAGGGCCAACAGCTGACGGAAGGATCCCTGTAATTCAGCAGCAGCGCCTGCTTGATATGGGTGAATGGATGGATATAAACGGAGAAGCTATATACGGCACCCGTAAATGGGAAGGTTCAGCTTTGAATAAACAGGAAAATATCTACTTCACCAGAAAAGGCAACGATTTATATGTCCTCTGCACAGAGTTTCCCGAAAAATCCATCTCTGTAAAAGGCATCAAAAAAGCCGGTGTGGTATCCATGCCGGGATATAATGGAAAAGTAAGTTCACGCAAATCAGGCGACACTTTGACCATCAACATTCCGGAAATTACCCCTGCCAGCTATAAGGGCAAATATGCGTGGGTATTTAAAATCAGCAATGCACTTTAGCAAGGCAGGGTTCTGATTTTCAAAAATCAGGCTATTTCCGCTATTGACTTTCAAAGGGAATATCTTAAATTAGTACAATATGAATAACACTGAAAATATGGATAATATGAATGAAGCACAGCAGTTTTTAAAGAAGCATCAGCTAACCTCCTCCGAGATCGACATCAATGAAGTGGTGAATGATTTTTTGCATGAAATGGAAGCAGGGCTGAAAGGCCATGATAGCTCCCTGATCATGATACCGACATACATTGAAGCTGACAGGCAACTGGAGCCAAATGAACCTGTAATTGCCATTGATGCAGGCGGAACCAATTTCAGAACAGCAAAAATGTGGTTCGACGATGATATGAAACTTGTGGTAAAGGATCTGAAAAACGGAAAAATGCCTGCAGTCGACAGGGAGTTTTCAAAAGAGGAATTCTTTAATGCAATGGCAGATTTCCTGAAAGATTATAAAGATGTTTCCTATAAAATTGGATTCTGTTTCTCCTATGCCGTGGAAATATACCCAAACAAGGATGGTAAACTCCTTGAATGGAGCAAGGAAGTAAGGGCCCCGGAAGTAATTGGTGAAATGATTGGTGAGAATGTGCTGAAAGCGCTTGGTACCCCGGAAAAACATGTTGTTATACTGAACGACACAGTAGCCACACTCCTTGCCGGACAAGCTGCAACTGCGGGTAAAACCTATGATACATACATCGGGTTTATCCTCGGCACTGGCACTAATACATGTTACATAGAGTTAAATAAAAATATCACCAAAAAACCTGATCTGGACCAGCAGCATACCCAGATTATCAATATTGAATCGGGCAACTTCGGGAAAGTACCACGTACCGACATTGACCTGTTGTTTGATTCCCAGACAAAGAATCCGGGAAGATATTCCTTTGAGAAAATGTTTGCAGGAGGTTATTTTGGCGGACTTGTTACCACTGCCCTTAGGGTAGCTGCCAATGAAGGTGTTTTCTCCGAAGCATCCAAATACAACCTGAAAGAACTGATGGAACTGTCAACCGAAGAGGTGAACAATTTTGTTCTGGGCACAGGTCTGGGTAATAATCCACTTGCCAGGGCAATCACCAGTGAAGAGGATAGAAAATTTGTTGTAATGATTGTTGAGGCAATGATTGAGAGGGCAGCCAAACTTGTTGCAGCCAATCTTGCAGCAGTCATCTTAAAAACAGGGAAAGCCAAATCGGCTGAAAAACCTGTTCTGATGACCATTGAAGGTACAACTTTTTATAAACTAAAGGATTTCCAGGAAAAGTTCGAAAGATTTCTGAAGGAATACCTGACAGGCGACAAACAACGCTATTATGAAATAATAGAGGTTGAAAACTCAAGCCTGGTAGGTGCAGCCATTGCCGGAATCGTGAATTAAGTTGACTTTTATAAGACGCTAATGCACAGCTCCTGCGATGCATTAGCGTCTTTTTTTTTAACTGTAATCCAACTTTTATGAAAAACCTGACCAGTTTCCTGTTGATATGCCTGTTATCAATGCCTGCGTTTTCACAAAATGAAGGTAAAATCATTTCACTCAACGGACAATGGGACTTTGAACAAACTACCCACGCTTTCCCACCAGCTCAATTTACACGTACATGTCCTGTACCCGGACTGATACACCTGGCAACCCCCCGGATTGACAGCTACGAAAAGCTGTTCAAAAAACCGGAACAGACAATCAGTGAAGAAGCCTCTGATTACCGCGAACTGGATTACGAACCCAGGTACAGCTGGTACAGGAAAAAAATCCATATACCCGTAGAACTGAAAGATGCCGATGCCATGCTTACGATTATGAAAAGCAAATATGTAACGCAGGTATATGTGAACGGATGGGATGCCGGACAGTCGGTTTCATGCTACACGCCCATTGACATGAAAGTTTCCCAGGCACTGAAGTACGGTGAAGAAAATGAAATCATGGTACGTGTAGGCGAACGTATATGGCTTCCTCCCCATGCAGCAGGCAGCACCGACAAGGAAAAAGCTCATTACATACCCGGAATCTGGGACGATGTGTACCTTTCCTTTTCAGGAAAACAGAAGGTGCTTAAAAAACTTGCCCTGCCCTCTGTAAAGGATAAAAAAGTAACTGTAAAACTGCTGGTCCGGAATTTTTACCCGCAGCAGGTAATGTACGGCGACCCGATGCAGGATAAAGTGAGGGCAGAAATCATCATCAGGGAAAAAGCTTCGGGACTGGAAATTGCAAATGGACGGATAGAAGGACTGACGACGCGTGACAATGAAACTGAACTGTCAGCAGATTTCCCATTAGATCAGTTTTATCTCTGGTCGCCTGAAAATCCGTTTTTATACCAGGCAGAAATCAGGTTATTCGACAATGAAAAACTTTCCGATGTTACCACCACCAACTTTGGCATGCGTGATTTTGAGCGCAGGGGCAAATTCTTCTACCTGAACAATGAAAAGTACTACCTGCGGGGGAGTAACATCACGCTGCACCGGTTCTTCGAAGACCCCGACTGTCAGGAATTACCCTGGAACAGGGAGTGGGTAAAAAAGATGCTGATTGATGACCCAAAAGCCATTGACTGGAATGCCATGCGGATATGCGTTGGCATAGCCCCTGATTTTTGGTATGAACTTGCTGATGAATTCGGAATGGTGTTTCAAAATGAATGGCTGTACTGGCAGAACCATGGCTGGGATGAACAGATCAGGAAAGAATTTACCGATTGGGTATGGAGTGACGGTAACCACCCAAGCATTGTCATCTGGGATGCCATTAACGAAAACTGGAACACTTATATTGGAAATGTACTGATTCCTGAGCTTCAGCAACTCGATCCAACACGAATATGGGATGCCGGGTATATGCAGGAGAATGACCTTGCAGGTGTTGACCCCATGGATGAACCTCACCTGTACAGGGCAGGCTGGAATTTAATACAACAAAAAGATCCCTATGAATATTTGAAAAAAAATCCATACAGGCTTGGAAAAATGGATGACTGGGAACGTGGACACCTGCAATATCTGGAAGCATCGGCCACACAACTTGTAAATGAATATGGATGGAACTGGCTGTGGCGTGACGGAAGGCCTGCCAAGCTCACGAAAAATATGTACGACAGCCTCCTGGGGGAAGATGCAACACCTGAGGAGCGGCGCGAGATGCAGGCATACTGGCTTGCCTGTGAAACAGAATGGATCAGGGCTGAACGTACCATGGCAGGAGTTCTTTCTTTTTGCCATCTCACCAACAATTACGGTTATACAGGCGACTGGTACATTAACAACATCAGGGATCTGGAACCAGGCATTTCTTTAAAATGGTATAAACATGCCTTTGCCCCTGCAGCTGTATTTATTGACCTGGCAGACCAGCGGTATTTCCCGAACGGACACTATGCCCCCCATGATGATCTTATTTTCAACCTGACAGGGATAAATGACCTCAAGGATGACATTGAAGGAAATGTGACAGTAAAATTGATTGACCCGGATGGAAATGTTGTGAGGGAACGACAGCAGTCAGTGGTACTGAAAGCTTACAGCCGCATCAATATTCCCTGGTTTATAAATCTGCCGGAGCAGGAAGGTGGATACCTCATATTGTCGGAATTCAGAACTAAGGGTTCGGAAGAAGCTGTTTTAAGCAGGCGTTATATACGGTCAGGATCAGAAAAAACATCATTATTTCCAAATGTATCACCCTGATCGTGAACATATTTATGAACAGTTTTTCCTTAAAAACACTGAAGGTAATTCGCACAAAAGTGCAATAAAAAAGAAAGGGCAGCTCATCAGCTGCCCTCAAATGTTAACCCCCAAACACACAAGCAATACAGAACGTATTGCACTACAAATGTAAAAAACCTTTTTCCATTTCCAAAAAAGTTTTAACTTTTTTTTATCAAAATGTAATTTTTTTTTTCAGGGCAGTAATACCCAATATAATAGGGCTGCAGCTATGGCGCCTGCAATTGGTCCAAATACCGGAACCCATGCATATTGCCAGTCATTGTCGTCTTTATTTTGAAAAGAAAGCAACATATGGACAATACGCGGACCTAAATCACGGGCAGGATTGATAGCATATCCGGTAGTACCACCAAGACTTAATCCAAGAGAAAAAACCACCAACGCAACAGGAAGGGCACCCAAAGAACCCAGGCCGGCTTTTGTACTGCCCATACTTACGTACTCCAGTTGAGGAAGCGTAATTAGTAAAACTGACAGAACCAGGATAAATGTTCCAGTCATTTCCGAGAAAAAATTATTCGGGTAGTGACGAATGGCAGGGGCCGTGCAAAAACAGGCTTTTTTTACTCCTGGTACAATTGTAATGTTAAAATGATTTCGAAAAAAGATATAAACAATTAAGGAACCCAGCATAGCACCTGCCATTTGTGCAACGATAAACGGAACAACCTTTACCCATGCAAATAAACCACTCATTGCCAGCCCTATTGTAACAGCCGGGTTGATATGTGCCCCGCTAATATCGGCAGTAGCCAGTACTGCAACAAATACAGCCATGGCCCACCCGGCAGTTATAACAATCCAGCCAGCGCCATGACTGTGGGTTTTATCGAGGTTGACATTGGCAACAACACCATTGCCCAGGAGAATGAGGATAAAGGTTCCGAGAAATTCACCAAACAGTTCGGTCATAGTTTTAAGTTTTATTCTTCAAAAAAATAATTTTTTGCAATTTTAATAAATTCTTCTACCTGTCTTTTCTCCCACCTGCGGCCTTTATCCAATTCCCTCGACATAAGTTTAGCCACCTCAGGAGCAATTCTGATGCTTTCACGGGCATCAAGAAAGAGGGCACGGGTGCGTCTGGCCAGAACATCCTCCACTGTACGTGCCCATTCATGTCTCACAGCCCAGGCCACCTGTGATCTCCTGATCTGAAGCTTTTCGCTGAGCATTCCCTGCCACCTTTTATGTTCCTCTTCTATTGCAAGCACCTTTTCTTTATCCAGTCCGTATGGAGCTAGAGGATCAGAATAAGGGTCAATATCCATTCTGTAGCCATGCACCGGCAGATGCTGGGTGATACACTCCCTTTCAGTCAGTCCGGCGAGCATGATGGCCTTATCAATGGTATCTTCCGCCATTTTTCTGTAGGTAGTCCATTTGCCACCGATAATAGTAATCAATCCTGATACTGAAATCAGGATCCTGTGGCCCCTTGATATTTCCTTGGTAGCTTTTGTATCAGTTTCAGGTTTTGCCAAAGGCCTCAAACCCGCAAAAACACTAAGCACATCTTTCCTTGAAGGCTGTTTTGCCAGGTATTGTCCGGCAGTATTCAATAAAAATTCAACTTCCTGTTCCAGTGCAACCGGTTCAAGTACATATTCTTCAATCAGGGTATCAGTAGTTCCAACTACAACATGATCGTGCCAGGGCACTGCAAACATCACCCGTCCATCGGATGTATGAGGAACCATGATGGCATAACCGCCCGGCAGAAAATCCTTGTTCAGTATCAGGTGAATGCCCTGGCTGGGGATGATCATCCGTGGCTTTTCGGGCTCATCCATCTGAATAACCTCATCGGCAAATACTCCTGTTGCATTGATAACAACCTTCGACCTGACCGGGAACTCTTCACCAGTCTCCTGATCTACTACCATCACCCCGGTTATCAGTTCATCTTCCTTCAGAAGTTGAGTAACCTTACAGTAATTCAGCACAAGAGCGCCATAATCAACGGCAGTCTGGGCAAGGGTAATTGCCATCCTTGCATCGTCGAACTGTCCATCCTGGTAAATAACACCTCCCTTTAAACCCTCCTTTTCCACCGTAGGAAGAGCTTCAATGGCCTCCTCCCTTGAAAGGTGCTTTGAGGGGCCAAGCCCAAGTTTACCTGCCATCAGGTCATAAACCTTCAACCCCACTGTGTAGAAAGGGCCGCCCCACCAATCGTAGGTCGGAATGATAAAAGACTGGTTTGTTACCAGGTGGGGAGCATTCTTGAACATCAGCCCGCGTTCCTTTAATGCTTCAAAAACCAGGGAAACATCACCCTGTTGAAGATACCTCACCCCGCCATGTACAAGCTTGGTACTTCTGCTGGAAGTGCCTTTCGAAAAATCAACCTGCTCGAGAAGTAAGGTTTTGAAGCCCCTTGAAGCAGCATCAACAGCACATCCCAAACCTGTGGCGCCGCCACCGATAATAATAATGTCCCACTCCTTTTTATGAATTTTTTTTAATATCGTTTCCCGGTCCATATCATCAGGGTTTAATGTGAATCATACCAATGCTTACTTCTGTCGACTGCTTTTCTCCAGTTGGCTATCACTTTTTGATAAGAAGCTTGTTTATCATCAGGTTCAAAAGCCCGGTCTACCTGCCATTGCCTTTTCAGTTCTTCTGTATTTTTCCAGAAACCGGAAGCCAGTCCGGCAAGGTAAGCTGCTCCAAGTGCGGTAGTTTCTGTTATTTTGGGCCTCACCACTCTGGTATTTAAAATATTTGCCTGGATCTGCATGAGAAGGTTGTTAACAGCTGCACCTCCGTCCACCCTCAGTTCATGAACAGGTATTCCGGAATCCTCTGCCATAGTTTCAACAACCTCCATGGTCCTAAGCGCAATGGCTTCAAGCGCTGCCCTGGCAATATGAGCTTTTCCTGTTCCACGGCTGAGGCCTATAATCATACCTGCGGCATACTGGTCCCAATGGGGTGCACCCAGTCCTACAAATGCCTGAACAAAGGTTACACCGCCGCTGTCTTCAACTCCCATGGCCAGCTTTTCAATTTCTTCCGATGATTCAATTATGCCCAACTGGTCGCGCAGCCACTGAACCACGGCACCTGCCACAAAGATGCTGCCTTCAATGGCATATGTCACCTGGCCATCTATTTGCCATGCAATGGTAGCCAGAAGGTTATGCTTCGACCTGATGGGTTTGGATCCGGTGTTCATTACCACAAAACATCCTGTTCCATAGGTATTCTTAACCATGCCTTCATCTGTACACATCTGCCCGAACAAAGCTGCCTGCTGATCGCCTGCAATCCCTGCAACAGGCAGTTCAGCACCAAAAAGGCTGCTGTCGGTATAGCCATACAACCCGCTGCTGGGCTTAACCTCAGGAAGCATTTCAGCCGGCACGCCAAAATAATCCAGCAGTTCACTGTCCCATTCCAGCGTATGGATATTAAAAAGCAAGGTACGGCTGGCATTTGTTACATCCGTAACATGAAGTTTGCCACCCGTAAGTTTCCAGATCAGCCAGGTATCAACCGTGCCAAAGGCAAGTTCTCCCCTTTCTGCCTGCTGACGTGCACCCTCAACATTTTCAAGTATCCATTTGATTTTTGTTGCTGAAAAATATGCATCAATCACCAGTCCTGTCTTTTCCGCAATGATCTGCTCCAATCCCTTCCGTTTCATATCATCGCAGATACCCGATGTTCGCCTGTCCTGCCAAACAATGGCATTATATACAGGTTCACCTGTGATGCGGTTCCACACGATGGTTGTCTCACGCTGGTTCGTGATGCCGATTGCTGCGATTTCCCCGGGATTGATCCCCTTCTTCTGAATAACTGCTGATGCTACTTCGAACTGCGTTTTCCAGATATCGGATGGCCTGTGCTCCACCCACCCCGGCTGGGGATAAATCTGTTCAAACTCCTGCTGGGCTGAATCAACAACCTCACCGGCATGGTTAAAAATGATTGCACGGTTGCTGGTGGTTCCTGAGTCTAGTGCAAGTATGTACTTATGCATGATCCGGATTTTGATTAGTTATGAATTCCTGAAACGGGCATGATTCGTAAACTTAAATAAGAATGAAATTCATCATGCGGGTTCCATCCGACCTCCAAATAATAAATTAATTACGGATGAAAATACAATAAATTATATAACTGAAAAGTGATAATCTTCAGAATATTTTTAAACGGTAGCCCCTTGCATGCTCTGCAATGTCATCCTTATACCAGTTCATTCACCTGAAATCATTTTGCTCCGGTCATGAAATTCTTTATATTTTTACAGCGCGAAAATATTATTATGAATATTAAGACTGACAAAATTGGTATAATCGGGAGCGGCAGCTGGGCAACAGCCATTGCAAAAATGCTTCTGGAAAACGTAAGCCAGATAAACTGGTACTTCAGGAAGAAAGATACCATTGAATTATTCAAGGAATTAAAAGCAAACCCCCGCTACCTGCAAAGTGTGGAGTTCGACCTGAACAGGATTCGCTTCTACAACGACATCAATGACATTATAAAAGATTCTGATATCCTTGTTCTGGCAGTTCCTTCAGCATTCTTACCATTAATCCTTAAAAGGGCAAAAAAATTTATCAGCGAAAAATATTTTCTGTCGGGGATCAAGGGAATTGTTTCGAAGGAAAATCTTTTAGTGGTGGAATATCTGAATCAGAGTTTCAAGGTCCCGCATGAAAACGTAGGAATTATTGCCGGCCCGTGTCATGCAGAGGAAGTAGCGCTGGAGAAGCTTTCATACCTTACAGTTGCGTGTTTGGATGAGGTCAAAGCTGCAGGTTTTGCCCGGCTGATCCACTGCAACTACATTTACACCACCATTTCCGATGATATCTGGGGAACAGAGTATAATTCTGTGATGAAAAACATCATTGCCATTGGAGCAGGGATTGCCCATGGATTGAGGTATGGCGATAATTTCCAGGCAACCCTGGTGTCAAACGCAATCCAGGAAATCAAGCGGTTTGTCGATACTGTTCACCCAATTTCCCGCGACATAAAGGATTCTGCTTACCTGGGCGACCTGATGGTAACCGTGTATTCGCAATTCAGCCGGAACAGGATGCTGGGGACCATGATTGGTAACGGGTACTCTGTTAAAAACGCCTTTTTAGATATGAACATGGTAGCCGAAGGATACTATGCATCGAAATCCATTCATGAAATCAACAAGAAGCACCAGGTTCCCCTTCCCATTTGTGAAGCAGTTTACAGGATCCTGTACGAAAATGTTTCACCGAAAAACGAAATCAGGCAGCTGAGCATGAAACTGAGCTGAGCTGAACCAGCGGCTTATTCCACCCTCATTTTCTTGTATGCATTAATCAGCCCGTTTGTTGAAGCATCGTGCCCGATTACCGGCTCATCACTTTGCAGTTCAGGTAATATTTTGTTTGCAAGCTGTTTACCGAGTTCAACGCCCCACTGATCGAAACTGTATATGTTCCATATAATTCCCTGTACGAATATTTTGTGTTCATACATGGCAATCAAAGAACCCAGCGTTTCAGGCGTCAGCTTTTTAACCAGGATTGAATTTGTAGGTACATTCCCCGGAAATACTTTAAATGGTTTCAGCGCTTCAACCTCCTGCTCATTTTTTCCTGCTGCCTTCAGTTCAGCAACAACCTGCTCCTCTGTTTTTCCAACCATCAGAGCTTCAGTCTGGGCGAAGAAGTTAGCCAGAAGTTTTGGGTGATGGTCGCCAATCTGATTATGGTTTACAGCTGATGCTATAAAGTCACATGGAATCAGCTTCGTCCCCTGGTGAATCAACTGATAAAAGGCATGTTGGCCGTTTGTTCCCGGCTCTCCCCAGATAATCGGGCCGGTCTGATAATCAACCTGCTCTCCGTTGCGATCGACATACTTCCCGTTGCTCTCCATATTCCCTTGTTGGAAATATGCCGCAAACCGGTGCATATACTGATCGTAAGGCAAGATTGCTTCTGTTTCCGAGCCAAAGAAGTTATTATACCAGATTCCGATCATAGCCAGTATTACAGGTATATTTTCTTTAAATTCAGTATTGCGGAAGTGATTATCCATGGCATGGGCACCCTCAAGCAGCCTGATATAATTATCGTACCCAATGCCACAGGCAACAGGTAAACCGATTGCCGACCAGAGGGAATACCTTCCTCCTACCCAATCCCAGAAGCGGAACATGTTTTTTATATCGATGCCAAAAGCTGCAACTTCTTTTTCATTGGTTGAAACAGCCACAAAGTGATTCTTAATATAATTTTTGTCTGTTGCCGCCTTTAGAAACCAATCACGAGCTGTATTTGCATTGGTCATAGTTTCCTGAGTGGTGAAAGTTTTGGAAGCAACGATAAATAAAGTTGTTTCCGGATTCACCTTTTTCAGGGTTTCAGCAATGTGGGTACCATCGACATTCGAAACGAAGTGCAGGTTCAGGTGGTTCTTGTAAGGCCTTAAAGCTTCTGTCACCATCAGCGGCCCCAGGTCAGAGCCCCCAATCCCGATATTCACGACATCAGTGATGCCCTTGCCTGTGTATCCTTTCCACTTACCTGAAATCACTTCTTCCGTAAAATCCTTCATTTGCCCAAGCACCTCATTGACCCCCGGCATCACATCTTCACCATCGACAACAATGCGGCTGTTGCTGCGGTTGCGCAATGCCACATGCAAAACAGCCCTGTTTTCAGTGACATTTATTTTTTCACCATTGAACATGCTTTCGATGGCATCCTGCAGACCACATTCCTCTGCCAGTTCCATCAAGGTTGCAAAAACCTGCTCATCGATGATATTTTTCGAGAAGTCAACAAGAATATCCTCAAATTTGAGCGAAAACTTATCGAAACGGCTTTGATCTTTTTCGAAGATCTCTTTCATCTGGACACCTTCAAAACCATAGTAATAATCTTCCAGCTTTTCCCAGGCTGCAGTCAATACAGGATTTACTTTTGGCAACATATGATTAATTTTTTTTAATATTCAATGATGATAAGAACAGAAAACACCCTGCGCAATGAGCCTTGTTCAGCATCAGACAAACCAGGTCTTTGTAACAGCAGTTGCACTACAAAGATACATTTTTACAGGCTCACCCAGAAAAAAGGTACGAATACTTAATTTTCTGTTAAGCTTACCGGCATATCTCCACTCCATTTTACGGTCTGGTAAAATCTCACCATAGATAAAGCCCAACTTCAGACCAAAGACAATACAAACTCAATATTAATTCAATGTAAATTCAATTAAAGTTGAATTTAAGTTGAGTTTAAATTGAGTTTATATTGAGTTTAAATTGAGTTTGGTAAGAAGATGGTTTATCGATATTAAAGTCATCAAGGACATTAGAGGTATATAATGCATCGGCTACGTATATGAAACGTTTATCATTTCGAAGCACTTTCCTAACAGGTTACAACTACTTTTGATACGGCTGTGCCGCTCGATAACCCATTGACTGCCAAATGTTGTACTGGGCTTTATTCATTATCAATTAATTTTCAATCTTTTATAGTCGTTAATCAACTCAATCGAAGCACTGCTTTTCCCGAAAAAAATTAGTTTTTAGGGTCGGCAAAAAAGCGGTGGAAGACAGACAAGCTCTTTTGCAATTTTTGGTTAGGCCTTGGCTTGTGCGAATTGCAAATGTGATTGGCTGTGAGGGCAGCATTAAAATGGATTTAGGTTAAGAAATTCAAATCTATGTCTGGTCAACTCTGAACCATAAAGATTATTATCTCCATCCCAAATCACACTAACATTTCTATCATTTTCAAGATAATCAATCATCCATTGACTTGTAGGTGGTAAATTTCGCTCAATAACTAAAACCAAATTTGAATTAGGTAAATTTTGCAGGTATTGATACTCATAAAGCTGGCTTAATCCATTTCTAACTTGCTTTCTAGCATTTGCATCAGTTATTGATTTCATTTCAAAAATAAAATCATTACCATCATGTCTAGTTGCTAAATCAATTAGTTGATTAAACCTTGGGATTTGTCCAGCATCCTTAATCCTCTTAGCTACTAAATTTACTAATCTACGATGAGCATTATCAGCTCTATCTAATGCAGCTTGATTTCTATAAGTAATAATTGTTTCTCTTGCATTATTTGATCTCTCTTGGACTGTTTCATATTCGGAAAGTTGTGTTGATCTTGGCAATATAGGTTCATCTATGTTTGTAAAATTAAGTACATCTACATTATTGTTAATTGTAGAAGTTAATAAGAAAAATCTTTCATTTGTTCTCTCTATAATGTTTAACTCCTCCAACCAAGAAACCACTGAACTAACTCGACGTGGAGCCATAGAATTTCTTTCAAGATCAGATACATCAATTATAAAATCAATAATATCTTGACGAGAAAGTCCATTAACGTTATTAGATTCAAGAAACGGTATTAGCCTTTGAAACAACCTTATGTTTAAAACCGATTGAATGAAAATTGGATTTGACATTTCAGCACCAGTACGAATGAATTCTTGACCTTGTGGTGTTAAAACCGAAGAATTACTTGAAGGTGTCATTATTAAACCAATTATCTCGGCAGCTTTTCGATAATAACGCCCTTGTCTTTCAACTTTTCCAATGCTTTGAGCAATGTCTTGAAAAGTTCTAGAACCTTGAGAAACACTTATCACAGTGCGTAAAACATCTATAAGATTATCTGCTTGTGGGATTTGGTCACTAGGTATAAGCATATATTATTCTCCTATAAATAAATATTCTTTAACTCTATTATTCACATTACCAATTTTATGTGGCTGATTTCCGAAAGAATAAGTATGATCGATTTCATGAACAGAAACATTACTCTTGTGTCCTTTTAGGATTTCAGTCAATTCTTCTTTTGTTGGAAGCGAATTTGATGAGTATGATACTGCAATAATTGAATTTGAGAATTTTGCAAACAGCTTATTAAATTCATCGTAAGCATTTAATTTGTTTGAAAAAGGAGACTTGTAACTCTTAAATTTCTTTGTTATTGTATTTTCTTGAATCTCCAAACCTTCCCAATTTTTTACTAATCCTTCAACGAAATGGTACCTGCGGACATAATCATTATCAGATTTTGAACTGTAATAAGGAGGGTCTAGATATACTAAATCAGCAACTATATCAAGTTTTTGAGTTTTTGTGTTAAATGATTTATTGTCAAATCCATTATCAAACACAGCAGAATTAAAGATTGAAATATTATTCAGGAAATGTTCTTTTAATGAGTCTTGAATATCTTTTCTGCCATCATCATATCTATGACCAATAAATGTAAAAATTCCTCGAGGTCTTTTCTTAATACAAGCTCTTGAAAGTGAAGAAAGTGCAATCGATTTCTTATAATCATTATCAAGTAAATCAATATTAGCTCTTATTTGATCTAAAAAGTGATTGTCAGAATCAGAAAAGTATAAATCTTTAAATTTTTTGCTTATAAAATTATTCGAGTTATCTCTGTTAACTAAAAAATCAATATCGGAATCCTCCAATTGAATAAAGCTATTTTCAATTATTGCATGTGCGGTATGATAACTCATTGCCATAAAATCATTACTAATGACTTTCTTTCCTTGGCATTTCATAAAATATCCAACAATATTACTTCCGGCAAATGCATCATAAAATGATTCGAACTCATAGGTTCTTAATATTTTCCATAAATCTCCAATAATTCTATTTTTACTTCCCATGTATCTAGTACCTGGGAAATAATCAAATTGATTAGTCAAAGTCGGTATTTCTAGTTGCAAATTCATTACCCTCCAATTACAATAATATCAACACCAGTTCTGTTTTTCGCATCACTATTTATCATTCGCTTTGTCTCAATTTTTTTGATTTCATAATTCTTGTAAAGCTCCATGATAACACTGTGATCTGAATTGGTAAGAATGACATGACAACCCAAATTAACCAACCTGTCAAATTCTTCTTTTAAAGCTACTTGATCATCATGGTAAAAAAATTCTTTAGTATATCTTTTAAAATCGCCATACTTTCCTACCGGATAATAAGGAGGATCAAGAAAAATAAAATCGCCCTTTTGCGCATGTTTTCTCAGAGTTTCTAAATAATCGGAGAATTCAATCCTTGTATTTTGTAAAAACTCGCTGGCATCTCTTAAAATTTCACTATCGAAAAAATTACCAGAGCCTTTACCGTATGGGACATTAAACTGACCTTTTTTATTTACTCTGTACAAACCATTAAAACATGTCTTATTTAGATAAAGCAACCTTGCTGTCCTCTCAATATTTGATAGTCTTTCAGGATCTTTCGATCTCATTTCATAATAAAAGTTTTCCTCGTTTTTAAAAGTCTTTAATAATGAAATAACATTTTCTACCGAATGTTTAATTGTTTTATAGGTAATTATCAACTCATAATTTAAATCTGCAATTACTGCTTTTGCAGGATTAAGATGAAAATAAAAAGCACCGCCACCAATAAATGGTTCAATGTATTTATTATAATTATTGGGAATATATTTTATCAACTCAGGTAATAATTGAGTTTTACCACCAGCCCACTTTAAAAAAGGTTTAATACTGACCTGATTAGGAATTAACCATGGTTCTTCAATAGTTCCTATTCTTTCTTCGAATTTATACATGATTGGCTGCCTTTTTCGTATTTTTATAATACTCTAATTCCTCTTCAGCTACTTTTAGAGCTTCACTAGCGTGTTCTTCATCTTTTAATTCATACGCTATTTTTTCACCTAACCACTGCGACAAATACTCTTCTCTGTTAACATTGAAAAAATCAGCTATTAAAATAGCTTGCTTTTTAGTTGCAATTCTATCTCCTCTTTCAATTTTGCTTAATAGAGCCTGATCAATCTTTATTTCAGAGGCTAATTCTCTTAAAAGCAAATTATTATTTTCTCTTAATTCTCTTATTTTCTCGCCAAATTTCGACATTGTAGCATATTTTTGACTTGACAATATCTGTCAAATGTATCGAATTTGTTTCTAAAATACAAGTCCAATTTTTCAACCGACTTTTCAACAGTCTCTAGAGCGCGTGGAAAAAATAGCTCTTTTGCAAATGTTGGTTATGTGTCGGCTTGTGCGATTTGCAAATGTGCTATTGTGGGCTGACTTCCCTAACTGTCCCGAAGGGCAGAAGCGGGAGGGAAAACTATTCTATTAGCACTGACCTTCAATCAATGCTCCAATCCAATCAAGATTATTTTTTGAATTTTCAGTCAAATTAATAATGTACAGGTGTCTCTTTTAGCCTTACATAAAAATGAGGCATAAGAATTTGAACAAAAAGACCTTTGAAGAAGACCTCATATTTTTAGACACCTGGCCTACCGGCAGGCAAGCAAGTATCAAGACCTGATTGCACTGGTGCATGATGTTTTGTAACGAGAATCCAGTCGTAAGCGAAACAATAGAACATACAACAGGAGTAAATCTCTGCTCTTTCCCGGACGTGGTAGTACTTCCGGTACTGATAACCTGATCCTGAGGCCTCAAATTGTTAATGATGTTGTATTTGATGTAAATTTTTATTTTCACGACGGAGAACATCCTGACATCTTTGAGATTTTTACTACTTTAGATGCATATTAATTTCATTTAACAGGCCTAAAAGTAATATCATATGAAAAAACTGATCATTGTGCTTATTATAATGGCATGGGTACCCTTCATGGGAACTAGTCAGACCAGGTCATTAAAAAAGAGTCCCCCACTTAAAGAAGCCTCACCACAGGAAGCAGGCATGTCGGAAGAAAGGATTGATCGCATTGACAGGATGTGCTCGGAAGCTGTAGGCGAGGGCAATCTTCCGGGCATAGTTGCACTTGTAGTAAGGGATGGAAAAATTGTTCTATGGAAGGCATATGGCATGGCAGACAATGAACAGGGCAGGACTTTAAAAAGGGATGACATCTTCAGGATTGCTTCACAAACCAAAGCTGTAACGGCAACTGCGGTTATGATGCTTTGGGAGGAAGGAAAATTCCAGCTCGATGATCCTGTATCGAAATATATACCTGAATTCAAAAACACGCAGGTTTTAAATACATTCCGTTACAGCGACACCACCTGGACAGGCACCCCGGTTAAATCTCCGGTTACAATCAGGCACCTTCTTACCCACACTTCAGGGATCGGTTATGGCATGATCGATGGTGATGAAAGAATGAGGATGATATATCATAAGGCAGGTATTATTGATGCATTTACGGCAGATAATGTTACCATAGAAGAAAATATTAAGAAACTTGCTGTCCTTCCGCTTCACCATCACCCGGGTGAAGCTTATACATACGGTGAAGGTCTCGATGTTCTGGGTTATCTGATAGAAATTGTATCCGGTATGACTTTCGATGAATTCCTGAAGACCCGCATTTTTGATCCCTTGGGAATGAATGACACACGCTTCTACTTTCCGGAAAATTATGCGGGCCGGCTTGTAGCCGTACAGTACAACAAAGATGGAAATTGGCAAAAATATCCAGAATCATTGTTTGATACTGATTATCCTGTTAAAGGAGCCAAACGCTTTTTTTCAGGTGGAGCCGGGCTTTCAAGCACTGCTAAAGATTATGCAATTTTCCTGCAGATGTACCTGAACGGGGGCGAATATAACGGAGTAAGATTATTAAGCCGCACAACAGTCAGAAGCATTATGGGGAACCAGGCAGACGATTTATGGGGCGGAAATGATAAACATTACGGACTTGCATTCGGTGTTTTGACTGAAGGAGGCGAAGCCAGGGGTGGACAGGGAAGTGCAGGCACGTTCGACTGGGGAGGTTATTTCAACACACAGTATTTTGCCGACCCGCAGGAGAAAGTCATCGGAATCCTCATGAAGCAGACCCAGGGTCAGGTGAATGACCAGACAGGATGGAAATTCAGGCAGCTGGTATTCCAGGCAATAGACGACTAGAGATTAGACACAAGAAAAGAAGACAATAAAGAGTTTTACAGCCCGATGAAAAATAATATTATAAACGACCCCCTAAAACCCCCGAAGGGGGACTTAGGGACAGTGCAAGTGTGGCAGCATGCTGCTAAAGAGCGTCTTACCCCTCCCCTCCGGGGAGACGGGGAAGGGTCGTTTTGACTTTAAATGATAAATGATTATATAAGAGTATCAAAACTGAATTGTTCTGAATATGAATATTTTGTGATGTAAAATTGTTAGAAACACAAGATTTTTAGACACAAGTATCTGATAAGGCACAAGATAAAAAGACACAGGTATCAAGACTTGGTTACAACAGAAAAGTTGGTTTTGTGCTTTTATAAAACTACTTAGTATCCCTTCTTGTTCCTTGACAATCAGAGTTATGAAACATAATCACTAATTTGAAGAATCCAGTCTTGTGTCTTGATACTTTTCGTCTTGATACATAAATCAAAATGCTTAATAAAAACTCAATACTATAAAAAATGAACAAGGTAAAAGAACTTGCAAAAATGATAGACCACTCCATCCTTCATCCCACACTTACTGATGAAGATTTGCTGAGGGAGTGTGAAGTGGCAAAAAAGTATGATGTTGCCTCGGTATGTGTGAAACCCTATGCCGTAAAGCAGGCGGTTGAACTGCTGAAGGGAAGTGATGTGCTGGTAGGTTGCGTCATAGGGTTTCCGGCCGGAAACTCAGCTATTGATGTAAAGGTATTCGAAGCTGAAACTGCATGCAATGACGGGGCAGTTGAAATTGACATGGTTATCAACATAGGGAAGGCACTTCAGCACGACTGGCCTTACATTGAAAAAGAGATTTCGGCCGTTACTGATGCTTGTCATAAAAAAGGGGCTATCGTAAAAGTTATCTTTGAAACCGACTATATAACCAGCGAAGAAGATATTGCAGAACTTTGCCGGATTTGTACTAATGTAGGGGCCGATTATGTAAAAACATCATCGGGGTTCGGTTTTGTGAAGGGCAGCGACGGAAAATATTCCTATACCGGTGCCACCATTCCAAACCTGGAATTGATGAAAAAGAGTATCGGCCCCGATGTTAAGGTGAAGGCAGCAGGAGGTGTCCGCACGCTTGACGGGTTGCTTGAGGTGCAGAAAGCAGGTTGCTCAAGATGCGGGGCAACCGCAACCGCAGCCATTATGGAAGATGCATACCGGAGGTTTGGCCAGAAATGATCATGTTGAGAGGCAGTTAACAGAATATATATTGATGGAGTTGGCATACACAATAGAATGATTGGTATAATGGACCTGGATGAAACATATATATTGAGAAGATTAAACGAAGGTGATGATGAAGCCTTTAATATGCTCTTCAGGAAATATTATGGCCCGTTATGCCGGTTTGCCTGCCGTTATCTTGGCCGTCCTGATCTTTCAGAAGACATTGTATCGGATACATTCTACAACATTTGGAATAAAAGAATCACGTTAAATATCACAACTTCTTTAAAATCATATCTTTTTCAGGCAGTTTGTAAAAATTCACTGAACTACCTCAGAAAGGCAAAAAGAGAAGAATTACTGGAAGACTATCTGTTTAAGAATTCATTTCATCAGAATTCGAAAGAAAGCATAGAACATGCAGAACCATCGGAATTGCTTTTTTTAACTGAACTCGGCAAGAAGATAAAGTTTTGTGTTGAAAATTTGCCACTGCAACAAAAAACAGTATTTATACTGAAGAGGTATGAAGACAAGAAAAACAAGGAAATAGCTGAAATTATGAAAATTTCGGTTAAAACAGTGGAAATGCACCTTACGCGTGCCATGTTAACTCTCAGGAAAGAATTAAGAATTTACCTTGAGGATGAACCAAATACTACCTGACAGGTAAGAAAGACCATCTTCAGAATCGTATTAGATTCAGGGAGGAATCTTGTTTTGAAAATTTTTTTCTAAAATCCCGCTGACGAATACAGGGAATCGTGCTCTGAACGCATCTTGTCTCTTATCAGAACAAATATTAATTAAAACAAAAGACTATGAGAAAATTTACTTTTTTATTCTTTTTGATGGTTTTTGCAACCTGGTCATATGGGCAGGTTATACATGGCGTATCGTGGGTAACATGGGCAAACGAACCTGATTATGAAGATGTCACAGGTTATGCCACCAATCCTTACGATAACCCGCAGGTTACTATTTACAAAGCACCATCATCCTGGACACCTGTTAACAGTGTAGCATCATTTGATGCAACCTGGGATTTACTGGGTGATGAGCACAAGGTTGCCAATGGAACCAATGTTACAGGAGGCGATCTTTTTGATCTGGACGGGGACGGCACTTTTGGTGCGGCATGGAAGGGAGTACATGACGGTGAAAACTTTTATGTATTGCTGAAATATTATGACACCAATAATGTAGCCGATGCCGCAACGAAGACTTTTGAAATTATGGCTCAGCCAACCAGCATTTTAAGGCATGAGCCTACATTTGTAGCTGCAGCCGACAGCACAGCAGCCAATACCATGAGTGGCGAAGACCTGGTACTTCAATACCAGAACCAGGCATATGCCCGTTCAGTTGCATTAGGCGGAGGCAAAGCTTTATTTGCTGACGGAATGGTAACAGAATACAGCGCTTCAATGGGAGTTACGAAAAATGACTGGCAACCATTTTTCATTGGCAACTGGGGAGCCAATGAAGCGGGCCTGAATGCATTTCTTGATGCCGATCATTTCTGGGATGAAACTGATGGAGTTATAAGGGCAGTACTTGTGATGTCACTCGACGGTGTTTTATCATACCCTACCGATATGTCTGATCTGGCAGGAGAACGTACGGCATTTGAAGTAGGTGACACCTTATCCTTCGATGTAAAATCGAATGCAAAGAAAGATGAAGCCAATGTAGAATATTTCTGGTCGGCAGACAGGAACAATGGTTACGCTTCGAACTATTACAGCGGACATGTAACCTTATCACCACAGGTATTGGGAGAAGAAACACCTGATTCTGATTATATTATCCATGGTGTTTCATGGGTTACATGGGCAAACGAACCCGATTATGAAGGAGTTACCGGATATGCCACCAATCCTTATGACAATCCGGAAGTTACTATTCTTAAAGCTCCGGCAACATGGGAACCTGTTTCCGATAATACTTCATTTGATGCCACATGGGATATCCTGGGTGAAGAACACCTAGTTGCCAATCCAACAAATGTTGCGGGCGGCGATCTGTTTGATCTGAACGGAGATGGTACTTTTGGAGCTTCATGGAAAGGAGTACATGACGGACAAAACTTTTATCTTCTCCTGAAATATTATGATACCAACGCTGTTGCAGATCCAGGGACCAAAACTTTCGAGGTTATGGCCCAGCCAACCAGTTACATCAGGCATGAGCCAACTTTTGCAGCAGCAGCTGACAGCACTGCAGCCAATACCATGAGTGGCGAAGACCTGGTACTTGAATACCAGAACCAGGCATATGCCCGTTCAGTTGCATTAGGCGGAGGCAAGGCTTTATTTGCTGACGGAATGGTAACAGAATACAGCGCTTCAATGGGAGTTACGAAAAATGACTGGCAGCCATTTTTCATAGGGAACTGGGGTGCTAATGAAGCAGGACTTAATGCATTCCTTGATGCAGATCATTACTGGAATGAGACTGACGGAGTGATAAGAGCAGTTCTGGTCATGTCGCTGGATGGTGTTTTGTCGTACCCTTCAGATCCATCAGATCTTGCAGGTGAAAGAACAGCACTTAAAATTGGTGAAACATTTGCCTTTGATGTAAAAATGAATGCGAAGAAGGATGAAGCCAATGTTGAATACTTCTGGTCAGCTGACAGGAACAACGGCTATGCATCGAATTATTACAGTGGACATCTGACATTATCAAATGATATTGCTACGAGTACAAAAGATTTAAAAGCTCAGCCTGAAGCACGTGTTTATATTCATAACAATATACTCATGGTAAAAGGTCAGGAGCCAGTAAATCTTGAAGTTTATAATATGCTTGGAGCAAGGTTGAAATCAGCAAAACTTGTAAACAGGCTTTCACTCCAGGATTTACAGAATGGGGTATACCTGGTCCGTGTCAACAATGAACGTACAGTTACAAAAGTAGTTAAGTTTTAGCATTATTAACAGGAAGTTTCAAAGGCTACCTTTAACAGGTAGCCTTTGTTTTAAAACCAGCAAAACCGTTATTTATAAAAAATAACTGTGAACCCTAAGGAAAAAAAACCGGCCATTTTACTTGCAGTGATGATCTTGTTTCTGTTCATGGGCATTGATTTCATCCTGGGTGTGACGATGATACCTGACCATTTCAACAGTTTCAGAGTACAGAATTCAATTTACCATCATGGCCTGCAGAAAAATGTAAATGCAACAGCCGTTTGGGGTCCGTTATTTTACAGTTTCCATACCAACAGCCTGTCATTTCGGGATAACAGTACGCGCACAATTCCACTGAAATCGGAAAAGAAAAGAATTCTGATTATGGGTGATTCTCATTCCGAAGGGGTAGGTGTAGAATATCAGTTCACCTTTGCCGGGCGGTTACAGGATAAAGGACATGCAGAAGGGGTGGAAATTCTAAATGCATCAGCTGTAAGTTATAGCCCAAAAATACATTATTTAAAATCGGATTATCTGATTAATCAAAAAGGACTGGAAGTGGATGAAATCTGGGTAGCAATTGATATCTCCGACCTTCAGAATGAAATAGCATATAAAACCTTTCGGCCTGAGACCGGGCAAAAGGAAGGTGAAAAAGGTAAATGGAAAAGGTTTTTAAAACATAACTCTTTTACCTTTTATACCCTACTGCAATTTCGGGAAAATAAGGAAACAGCTAAACTAAACCAAACATTGTTAAACACTAAAAGCAAAAGAGGAAGTTTACCTGATTTAAATTCAATTGAACTTTATAAAGAATTTTTCAGGTCATTCACCGATGAAGAATTGATAAAAAACCCCGATTTTCATGGAGTTTCAGAATGGATATATGAAGAAAAACTTCGAGAACTTGCAGACGAAGGGCTGCAACTGGGATTTGATAATATCAGAAAATTGAATATGATCTGCCGTAACAGGAAAATTAAACTCCGGTTGAGCGTACATCCCTGGCAAACACAGATCATGAAAAGAGATACATCCGATTATTATGTTGAAAGCTGGAAGAACTTCTGCAGCGATGAAAACATTGAATTTAATAATCTGTATCCGTTATTTATCAATCATGAAAATCCGGTGATGGTTATCAAAAGCTGTTATATTGAAGGTGACAATCACTGGAATGAGATTGGACATCAAAGGGTAGCCGAATATCTTAAGGAATATCTGAACTAAGGGAATGAAAACAAAACCCGGAAGATACTTTACAGTTATAGTAGTCATTCTGATTATACAATCATGCTTGAAAGGGGAGCCTTTGAAACAAATGGAGGACCTCTCAAAGCTTTATTCCGATAAAAAAATTACAAATTCTCAGATGCTTTATGAAATGGGAAAAGTTTACCTGGAAAATAATGAAAACCAGCAGGTAAAATATGACTATTTTAACCGGCTCATTATTTCAGGATATTCTACACATGTCATTCATCATTACCTGTTAAGACAGGAGGAGGAATTACAAGAAAACGACATGAAAATAGTGTTGTTTGCCCTGAATGAAGGGAAGCACTTTAAACTGGCAGATTCATTCAGGAAAAAATTCAGTGCCAAATTTATTAACCAGCTTAATACTATGTCAGAGGCAAGTGATTCTTTAATTTATTACGATACCCTTATAAAGAGGATACCGCGGGCAGAAGCTTATTTAAACAGAAGTCGGTTTTTTTCCAGAATGGGAGCAACAGACATGGCAGGAGCCGATGCTGAAATTGTCATGGAAACGGATCCATGTCATGAGGATGCAGTTTTTCAGCAGGCTATTACATTGTTCCAGCAGGAAAAGACGAAAAATGTCATTGCTTTGCTGGAGAGTTGCAATATTTTACACACAGAATGGCATCCGGTTTTCTACAAGCTTGCTTTTGAAATTGAATCAGTGAAGAATTCAGCAAATAGTATAGAAGAAAAGCTTTTCAAACAGGCCAACCTGTATGTAAACAATGGTTTTGCAGACATAGCCCTTAGAAAAAACAATGAGTTACTGGAGATGAAGGGAGTAGATAATCCAGATTACATTGCATTACAGGCTTTTATCCATTACCGGTTAAAAAACAAGGCATTGGCTGAAAAGTACATAAAAGATGCGGAAAGCCTGACAGGTAAAAAATCAAGATTAGGAGAAATGATTGCAGGCATGGAACAGGTTCAGGACTGAAAAAAGGTGATGAAAAATATTATAAAATTAATTTGAATAATGAAGCTATGAAAAAAAGAATCATGTTTAAAACATTAATGTTAATGTTTATGATCATGTTACAGGGGTCCTTTCTGATGGCACAGCAAATGGTATCAGGTGTTGTTACCGACGTGACATCAGGACAGACATTGATTGGTGCAACTGTTATTTTGAAAGGGACAACAAGAGGAACTGTAACCGGAGTTGATGGAAGTTATTCCATCAATATTCCAAGCTTGCAAGATACCCTGCTTTTCTCTTTTGTAGGCTATGAAAATGTAGAGGTTCCGGTTGCAGGAAGAACAGCTGTTAACGTCAGCATGCGCGAAAGTGACCTGATGCTTCAGGAGATGGTAGTTATTGGTTATGGAACAGTGAGAAAGTCGGATCTGACGGGATCAGTAGCGGTAGTTTCATCAGAAGATTTAACAAGGATTCCTGCTTCCAATTTCACAAGGGCCTTGCAGGGGCGGGCTCCAGGAGTCATTGTTTCACAGTCGGGAAGCCCGGGAAGCAGTGCACAGATCAGAGTCAGAGGTATTGGATCAATAAATCAGAACCCTAACCCGATTTATGTGATTGACGGTGTCATTACAGGTGGACTGGGGAACGTGAATCCAACTGATATTGAAACCATACAGGTACTGAAAGATGCTTCGGCAGCTGCAATTTACGGGGCTGACGGAGCAAATGGGGTCATTATTATAACCACCAAAAGAGGGGAAAAAGGACGACCCAAAATCAGCCTCTCGAGCTATGTCAGTATGAGCAGGACACCAGGACAATTTGATGTAATGAATGCCAGTGAGTATGCAAGTTTCTACTCTACCTTGCTGCAGGAAAGTAATATTTCCATACCGATAGGATATCAGGATCATTTTCGACAGTGGTATTTTGGAGAAGGTTGGCAGGAAGGGACTAAATGGCAGGATGAAGTTACCCGTAGTGGTTTAGACCAGAACTATTCTGTCAGGATATCAGGAGGAGGCGATGATTCCAATTTCAGCATTTCTTTAAATCATGTCAATGAAAAAGGTATTCTTCTTGCATCAGCTGCGCAACGTTATAACCTTAGGGTAAATTCCGATTTCAACATTGGAAAGTACATAAAGATCGGTGAATCTCTTAGCCTTACAAGAAGTACAGGTCAAAATCCTACCACATACCAGGGCAATCCATGGCAGGTTACTTTAATTACCTCTCCGTTAATGCGTATGTTCAATGAAAATAATAAGGGTGGATATGAAGGCCCCCAGATTCCATATGAATATACCATGGAAAACGGAACTATTGAAATAGTTAACAACACCGGATATAACGATAAGCCCAATCCTGTTGGTCCGATGATGATTGGTGATGACAGGAGCTTTAACAACAATGTTCTTGCAAGCCTGTACCTCGAGATTAAACCAATCAAATGGTTCACATACCGCTTAACACCATCTGTTGAAGCGGGTTTTGGAAGGTCAAAATTCTGGTTTCCTGCCTTTGACATGGGTGTAAGGAGCCGTGCACAGGCTGAACTGACGGAGAATTTTTATGAAAACATTGGCCTGTCACTTGAAAATCAGGTTACTTTTTCAAACCGTTATGGAAACAATAACATAACAGCTACAGCTGTTCATCATGTAAGGAAAAATGAAGGCAATTCGATCAATGCCACAGCCCAGGGTTTCCCGTATGAACAATTGAATGTGATCAGCCAGTCTTATGAAGAGGGCCGCCAGGTAGGAGGCTTTTACAGCCCCTTTACCTCGGAATCATATTTAGGAAGGTTAATTTATGATTATGCTGGCAAATATTTAATAACCGGCAGTTTGCGGTACGACGGAAATTCGCGCTTTGGTCCTGAAAACCGGTGGGGGTCATTTCCTTCGGTTTCTGCAGCATGGAAGGTTAATGAAGATTTCTTGCAGGGCATTGAACAAATTTCGATGTTAAAACTTCGTTTTGGCTGGGGGAAAACAGGAAATTCGAACATCGGAAGTTTCCAGTATCAGTCGGTGATCGATAATTTTGATCAGTTTTCACCAATATTTGGTGCAGACCAGAGATTAGTGCCTGCATTGAACGTCGTTCATAGTTTTGGCAACCCTTCCATTAAATGGGAAGCAGCTGAAATGATGAACTTTGGAGCTGATCTCAATCTTTTTAACAACCGTATTCAGCTTAGTGCAGAATATTATATAAAGAATCAGGATGACCTGTTGGTCAAGATCCCTATGTCGGCTGCATTCGGACGGGTATCAGGGGCAGGTGATCCATGGGTGAATCTTGGTGAAATTCAAAATCGCGGATTTGAGTTTACTGGTACCTACAGGAAAATGGAAGGAGCATTTAATTATTCAGCTTCAGCAAACCTAACTACTATAAAAAATGAGGTTGTTTATATCCCCGGAGATATACTTTCGGGCAACAACCTTACAACACTTGGCCATACAATTGGCAGTTTTTATGGTTATGTTGCTGAACGGATTCTTACAGCTGCTGATTTCGACGAATCCAACCAGTACCTTCATGCATCCCCAGCAACAGGAAAGCCGGAACCCGGTGATTTAAAATTCAAGGATCTCAATAATGATGGAATCATCAATGATCTGGACAGAACGATTATTGGTAAGGCCGTTCCAGATTTTATCTATAGCCTGAACCTGGAGGCTCAATACATGAATTTCGATATATCATTATTCTTTTATGGCATGCAAAATTTCCAGGTCTATAATCATTTAAGGGCAGCAATTGAAGGATTTTCCACACAGGATATGGGTCATAACAAACTGCGTGATTATTCCTTGAACTATTACAGGGCTGACAGGCCGTCGACAAAATATATCAGGGCCGATCTGAACAATAGAAATCAAAACGACAGGCCATCTACATGGTTTCTTGAAGAGGCCTCATTTGTAAGATTGAAAGATGTACAGCTTGGATATACCATACCAACTCAGGTTATAAATAAAACCGGGCTTGCAAGTACAAGGATATACGTTAGTGCGACCAATTTATTAACTTTAACCCAATATACAGGTCGTGATCCTGAGGCTCCAACAGTAAGCGGACCTCTTACACCTGGAAATGATGGCGGAACATATCCGGTTCCCCGTTCTTTAACTTTAGGTGTTCAGGTTGATTTTTAACAGTTAGAGTAATATTTAATGAATGGAATCATGAATAAATCGATTTTTAAAATAGCAATTGTATTATTATTGGTCATATCCACTTCGTGTAATGAAGATTTTCTGGAAACAGAAAATAAAAACCAGCTGACAGTGGAGAATTTTTACCAGACTCAACAGGATTTCTGGATGGGGCTTAATAGTCTATATACGCCACTTGCCGATGGAGGTATGTTCGGATTGCAGTTTCAATTATTGTTCAATTCCTTTGACGACAGGGTCCTGTTTGAAACCACAGGGCTTGACATGTTGAATATCAATGCATCCCACGCTTCAGTATCGAACATGTGGCGAGCTTTGTATTTTGGTATGTACCGGACGAATACTTTCATTAAAATGATAAATGAACGACCAGAAATTGAAGGCTTTCCCACAGCAACAAGGAATAATTACCTGGCACAGGCAAGAGCATTACGGGGTGCATATCTTTTTTACCTTGTCACCCTCTTTAATGAACCTATATTTTATGATGAGAAAACGATACCGTCTGATTTGCTGATCAACCTGACCAATGGGAAGCCTGAAGAATTTTGGAACCTTTTAAAGGAAGATTTTTTATATGGCATCCAGAATAACTCATTACCCATGTCTTATCCTCCCTCTGACCTGGGCAGGATAACAAAAGGTGCCGCCCAGGCAATGCTTGGAAAAGCAATGTTGTATAAACACTATCATTACTATGTCAGGAAAGGCCAGAAGGGAAGTCAGGGTGATCAGGAAGATCTGAGACTGGCCCGTGATATGTTTCAACAGGTTATGCAATCTGGCGTTTACGAGCTGATTCAGCCAAAAGCACCTAAATCCCGACAGGATTATATAAATGCAGTACTAAGTAATTTTACATGGGTTACTTTACCTGCCGGAAGCAATACATATCCTGCTGAAAATAATAAAGAATCGGTATGGGAGATCCAATACAGTGATGAGCGTATTGCTGCCGGATGGCTGCCGGGATGGCAATGGACAGGAGCATTGAATGCAGCTTATTTCAGCTCACACCCTTCAAGCTTCAGAAATCATGAAGCACATCCTGACCTTTTCATGGCATTTGAAACAGATGGTGCACCTGAAGGATTCGACCGTGATCCTCGTGCATATGCAACACTATGGACCGATAATGAACTGATGGATTTCAGGGTTGGCAGTCCTTTTGAAAAAACAGCATACCGCAGTGGTGTTCACAATAAAAGGGTTGCATTTGCCAGAGGACTGATTGATTATCCCAATACCCATCCTTCAAGGGGTTTTGGTCTTAAAAAATATCACTATCCCGTTTATTATGATAAAGATGCACCAAAAAATGACCCTGTTAACCGTAAAATGATCAGGTATGCCGATGTATTACTTATGTATGCTGAGGTGGCTTTCCTGTTAAATGAAAACACAGGTGAAGGACTGGCAGCTTTAAACCAGGTAAGGGCAAGAGTTGATATGCCACCCGTTGCTGCTTTGACCAGAGACGCCATTATTCATGAACGTGATGTTGAGCTTGCTTTGGAAGGATGGCGATGGCTTGATTTGGTGCGCTGGAGCTTCGACCCTGAATGGGGAATCAACTGGACAACCATTTTGGGCAGGCAGGTAGGTCCGAATGACAATGGAAATTATTTCGTTAAAGGCAAACATGAATATCTGCCCATTCCGGTTGAAGAGATTAATAAACACGAAGGACAGCTTCGTCAGAATCCGGGTTGGTAGTATGGATCAGGAAGTAAAGAATGGTTAACAAAATAATAAGAGCTATAAAACATTTAATTTCTATGAAAAATACCACATATATCATGGCATTAGCTTTCCTCCTTCTGACTTTCGGATGCAATAAGGAAGAAGCTGTAACTCCTTCGGCAGATTTTACAACAAATTTGCAGGATAATACATTAAAAAGGGGCCGACCGTTCACAATATATTTGAGTAACGTACAGGGAGAATTTGCTGTTTATTTTAAAGGGAATGACCTCAGGAACACTTACGACGCAAATGATCCTACAAGACTTGGCACCCCATTTTCAACCAGTCTCGACTCTCTGGTAATTCCTGCTTATAACCTGACAGGAGAAAAGGTGTTCACAATTGTAGCATCTAGTTCTGGTAACTGGGCTAAGGATTATATCCAGGATATTAAATCAATAACTATCAACGTAGTTGATTGATATCCAAAAAAAGCTAAAAAAAAAGCTGTCTTGATCAACAGGACAGCTTTTTTTACTTATATTTTCGAACTTCAATATAAAACTTATCCGCACCATGAAAATTAAGTCATTATTATTAACAAGTTTTATTTTACTTTCCTTCTGTTCCTTGTTATCAGGACAAACAGGAGTCAGCACAATTGAACAGGATTCAATCCGCCTCTATGCTGGTTCAGGTATAAACCAGATCCTGATTCCAGTTCCTGATACTATTCAGAATCTCAACCCGATAGTTGAAATCGAATTATCAAACAGCAACCTTCTTGAACTGAGAGATTATGAATACAAACAAGGTAATTCATTTGTTGCTGTTGAACTTGAAGAAATGGGTACCACTGGCAAACAAGAAATGAATGTATTATTTAATTCTGAAGGAAAAACTTACACCAAACAATATTTTATTCATATTCTGCCCTATCAGAATCCCGGATTGAAATTTGAGATTCATGATATAGTTTTTTGGCAGGAAGCAATTCCATTATCCGGAGTTCCTGTATATGAAACTACCATTCAGACTTCAGAAGGCCCTTACAATATATTAAACTATAAAGAAATTCCCATTACTGTCAACATGGATTGTAACAATCCGGCAGTATGTACAGGACATGATTTTTATACATCCATGTACAGGGGATATATAGTACCACCAGCCAATGGTACTTACCACTTTTATATGAGGTCGGCCGATAACCATACGCTCTGGCTCAGTACAAATCATGAATTCAGTAATGCAAAATTACTTCTTTCCAGAAGTGATAAATATGGCAGGGCAGGTACTGAAATCGGTAATAACACCGCCAAATCGGCACCTGTACAGCTGGAAGCGGGCAAGGTTTACGCAATTTATGCAACACAGTGGATCATTCATTCCACATTCGGAGGAATTATGTGGGATGGTCCTGAAATTAACATGAGTTACATCCCGGGTAAACATACCATGCCTGTGTACGATACTGCCAAACCAACAATTCCTGCAGATTTCGCCCTGGAATGGAAATCATCGTCAGCGTTATCAGTAAAATGGAGTACCTCAACTGACAATACAGCTGTATTGGGATATAATTTGTACATGAACGGACTCATGGTAAATACTGAGCTGATAAAAGGAACATCCTACCGGATTGAAAACCTTGATGAGTCAACAAGATTTCAGCTGGCGATAACATCAGTTGACAGGGCGGGTAATGAATCATTTATAAGCAGCGTACTTGAGGCAGAAACATTCCCCCAAGACGAAGTCCCTCCTACTCCACCTGTAAGTCTGGAGGTTCTTGAAGTAAATGGCCTGGCCATGCAGATCAAATGGGATGGAGCAACAGATGGTGAAACGGAAATTATCGGATACAATCTTTATATCAATGATAACCTTTATAATTCAAGTGACCTTATATACGGAAATGAAATCATTGTAAGGAATCTTGTTCCTGAGACCGCATACCAGATTCATTTAGAATCTATAGATGCAGGCCTGAATATTTCTGATAAAAGTAATGCATTTGAAGTATCCACAGTGGCATTTGATGCAACCGGTCCACTGCTGGGAGAGAATATGGGGAAAGTGGTTATTTCTGACGAAGTAACTTCATGGAATGAAGGGATCGGACTCAATGGCCCTTATGAAAACGGCGATATGGTTAATAACCTGACTGTCCGGCAACTAGTAAAGGAATTTGGAGCAGGAACCATCCGCTGGGGTGCCATATCTGCCAACTCAAAATCACTATCAGGTTCAACAGGAACAGGAAAATCTAATACATATGGAAAGATGCTGGATTTTGCAAATGAACTGGATGCACGATTTGCACTAACCGTAGGAGTTCAAAATGGTATCGACTACCGTACCGATCCTTCAACCTTTCTGAACCTGCTGGAATACCTTGCTGGTGATTCATCTACAACGTGGGGTTCCATCCGGGCTTCAGAGGGTTTTACCGATCCACTTCTTCAGAAAGGAAAAGGAATCCTGCTTGAATTTGGCAATGAAGTATGGGGTGCGGCTGCACATGATGCAGAAATAGGATCGGATTATACTGCCTATGCAAAGTGGGTCAGAGAGATGACTGAAGTTGTAAAATCATCACCCTATTATGATCCCGAAAAAATTATTATGGTATACAGTGGACGTTATCCTCACCCGGAAAACAGTTATGGAGTAAACACCCGGGTTCTGACAGGTGACAGGGGCCATGCCGAAAGTCTTGGTGTATCGGGTTATATGGGAGGAAATCTAAGTTATGATCCGGAAATTCCGAAGGGTAATTCTGAACTGGATTATTACAAGAACAGTATTGATATGGCAAGAAAGAATATGGAGGGTTTTGTCCTTACCATGAAAGAAATGCTAAGTCTCACAGGCACCTTGAAAACTTTTTACCTGTATGAATCAAATATGACCACCTCCTCATATAATGGAAGGTTCGGCCAGGCAGTTGTACTTACAGATTACCTTGCAAACTCAATGAATTACGGGTCAATAGTCCCAACCATATTTCATCTTACTGGCGGTGAATGGCGCATTACACAACCTGCCGATAATTACAAGAAACTACCTCTTTACTACACAGGAAAATATTTCAACAGGTTTTGTAAAGGCCATATCCTGGAAACCACATTTATTTCAAATAACAGAATAACAAACTCAGCCGGAAAGAATATCAACTATGATCCGGTAGGAGCATACGCATACAATTCAGGGGAAGATTTTAGCATTTTACTGATTAACCGTGATTTTGAAAATCAGTTTTCGGTGGAACTGGAGCTTCCTGCCAATATTTCATTTGCTGGTGAGGCCACCATATATACATTGAAAGAAGAAGACTTCAGTTCATTTAATACCCAGATTGATTCTGTAAATATTACTGTATCAGAAAAAATGCTGGTAAAAATTCCTAAACATGCTATGGTGATTGTCACTGTTAAAGGTGAGGATCCTGGTTATGACAAGTTGCCACTGGGCTATTACGACAGGAAAAAACCGGAAACCCTGAATATAACATCTTCCAGGAATTTTCTGATAGACACAGATAAAGGGACTGATGTTATCAGAACAGAAGTTTTGCCATCTGATGCTTTTAGTACCAGTGCAGTTATTGATGTTATAGAAAATAATACAAAAAGTGTATTGACATCTATGTCTGGAGGAAGGATGCATATAAAAGCATCAGGAATATGTGGCGATGAAGGATTTATAAGGTTTTACATTTATGCTGCCGATAATCATCTTTTAAATGATACAATTGATGTTTATGTAACGAACCAGGGAACAGGATGCCAGACCACAAACTCAGATTTGATATCTGAAGAAAATGGTATTGCGTTTTATCCCAATCCAGCTTACGAAAAACTCCATATCAGCAGAAAATTTGACAACCGTTGCTTTTTACAAATCATCGATATTACCGGTAAAGCAATTTATCAGAATTATCTGGAGGCAGGTTATGAAATTCCTGTTAAAGCACTTAAGCCAGGATTGTATGTTATAAGCATTTATAAACCAGATGGCGATCATTTTTCAGGGAGGTTTGTGAAAAAATAACAAACTAGAGGATAAGAAAAGAAATGAACCTGTTAAAAAGACAATTAAGTACAGCACAAATTTATGGGTCAGGGCTGGCTTTCATCCTGATTCTCCTGTTGATTTATTCATTCACAGGAGTGAAATACTTTTTACATGTTTCACTGGCAGTCTTAATTATTTTGATGGTATGGCCAGTCCCGTTCAGGTACTTTGGGTTATTTTGGTTTGCGCTTGGAGAATTATTGGGATATATAACAGGCAGGTTTTTCATGGCTGTCATCTTTGTTCTTGTTGTCATTCCTGTCAGTATATTCAAAAGAAGAAGCATCAGAAAAAAAATGAATCTTGGAGCATCTGACAAAGGTGTTCCTTCATTTTTTATAACGCGGAACCATCGGTTTAGTGCAGCTGATCTTATAAAACCATTCTAATCGATTCAAAAATGGAACTAATAAAAGATTTAGTGGATTTTCTGAAAACAAGGAAAAAATTCTGGCTGATACCGCTACTGATCATCCTGCTGTTCTTCAGTATCCTGATCATTTTAAGCGGAAGTTCTGCCATTGCTCCATTTATTTATACTTTGTTTTAGAAACAGTCATGCTACTGTTTTAGTATTTCATGATGATGAACGAGATTATTATAGGGATTTCAGCTTATTATCACGACAGTGCAGCCTGTATCATTAAAAACGGGAAGATCATTGCTGCAGCACAGGAAGAAAGGTTTACACGCCGGAAACATGACAGTACATTTCCATCTCATGCTTTAAAATATGTGCTTTCTGAACTTGATGAAGACATTTCACAGGTAAATTACGTCGCATTTTACGATAAACCTCTACTGAAATTTGAGCGTATCCTTGAAACTTTTCATGGTTTTGCTCCCAGGGGAATAAAAAGTTTCTTTCATGCCATACCAGTATGGTTACGGGATAAACTCCACATCAGGCAGCACATCCAAACCGAATTAAATAAGGCAGGTATACATGGCGTTCCGGTTTTATTTCCGGAACACCATCTTTCACATGCTGCAAGCGCTTTCTATCCTTCACCCTATAATGAGGCTGCAATTCTGACAATCGATGGTGTGGGAGAATGGTCAACTACTACGATTGGGCTCGGTAAGGACAATTCCATCACAATATTGACGGAGCTGCAGTTTCCGCATTCATTGGGACTGTTGTATTCATCATTCACATACTACTGTGGATTCAGGGTGAACAGTGGGGAGTATAAACTGATGGGGCTTGCACCATATGGTCAGCCGAAGGCAAGTGAAACCATGCAGTTTAAAAATATCATAACCAATGAACTGGTTATTATAAAACCCGATGGATCTTTCACCCTGAACATGAAGTATTTCGACTATGCATCCGGCCTTAGGATGACAAATAATAAAAAGTGGAAAAAGCTTTTTGGCATTCCACCCCGGCAACCTGAAACAGAAATCGGCCAGTCATATTGCAACCTGGCACTTGCCATTCAGCAGGTAACAGAAGATATTGTATTAAAGCTGGCAGAAACTGCAAAGAATATAACCGGATCAGACAATCTGGTAATGGCAGGTGGTGTTGCTTTAAACTGTGTAGCAAATGGCAAACTACTTAAAAGTGGCTTATTCAAAAGTATATGGATACAACCAGCGGCTGGGGATGCAGGTGGTGCTGTTGGTGCTGCCCTTGTAGCACGGTACATTTACCTCAACCAGCCAAGGAACATAAAATCAGAAAAACAGGATGGGATGGATGGCGCTTTACTTGGCCCCTCATTTTCTGATGCCCATATTTACAAAACCATTTCTAAATACAAGGCTTCTGCCAGATATGTCAACGATTTTGAACAACTATGCAAACAGACCGCATCGCTAATAGGAGAAGGAAAAATAATTGGCTGGTTTCAGGGGAGAATGGAATTTGGGCCAAGAGCTTTGGGAAACCGAAGTATTCTGGCTGATGCACGATCTGGTGAAATGCAAAAAAAACTTAACCTGCAGATAAAGTTCAGGGAAGGGTTCAGACCCTTTGCACCAGCTATTATGTCAGAATTTACGAATGAGTATTTTGATCTTGATCAACCTTCTCCATATATGCTGCTGGTTTGTCCTGTAAAGGAAATTCACAGGAAAACCCTGCCTCAGAATTATGAAGGTTTCCCTTTACAGAAGAAGCTTTATTTTGAACGGTCAACCATACCTTCTGTAACCCATATCGATTATTCTGCAAGGGTTCAGACAGTTCATGAAGAAATAAATCCCAGGTTTTATCATCTTCTTCGGGAGGTTTATTCCATTACCGGAAATCCGCTGGTAATCAATACAAGTTTTAATGTACGGGGTGAACCTGTTGTATGCACACCTGAAGACGCCTTTGTTTGCTTTATGAGAACTGACATGGACTACCTTATCATGGGGAATTACCTATTCGACAAAACGAAACAGACTCATGTAAATACTTTACCTCGCTTTCAAATTATCGACAGCCTTGATTAAGGCCCAGCAGCCAATGAATAAAAAACAGAAAATAAATATTGTACTGATCCTGTTCCTTTTGGCAGCCTTGGTGTTTATTGTTATTGATATGCTGCTTGGAACCTTGCTTATAAAAGATTCAGATAAAACTTTCAGATCTTCTCATTATTATTACCATCACGGACTTATACCCAATCAGAAATCAATTGCCAAATGGAGCAGCATTTCTTATTTGATCCATACAAATTCACTTGGGTTCAGGGATAAAGCAGTTCATGAAATTCCACTCCGTTCAGATAAAAAAAGAATTTTGCTGATGGGTGATTCACATACGGAAGGTGTTGGGGTAAATTATAGTGAAACATTTGCCGGCAGGCTTGAGGAGAAACTAAAAGATCAAAACTATGAAGTATTAAATGCAGCAGCTGTAAGTTATTCACCCCGGATTTATTATCTGAAAACAAAATACCTTATTGAAGAAATGGGTCTCCGGTTCGATGAACTATTTGTAATTATCGATATTTCCGATATTCAGAATGAAATTGTATATGAATATTTTGTACCAAAAAAAAGGAGCTTATTCAGGAATACCTTCATAAAACTGAAAACTCAGATGATAAATCATTCATATACCCTCCATACACTCCTGCGTTTTCAAAGAGCAAAGGAAACTGAACGATTTCTGAAAAAAGCAACAGTTTTTGATGACTACCGACAAAAAGGAGACCAGGCAGATGCACTTGAATTGTACGCCTCATTTTTTTCCGGATTCGATGATCACATTCTTCTTTCAAATCCACAGTTCCATGGGGTATCCGGATGGCTTGACAACCCTGCCTTTTCAGTTCTGGCTGAAAAAGGATTGAATTTAGGCAAAAACAACATGAAAAAGCTTAAGGAATTGTGCCAGGATTATGGTATCAGGATGACAATATCAGTACATCCATGGGAAGAACAAATCAGAACCATGAATCCGGAAGACAGGTATGTCAAGTATTGGAAAGATTTTTCAGAGGAGTACAATACAGGGTTTATTAACTTTTATCCATCATTTATAAGTCCACCGGTTTCAGCTGCCTTGGGAATGGAGTATTTTATAATGGGCGACAATCACTGGAACAGCAACGGACACTGGTTGGTCGCCGAAGAATTATATCAATATATTAGCAAAAGAAAAGCACCATGAATTTATTTAAAAACCGCTCACTTGCAGAATTCATAAAAAAAGCAAGAGTAAGTTTACTTGAAAAACATCAATCCAGACTAATCCTTATTGTTGCAGGATTACTTGCCACCATATGGTTTTTAGTAAGAGTAATTCCAAAGCCATCACGTGCAGGATATCCCTGCATGCGGGCGGCAGCACCATTAATGTCGGGGTTTGTACTCTATATCCTGTCTTTTACCTCAGCATACGCTGCTTTCAGAAGATCAGGGAGTTTATTTCAACAAAAGAAATTTACACCTGCACTCCTTATGCTGGTAGCGGGAGTTGTTGCATCAGGCATATTTTTCATTTCCCAGGAACAGAAAAAATCATTTGCCGCACCTGCAACAATGACTGAACCACCTGATGGGGCCAACAATCCCATGGGCGAAGGTCTGGGAATTATTCCAGGAAGAGTAGTATGGGCATGGAATCCTGAAGCAACCAACGAGGCATGTACTAACACCCCTGGAGATGCATTCTGGGATTATCAAAACAACGATACCATAATAATCAGGGGAATGGTTGAAGAATCAGTAACCAGCCTCACAGGCACAACTCAATTAAAGAATGCCTGGGATTCCTTATTTACGTTCCATAACCGCAAAAAACATGATGCTGCCAGGGGATATCAAAATGGTGAGACAATCTTTATAAAGATTAATCAGGGAACAGCAAGTTGGTTGCTTACTCCACAGGAAAAAGAAAATGGATTTGCCATCCAATCAAGCGGGACCATTCAACCTTCCTGGAGAGCAACTCATTATGCTGCTACAGAAACCGGACCTTTCATTGTATTGAATCTTCTCAGGCAACTCGTTCATATTGCAGGTGTGCCACAGGAAAACATTTACATAGGAGATCCAATGTCACATATTTATCATCATAATTTCAATGTATGGCACCAGGAATTCCCGCAAGTCAAATATGCAGACAAGACAACCGAAAATCATAACCGTACATTTATTTTACCTGCAGTAAATCCCTCCATGAACTATTCAGATCATGGGAATGTGTTAAATGCAGAAAATGAAAGCTATTTTGAAGAGATGGAAGATGCCGATTACATGATAAATGTCGCATGCCTGAAGTCACATGTGCGGGCTGGAATTACCCTCAATACAAAAAACCATTTTGGTTCTATTACACGGGATGGGGCCGGCCATCTTCATCCATCTCTTGTGTCAACTTCCAACAACGGGCTTGACCAGGCAAATACTGGTTATAATAAATACCGTGTAATGGTAGACATTATGGGACATAAAAATCTAGGCAATAATACAATGCTTTTTGTAATCGAAGGATTGTATGGTGGAAGTGAAAGCGAAGTAAAACCGCCACGGAAGTGGAATATGTCTCCGTTTAATGGAGATTGGACAAGCTCTGTTTTTATGTCACTCGATCAGGTAGCCCTTGAATCGGTTTGTTATGATTTCCTCAGGACTGAATTTAACGGGGTTAATCAACCTCAGAATTATCCAAACTGGGAAGGTGTTGATGATTACCTTCACCAGGCGGCCTCACCAGAAAACTGGCCTGAAGGTATAGTTTATAACCCTGACGGAAATGGCCCACTTAAAAGTTTAGGGACACATGAACATTGGAACAATGCAGCACAAAAACAATACAGCCGTAATCTCGGTGCTGAAACAGGAATTGAACTGGTACAGGTTTCAGGGAAAGTGGTATCAGCCCCCTCTGTGCTGACCGACAAATCATTCTCTCTGAAGGTATATCCAAATCCAGTACGTAATCAGGCTACCATTTCTTTTAATGTTGAAGAACATTCTACCCTCAATTTTTCCTTGTATACAATGGATGGAAAACACATCAGGAATATCAACAATGGCCAATATGAAAAGGGTATGCACAATTTAAACTGGAATGCAACCTCTGATCTAAAAACGGGAACCTATATACTAACCATATCCGGTGATTCAGGTAAACAAAAAGTGTTTGATTCCCTCATCATTCAAATGGTTAAATAAAAGGCAATAATGAAAAATATATATTTATTAGTTTTATTTGCAGCAATAATAATCTCAGGCTGTAAAGATGATGTTGTTCCCGAAAGACTCCAGTCATTACCCGACAACCATATTAATGCCATCCATATCGATTCGGATGGTATTAAATATTTTGCAACAAATAAAGGCCTTGCCTCATTTGACGGCACAATCTGGAAAGTAATACATGACAATCCAAAAATCACACAGGGAATAATCAATGACCTGGCATTTGAAATTACAGATAACGGGCCGGAGCTATGGGTTGCCACTTTTCAGGGTGTAAATGTTGCAACTCTACCAGTGGATGCCTCTTCAGGAGTTACAACCTATACAGAAGAAAATACTGCAACACTTTTTCCAGGACAGGCAACAATGAAAGGCGATTCGGTGACAATAATCGAAGTGGACAACAAATACTACCGATGGTTTGGGACAAATAAAGGATTAGCCGTTTTTAAAGGAAACAAATGGCCTTCAATTCAAATGGGTAACCACTATCCTGCAGAATTTTTCACTATAAACCGGGTTACTTCGGCAGCTTCAGTAAATGACACTATGTATCTGGGTACTAACGGAGGTGGGGTTGCACGTTTCAGAACCAATGATGTGGACGCTGTGACTGCTGCATCTCCGTTGGAAATTCCTTGGAGCATGCTGCCATCCAACAACATCCTTTCAGTTTTTATTGATGGTGCAATCAGGTGGTTTGGGACTGATGAAGGACTTGCGAAACATTGGGGGAAAAATGCTAAAAAAGGTTGGGAGCAATTTTATGTGTCTGATGGTTTATTAAGTAACCGAATCCAATGTATAAACAAGGATACTGATGGCAATTTATGGATAGGCACACCTGAAGGGTTATCTGTCTTTGATGGGACAGGCTGGACTGGCTATACTGTGAACGATGGATTAGCAGGCAACGATGTCAGGTGTATAGAGGTTGATATTGATGGAACTCTTTGGATTGGCACCACAAAAGGGGTTTCTCATTTTAATGGCAATTCCTGGGTCTCATATACAACAGAATAGGGGAAAGTTTTAAAAAAACGTCACCGGATAAATTACGGTGACGTTTTTTTTACCTGACCCTATACCTAAGGTATTGTGAATTTTGCTGTCTGACGGATTCCATTGCATGTTATTTCCATAAGATAAATTCCCTTTAGAAAATGCCCGGTATAAAATTCCCCCTTCCATACCGGATCCGTTTTTTGACTTATTGACTGAAAAACCACCCTGCCCTGCAGATCCAGAATTCTTGCCTGCAACCTTCCTTTGGAAAAAGAAGAAAAGGCAGCATGTATCTTATCAGATGAATGAAATAAAGTAAGTTTATCCGGTTTTTGTATATCATACCAGTCTGTGTAGGTAGTATTATCCTGAACAAGTTTAGCTACACCAAACCAGTCAGCTTGTTTCCAATGCTCATTATAGGCGTTGAGGGGGACATCCACAGAACCTATAAAATGATCCCTCCTGAGAGGTGTTTCAAACGGATTATCATTATCACAATATGCAAGAGATATTCCCATGATGTGTCCATCAACAAGTTGGAGAACAGAAGCTGCCTGATCAAGCGGGTTATAATTTTCTTTATGAACTTCCATTGAAAACTCCCAGATATACAAATTTCCTTCCTTCCGAAGCGCGAATTCAGGAAAATGATTTGCATAATCTGCAATTTTCTGACTTGGATAGCCCCAGTTTGTACCGACTATATCCAGTGCATGAAAGAGATTCTGAACAATGCCATCATCCGGAGCATTGGCAGCCAGATGATATGAAAATGCATTTTCTGCATTTGTGCCCAGGGATGTTCCCGTGCTACCAGTTGCATCAAACACGTGGAGACCTCCTGATCGATTTTCATCAATAAAGATTTCTAGAATGTCATAACTGGGATAATTTCCACCCTGGTTCGGATTTTCATCATAGGAATAGCCGTCGGTAAAAACATCATCGGTAATGACTGCCAAAAAATAAAGAAGGTTTGTTTCAGATGACCACAGGATTTTGTATTTTCCACTGAAATCCTCAGCACCCCCCCAAAGCATTAATCCGTTTTCCTGGTTAAGGTTATCAGACTGATTGTTATACGGCATCCATATTTTATCAATAAAGTTCCACTCTGTGTCAGTCCAGGACTCATCATCCCCTACACCATCAATTGCAGGAACGACTTGCGTATGGAAAATCAACAGGGTATCTGTCCGATTATAAATTTGCGAATAAGAAACAAAAGAGAAAATGGTTAAAAAAAGAGGAATCAAACAAAAAGATTTCATTGTTACGGATTTAAAATTTGAAACATGGTATTCAGCATGATCATCTGATTCCACAAAATAAAAAAAAATTCATGAGGAGTTTCCTTGTACTTGTTAATAATAACATGGCATAAGAAGATATTCTATTAATTACTCAGATTATATCTATATAAAATAGCAAAAGTAATGTTGTTTAATACAGGGATTTTTTATTTTCGAGCATCTGAATCTAACTAAGTTATCACTTATGATTGAAAAAGACGAATTTTATATTCTGATTATACGATTTCTATCAGGGGATGCCACTACGGAAGAGAAAGAAAAAGTATCGGCATGGTTACTGGAAAGCGATGAAAACAGGAAGCTATATCAGGATTTTGTTGAGATTTGGGGATGTTCAGCATTAGGAAAAGAAGAAACCGATTTTGATACAGAAAAAGCACTCGAAAAACTTCAAATTTATAAAGGAAGAAAAAGCATCCGGAATGGAAAGCAAATAATTTTTCACTGGTTCAAATATGCTGCCATTCTTGTTTTAGTTTTGAGTTTCCCTCTATTCTGGTGGTTTAACAGCCATCAGGAATCCAAAGAAGAAGAAACGATAACGATCATGTGTGAATATGGAGATAAAACCATGATGTATTTACCAGACAGCTCCCGGATCTGGCTGAATTCAGGCAGTAAAATCATATATAATAATGATTTTAATTCAAACTCCCGGGAATTATATCTTGAAGGAGAGGCTTATTTTTCGGTCAAAAAGGATCTTGAACATCCTTTCCTGGTACACACTCAAAAAGGATTAAAAGTTGAGGTTTTAGGAACAGAGTTCAATTTAAATGCATATCCTGAGGAGGCTTCAGCCTCAGTTACCCTGGTAAACGGAAGTCTTCAGGTGAATACTCAAAATAAATTCCTGATTCTATCACCAAACCAAAAGGTGGTATATTCTACTGAAAGTGAACAAATGAATCTGGAAGAATTGTCTGATCTGGCACCAGAAGTTGAATGGAAAAATGGAAAATTGATATTTAAAAATGAGTCCCTGGAGGAGCTTGAAAAAAAACTTGAACGGTGGTTTGATGTGCAGATTGAATTTTCAGATGACCTGGTTAAAACCCGGAGGTTCTCCGGATCGTTAGGCAGGGAAAGTATAAATGAAGTGATTTCTTATTTTGGTTCATCTCAATATGTTGATTATAAAATAGAAGGGAATAATATCATCTTCTTATCAGAAAACTAAGGATGCACCTGGAAATTTTTATATTGAAAACTGTACCCTGGTCCATTTCATAATAACAAGAATCATAAACAAGAATCAATTCTTTTTATATTTTTAAACCTGAAAAATATACCTTTTCGGGAATGAAAATTTTCTGGCTTTTCATACTGCTTCTTTTTTTCCATACAGAAGAGGTTTGGTCTCAGGATCCCAGGATAAGCCTGAAGCTTAAAAATATCTCCCTGCTGCAGTTGTTTAATACAATAGAAAATCAAACTCAATATCGCTTCTTTTACAATAATGATGAAGTTGATGTTTTACAAAACATTAGCATCAATGTTTCAGAGAAACCAGTTGCTGTGATTTTGCAGATTGTTTTCAAGAATATGCCTCTGAAGTTCAGGGAACTTGAAAACCAGATCATTCTGATAGAACCTGACACTAAATTAAATACTGATCATCAGAAGGAAAACAGAATTAATGAAATTCAGAATCTTATTTCTGGAACGGTCAAAGATATCTCGGGAAATATTTTGCCGGGGGTTACAATTATTGCCGGGGGATATGATACAGGCACAACCACAAAACATGATGGAAGCTTTTCTTTTAAAGTTCCATCCGATGTAAAAAAATTGTTGTTTTCATACATCGGTATGAGAATCCTGGAACTGGAGCTGGATGGCAGGAGCTATTATGAAGTAACTTTAAGTGAAGCAACATTCGGCCTGGATGAAATAGTTGTAATAGGTTATGGAAAAATTAATAAGGCTGATTTAACAGGTTCTGTTTCTTTGGTTTCTTCACGTGAATTAAATAAGGTGCCGTCGGGCAGCTTTTACAAGGCATTACAAGGAAATGCTTCAGGTGTTTTTATCCATCAGCAGGGAACACCCGGTCAAGAAGCACAGATACGCATCAGGGGGATAGGATCCATTAATCAAAATTCGAATCCCATTTTTGTAATTGATGGTACTATAACAACAAGTATGATTCATCTTAATCCATCAGACATTGAATCGATTCAAATTCTAAAGGATGCATCAGCTTCTGCAATTTATGGAGCAGATGGGGCCAATGGAGTAATTATAATATCAACCAAACGCGGTGCACCAGGCACCCCCCGGATTTCATATTCTGCCTTCTATTCAATAAACAGGGTACCACGACGGATTGAAATTATGAATGCAGGAGAATATAGCTTATTTTATAATGAAATTCTAAGTTCAAACGAAGTTACGGTACCGGTTGCATACCTTGACCATTTCAGGGAATGGTATTTTGGAAAAGGATGGGAATCAGGTTCAGACTGGCAGAAAGAGATCACTCAATCAGCAATTGGCTACAGTCACAACATTCATGTTTCAGGAGGTGGAGAAAAGTCAACTTACTCTATATCCGCAAATTATTTTAAAGAAGATGGAATCTTAATTGGCACCAACTCTAACAGATACAGCCTGAGAGCCAATTCTGATTTTCAAATTGCAAAAGTTTTAAAACTAGGCGAATCCATCAATATCTCACGAATTATTAAGCAAAATCCAAGCACATGGGAAGGGAATCCATGGCATCAGTCTCTGATTGCTTCGCCCCTTATGAGAGTTTTTAATCAGAATAACAAGGGAGGTTTTGAAGGACCCCAGATTCCTTATTTCTACCAAATGCCAGACGGACATCAAGAGATCGTAGTCAATACAGGTTATAATGACAAAATTAATCCACGAGCACCCCTTGAATTGGGAAAATTCCATGATTATCAACATAATATAATGGCAAGTGTGTATCTTGAATTAAAGCTATCTGATCGTTTAACATATAGAATCATGCCATCTGCAGATGCTATATTTTCCAGAACAAAAAATTGGTTTCCATCATTCGAATTAGGTGTAAGAAGTAAAAACCAGGCACAGCTTACCGAAAATTATTCTGAACATGTTTCCCTTTCAATGGAGAACCAGCTTACATTCACCCGAGAGTTACAAAATCATGATATCACATTAACAGCAGTACATCATGTAAGAAAAAGCGAACAAAACATAGTTAACGGTACAGCCTTGGGGTTTCCATATGAACAACTGAACGTAATTAGCCAATCGTATGAAAACGGACGGCAGGTTACAGGATTTAACCATCCATTTGCAGCTGAATCCTACCTCGGACGACTCATATACAGCTACCGCAATAAATATCTTTTAACCGCCAGTTTGCGCAGAGATGGGAATTCAAGGTTTGGATACAAAAACAGGTGGGGAACATTTCCTTCAATTTCAGGAGGATGGAGATTGAATGAGGATTTCTTTCCGGAGAACAGTAAAATACCTTTTGTGAAGTTAAGAATAGGTTGGGGTAGGACAGGAAATTCCAATATTGGAAATTTTCAATATATGTCGAGATTGGATGGATTTAATCAATTCTCACCTGTTTTTGGAGAAGATCAGAGAATGGTGCCTGCATTAAATGTAATTGAGAACATGGGCAATCCATTTATAAAATGGGAAGCTGCTGAAATGTGGAACTATGGTTTCGACCTGAGTTCCCTCAATCAACAGTTTCATATTACCGCAGAATACTTTATAAAAAATCAAAATGATCTTCTGGTCAAAAAACCTATGTCTGCTGCATATGGACGGTTAAACGGTCCGGGAGATCCTTGGGTTAACTTAGGTGAGATCCAGAATAAAGGGTTTGAATTGTCCATTAATTACATGAAATCCAAAGGCCGTCTGAAATACAATATCAATGGTAATGTATCCACAATTAAAAATATGGTCAAGTACATCCCCAATGATATCCTGACGGAGAATAATATCACTTCATTAAATCATTCAATTGGAAGCTTCTATGGATTTATCGCTGAAAGGATCCTAACCCCCGATGATTTTAACCTGGAAGGTATTTATCTCCATGCCATGCCTGCAACAGGATCACCTTCACCTGGTGATTTAAAGTTTAAGGACCTAAACAATGATGGTATAATCAACGTTCTCGACAGAACGATTATTGGAAAAACGATTCCTGATTTCATGTACAGTATAAATCCTGAGATCACATACAAAAACTTCGACCTGTCTTTTTTCATCTATGGAATGCATAATTTTGAAATTTACAATCACTCAAGAGCTGCTATAGAGGGATTTTCATCACAAGACCTTGGTCATAATAAAAACAGAAATTACGCTCAAAATTTTTACAGGGTAGATAAACCGTCTGTAAATTATATCAGAGCAGATATTAATAATATCAATCAAAACGACAGACCTTCAACCTGGTACCTTGAACAAGCTTCTTTTATCAGGGTTAAGGATGTTCAGTTGGGTTTTTCTTTTCCATCTGTTTTCCTTTCAGCTTTCGATATCTCATCAGCACGAATATATTTAAGTGCCTCAAATATCTTTACGCTAACAAGGTATAAAGGCCGTGATCCTGAATCATCTATGATAGGTGATCCTCTTAAACCGGGAAATGATAATGGAACTTATCCATTGCCAAGATCTTTTAATGCAGGTTTTCACATTAACTTTTAAACATCGAATGTTTAACGACCTGACACGACAAGCTTTTTAACGACGACTTTATTTTCAGTTGTTTTTACCCTGATAAAATAAATGCCGTTTGGTACATTTAGAAGTTCAAGAGTATATTTAGGAGTTTCGAAATCCATTTTTTGCATTGCAGCTTCTTTTCCTGCAATATTAATGAGCCGGACTTCTGATATCATGCCATTGTTCAGCTCAAGCGTTACCCTGCCGTTGTCCGCAGGATTTGGGTATACTTTCAATTCATTGGATTCAATTGGCTTCACATCATTCTGAGGTCTGCTGCCATAAACCGGAAATACGGCAGATGAAAGAAAGATTATTACTGAAAAGAGAATAATATGTAGAAATTTATCCATAGAAAGCAATTTACTATTTTTATTACTGATAAGCAAAAAATATGCCTGTTATTTCACCAACAATTCAGCGGCTGCCAGCAGATCATCAGGAGTATCGATACCCTGCCCCTGGAAATCTGTAACAGCAGTTTTAATCATGTAACCATTCTCAAGCCATCTCAGCTGCTCCAGCGATTCAGCCATTTCGAGCCCACCCTGCTGAAGCCTTGTAATTTCCTGCAATGTTTCTTTACGGTATGCGTACATGCCTATGTGGGCCCAAAACTGATGTTTATATACCCATTGCTTATCTTCTGCATCTCTGATAAAAGGAATGGGTGACCTGCTGAAGTAAAGTGCATGCTGACTGTTGTTGAGCACGACTTTTGGCCTGTTTGGATTAAATAGTTCGTCAATGGTGTCAATTTTCTTTACAAGGGTTGCAATTCTGGATTCACCATCGAAACATGTCTTTAAAGCTTCGATCTGATCAGTTCTTACAAAAGGTTCATCCCCCTGTACGTTGATCACGACATCAAAGTCGATATGTCCTTCAAGTTTGCGGGCAGCTTCGGCGCAACGATCGGTTCCGCTGGCATGTGTTGCAAGTGTAAGAACAGCATGTCCGCCAAAAGATTCTACAGCTTTAACGATGCGATTGTCATCGGTAGCCACCCACACATGCTCAAGAGCCCTGTGCACATTTTCATATACCCGCTGGATAACAGTTTTACCTCCCAGCAAAGCCAGGGGCTTTCCCGGGAAGCGGGTTGACTGGTAACGGGCAGGTATAATCGCTATAAACTTCATCTACTTTGTTAAAATTCAGGCAGCAAAGATAATGATAAATAAACCTGATAATCAGCCACTGAAAATTTTAATCTCTTTTTAATCTGAACTGATTATAAATAAAAAAGGTTAATTGAAAATCCATTTGAAACATTGCTGTTGAAAAATTGTAAATTTGAAGGCTGAAAGTAGAACGTTATGGATATTCAGGATTTAAAGCAGAGATTTGAGATCATAGGAAACTCACCGGGATTGCACCGTGCAATTGAAGTTGCCGTGCAGGTTGCCCCTACTGACCTGTCAGTTTTGATTACAGGTGAAAGCGGAACAGGAAAAGAAGTATTTCCACAAATCATACACCAGTTCTCCAGCCGGAAACATGGTAAATATATTGCTGTGAACTGCGGAGCAATTCCTGAAGGTACTATTGATTCTGAATTATTCGGGCATGAAAAAGGATCTTTTACGGGTGCACTATCAGACAGAAAGGGATATTTCCAGGAAGCCGATGAAGGCACGATTTTCCTGGATGAAGTGGGTGAACTTCCGCTTCCTACCCAGGTAAGATTGCTACGTGTTCTTGAAACCGGAGAGTTTATCAGGGTTGGCTCGTCAAAAGTTATAAAAACCAATGTGAGGGTAATTGCTGCTACCAACCTGGATATTCCAAAAGCAATTGAAGAGGGAAAATTCAGGGAAGATTTATTTTACAGGCTCAATACGGTTCCAATACACATTCTGCCCATGCGGGAGCGGCCTGAGGATATTTTTTTACTGTTCAGGAAATTTGCCCGCGACTTTGCAGAAAAATACCGGATGCCTCCCCTACGTCTGGATGATGAAGCCAGAATTTTACTGGAAAACTACCGTTGGCCCGGTAACGTGAGGCAGCTTAAAAACATTACCGAACAGATATCGATCATAGAACAGAACAGGGATATAACTGCTGATATACTGCAGCATTACCTGCCATCGATCACCTCTAAAAACCTGCCTGCACTGCTTTCAAGGCAGGAAGATAAAAGTTTTTCAAATGAACGTGAGATTCTTTATAAAATCCTTTTCGATATGAAGAGGGATATGAATGATCTTAAAAAACTTGTCCTTGATATGATGGGGAATAATGAAATGTCAGTATCAGGTGATCATTCACGGATTATACAAAACCTTTATGATGCTGAACCTGATCTGCCCACCATAGAGAAAACACCCAAACCTGTACCTTTTAAGGAATATGACAGGAAAAACATTCAGGATACAGAAGAGGTCATTGAAGAATCGCTTTCCCTGGAGGATAAAGAAATAGAACTGATTACAAAAGCCCTGGAAAAACATCATGGCAAGCGGAAACATGCTGCAAGTGAACTTGGTATCTCAGAACGAACGCTATACAGGAAAATAAAGGAACACGACATAAAAGGATAAATTGATGCTCAATAGATTGATGATGATGATGATGACTGTCATTTTGCTGACAGTTTCCATAAACTCCTGTAAGGTAGGTTATTCCTTCACCGGAGCCAACATTTCTCCGGCTATAAGAACCTTTTCCGTATATTATTTTCCAAACAGGGCACGGCTTGTAAATCCAACACTTAGCCAGACGTTTACTGAAGCACTTAAGGAAAAGCTGCAGCGCCAGACATCACTTAATGAATTGGCAGAAGATGGCGACCTGATATTTGAAGGGCAGATTACAGGATATGAAGTCAGACCAATGTCTATCCAGAAGGATGACATGGCAGCGCAGAACAGGCTTACTGTTACAATCAGGGTAAAATACACAAATGCCATTGACCCTGACCAGAGTCTCGACCGATCGTTTTCAGCCTTTGAAGATTTCGACAGTTTCCTGACCCTGACTGATGTTGAAGATTCACTGGTGCCTGAAATCATCAATAAAATAACTGAAGATATTTTTAATGCCACTCTTGCAAACTGGTAACCTATGGAAAAAGAAGAATTTTTCAAACTGACTGAAAAACCCTATTTGCTAAATCAATCTTCTGTGGAAGAACTTCAACACCTGACAAAAAGATATCCTTATTTTCAGGCAGCATGGATGCTTTACCTGAAGAATCTTAAAAATAATGGCAATCCCAGGTTTGAAAATGTTCTGAAAAAAGCAGCCCTCATGCTTCCCGACAGGAAACAACTATATCATTTTCTTCATTCAAAAGAAGAAGAACAATACAGCAATTACTTTCTGGATGATATGGAGGAAAAACAGGCAGGTAAACAGGGGTATCCAATATCTGTGGAGGGTAAGAATCTTATAGACAGGTTTCTGAATTCACAGCCGGGCAAAATCAAACCTGACAAGCCTCTTTTGGAAAAATACTCCGGCGAATTACATCAACAGGTAGTGGCACGTTCACTTTCAGAAGATGATAATCTTGTAACGGAAACGCTGGCAATGATATATTTCAATCAAAAAAAATATGATAAGGCACTGGAAGCTTTTAGAAAATTAAGCTTGAAATATCCGGAAAAAAGTATTTACTTTGCAAGCCGAATTGAAGAGATAGAAAAATTAAAAAATACTTAATCGCATTGAAATGTACACGCTCATCATTGTTTTGATTTTCATCGTCTGTATTTTACTTACCCTGATTGTACTGGTTCAAAATTCCAAAGGTGGAGGTCTGGCCAGTAACTTCCAGTCATCGAACCAGATTATGGGGGTTCGCAAAACAACGGATTTCCTGGAAAAAGCCACCTGGGTGCTGGCAGGGTCACTGTTGATTTTGTCCATTATGGGATCAGCTTTCATTCCACGCGATGAGATGATTCAGGAAAGATCACGGGTTCAGGATCAGATTGAAAATGCTGTTGATCCGACTCAGATTCCTGCTTTCCCTACTGTTCCTGAGAGCACAGATACAAGCGGTACCAACTAATTAAGGTAGTTAAATAATCTCAAAAAAGCCACGTGCACTGATGCAGGTGGCTTTTTTGTTTATTCTGATCATCCGGATACCATTTACCTTAAGCAGCCCTTTCCTGGCAGTTGACTTTTAACTTAACAGAACTTTTTGCAGTGGCATAATAAAGAAGTAGTGAAAACTTTCAGGGAATTTTATATCAGGAACTACAAATAACGGGTACTATCCCCGATTCAGCATGCTCAACAGGTGATCTAATTCTATATCAGGTTTTGTGATTTCGTACCTGGCCTTTGTGTAGAATTCTTTTCTTTTATGAAGGGTTTCCCCAATAAACTTTACGAGTTCTTCTTTTGATTTACCTTTGATCAGGGGCCGTTCGGTTTTTGATTTCAGCAAACGGGCAGCAAGGATTTTGGGATCGATGTTTAAAAATATTGTAATACCGGTACTGTTCATTAAGTCCATATTATCGAAGAAACATGGTGCACCTCCTCCGGTTGCGACTACCACATCAGTAAATTCCGACAACTCTTCCAGTGCTTTTCTTTCTTTCTTCCGAAATTCAGCTTCGCCTTCCTCCGCAAAAATCACGGGAACTGATTTACAGTTTCGTTCTTCAATATAATGATCCATGTCGACGAACTGCAAGCCAGCATGCCTGGCCAGCTTCCGGCCAAGTGTCGATTTTCCTGACCCCATGTATCCTGTAAGATATATCCTCATAATAAATAGAAACCGGTAAGATAACAAAGAAGGTCAAAACCGGCAAATTGTTTTCAGAACAGCGACATCTGGTTTGGATCCTCTTCCCTGCCGGGTCTTTTAATTTCGAACGGAACATCATCGAATCCAACATCGTTTTTATCATTCTGTTCCTCTTCAGATGCAGGTTTTTCATCCTCATCCTTTATGACAGGTTCGATCTCCTTCACATTCCGGATACTGTAATTTGAAATGCGTTTCCCTTTGGCCTTCCACGATTTAACTCCAATGAACTCGGCTACTTCTATGATTTCATTTTCACGGTCAATATTTTTCCCGCCAAATTCTATCTCCAGCCTTGGATACCTCACCCATGTGATGCTGATCAGTTTATTTTCGGGATGCTCTCCTATGAACCGTATACGTTTCCCATCAACTTCCTCAATCTCAAAGCGTTTTACGTAATAAAATCCTTGTTCAGCATCATAATATACACATGAAAGAATTTTTCTTGGATCAAACTTCTCAATAATCAGAATCTCAGGATCAAAGTGGTTGCCCAGATCAAATGTGTATAGCTCATACTCCCCGTTCTTGTAGACTGTCAATATCTTATCCTCACCTGTAAACTCACCCAGGAACTTGCCCCTGTTATCAGAATTCAGCCTGAGTACATCTTCATCGAACCAGATTTTACGGCCACCCAGGGTAGAAAGACCTTTCTCCTTGAGTGAGATTTTATGTACCTCATGTTTTGTAAGGATGTTGCCCATCGACTGACGCCCTTTGATGGCAAGTTCACCCATATCAGCTTCGAAAGCCAGTTTTTTAATCCTTGGCTTAGGTTTGAGTAAAATCTTCAGAACTTCAGCTTCACCATTTGGATTGGCAGAGAAATAGGTAATACGTGACCCGGGGGTGCCTTGCGTAATGTCATATTCCTTATCACGCGTGACTCCATTTACAGAGAACCGTTTCATGTATGAAAACCCGGTCTTGCCGTCGCGGTAAACTACATTATAAATGGTACGTTTATCGTCTTTCCTGAAAACAGCCAGGTATAACGGATTTTTACCAATAAAAGCTTTATCAGTGACTTTGGTTACAAAATAAGTTCCCTCGCGACGGAAGACGATAATATCATCAATATCAGAACAATCGCATATATACTCTGCTTTTTTAAGTCCATACCCCATAAAGCCTTCCTTCCTGTCGACATAAAGCTTTTCATTTTTAACCACGACCTTGGTTGCAACAATATTCTCAAAGCTTCTGATTTCAGTTCTACGCTCCCGGCCTTTTCCGTATTTATCCTTCAAATGGCGAAACCACTGGATGGTAAATGGAATAATGTTTTCAATGTTGTTCAGCACCTCCTCAATTTCATCCTCAATGGCAAGAATAGCCTCAGTTGCCTTATCGGTGTTAAACTTGAGAATACGAGCCATCCTGATTTCCATTAGTCTCAGGATATCATCACGTGTAATCTCACGTCTGAATTTAGGCTTCCAGGGTTCGAGCCGCTTATCAATATGATCCACGGCCTGATCCATATTTTCCGACTCTTCAAACTTCTTATCCTTATATATGCGTTCTTCTATGAATATTTTTTCAAGGGAAGCAAAATGCCAGGCTTCTTCGAGCTCCTGTTTTCTGATTTCCAGTTCAAGTTTAAGAAGCTGCAGTGTACTGTCGGCAGACCGTTTCAGGATATCTTTTACACCTATAAATAATGGCCTGTCATTTTCAATGATACACGAATTGGGAGAAAGCGACAGTTCACAATCAGTAAAGGCGTACAGGGCATCAATAGTTTTGTCTGATGACACGCCCGGCGTCAGGTGCACAAGAATTTCCACATTTTCGGCAGTATTGTCATCTATTTTTTTTATTTTAATTTTCCCCTTATCATTTGCTTTGATGATGGTTTCAATAAGTGTGGTTGTATTTTTACTAAAAGGGATTTCCGTAATAGCCAATGTTTTGCTGTCACGTTTCTCAATTTTCGCACGTATTTTTACAGTACCCCCACGTAATCCGTCGTTGTAACGGCTGCAATCGGCGAGTCCTCCGGTAGGAAAATCAGGCAGCAATTCAAAGTCCTCATTTTTCAGGTAAGCAATTGATGCATCAACAATCTCATTGAAATTATGAGGGAAAATTTTTGAAGCCAGTCCGACTGCAATTCCATCGACACCCTGTGCAAGCAGGAGAGGAAATTTCACGGGAAGGGTAACCGGTTCCTTTTTGCGTCCGTCATAAGTCAGCTTCCACTCAGTTGTTTTTGGATTGAACATCACCTCAATAGCGAATTTTGAAAGCCGTGCTTCGATGTAACGGGGTGCAGCTGCACCGTCGCCGGTAAGCAGGTTACCCCAGTTCCCCTGGGTATCGATGACCAGTTCCTTTTGACCAAGCTGTACGATAGCATCACCAATGGAAGCATCACCATGCGGATGGTACTGCATAGTTTGCCCTATTACATTTGCAACCTTGTTGTAACGCCCGTCATCCATTTCACGCATGGCATGCATGATTCTGCGCTGTACGGGCTTTAGTCCATCATTTACGTATGGCACGGCCCGCTCGAGGATTACATAGGATGCATAATCGAGAAACCAGTTACGGTACATACCCGGTAAATAAATAATTTCTTCCTTTATTCCTTCGGGGCTTTTATCCTGAATTTCGTCGTTGTTGATTTGTTCTTCTGCCATTATAGTTATAGTGCTTCCCTTTATTTGAGTAATTTCATTGAGCCAGACCTGACTACTTAAGCCACTTCATCTTTTTCAACATAAAGATTCTCAATAATAAAATCCTGTCTCTCGGGCGTGTTCTTTCCCATATAAAATTCAAGCATCTGTGATACTGACTCATGCTTTTTCATCAGAACAGGATCGAGACGAATATCCTTTCCAATAAAATTCTTAAACTCATCGGGTGAGATTTCTCCCAATCCTTTAAACCGGGTAATTTCAGGTTTTCCTTTCAACTTCCTTACAGCATCCCTCTTTTCTTCCTCTGAGTAACAGTAATAGGTTTTTTGTTTATTGCGCACCCTGAACAAAGGAGTCTGCAGAATAAATACATGGCCCTTCCTTATCAGTTCAGGAAAGAATTGCAGAAAAAAAGTAATCAGCAGCAACCGGATATGCATCCCATCCACATCAGCATCGGTAGCAATGATGATTTTACTGTAGCGAAGATCGTCGATGCTTTCCTCAATATTCAGTGCAGCCTGAAGCAGGTTGAATTCTTCGTTTTCGTATACAATCTTCTTAGTCAGGCCATAGGTGTTAAGAGGTTTTCCCCTTAAACTGAAAACAGCCTGGGTATTTACGTCTCTCGATTTGGTTATAGAGCCGCTTGCCGAATCTCCTTCAGTGATAAAAATACAGGATTCATCAGCTCGTTCGTTCGTGCTGTCGAAGTGAATGCGGCAATCGCGAAGTTTTTTATTATGAAGATTAACCTTTTTCGCCCGCTGTTTTGCCAGTTTCTTAATTCCGGAAATAGCTTTACGTTCCCTCTCCGATTCAACAATCCGGCGCAATAGATTTTCTGCTGTTTCCTGATTTTTGTGCAGATAATTATCGAGCTCCTTTTGCAGGAAATTACCAACATGAGCCCTGACAGACGGACCATTTGGACCTATATCTTTTGATCCCAGCTTGGTTTTTGTCTGGGATTCAAATACAGGCTCTTCAACCTTTATGCTTACTGCAGCCACAATGGATGCACGTATATCAGAAGGATCAAAATCCTTTTTATAGAAATCACGAATCGTTTTTACATATACTTCCCTGAATGCCTGCAGATGGGTTCCTCCCTGTGTGGTATGTTGTCCGTTAACAAACGAATAATAATCTTCACCATAACGGTTGCCATGAGTTACAGCAATTTCAATATCCTCCCCTTTTAGATGAATAATCGGATAAATTGCATCATCATTCATGTTTTCCTCCAGCAGGTCGCGCAATCCATTCCGGGAATAAAACCTCTCCCCATTATACTCAATAACCAATCCCGCATTCAGGAAGGTATAATATTTAATCATATTCACCACATAATCGCTTATGTAGTGGAAATTGCGAAAAATCTCAGGATCGGGTTCAAAAGTTACCAGAGTACCATTGGGTTCATCTATAACAGTAAGTTCCCTTTCATCAGTAATAATACCTTTGCTGAAATCTGCTTCTTTGGCTACCCCGTCACGGACCGAACGGACAGAAAATCTTGATGACAATGCATTGACAGCTTTAATCCCAACACCGTTGAGACCCACTGATTTCTTAAAAACCTTTGAGTCGTACTTTGCACCGGTATTCATTTTGCTCACCACATCAACCAGTTTCCCAAGCGGAATCCCCCTGCCATAATCCCTGATTGTAACCCTGTCCTCTTCAATTTTAATTGAGATTTTCTTGCCATGGCCCATCATGAATTCATCTACGGAGTTATCCATTACCTCTTTCAGTAATACATAAATTCCGTCGTCAGCAGCCGTTCCGTCACCCAGTTTCCCGATATACATTCCCGGGCGTTTCCTGATATGCTCCTGCCAGTCGAGCGTACGAATTGTTCCTTCGTCGTAATTCGGAGTCATTTTTACCTGAATTTTGGCACAAATATAACCAAAACAGCGGCTTTTTGTGCCGCGACTTCTCAACCAATAACTAACAGCCTTAGGTTGAAAAGATTGGTATAAAAATTCCTGAATTTGGTCATAACAAAAGCCGGAAATCGTAGATTGATTCAAAAGAATAATCCTGTTTCCGGCTTCATCTTAAAAATTTAAACTGACTTCTCTATATTCCAGACAAATGCCCTCACTCCTACTTCCTTGTTGATGTTATCCATTTTTCTGACAGCATCAAGCAATTTATCCACTTCATCATCCGGAATGATTGTAACGGCTGAAGAATTCATTTCAGGCCATGTGTGGGTTCCCATTCTGGGTTCACCCGTTTCGCTGCCCCGGCCCCTCACTTCACTGAACCAGGTATAGCCTCTTATTCCCAGCCTGTCGAACATATATACAACCCTCTCAGTATTCACCTGGTTGAAAATGATCATCACTGCTTTCATACCTCACTTTTTACTTAAATAATCCTCCTTAATCCATGAAATGAAACTGCTTTTCCACCTTCTGCTTTTTGTTTCTTTCCCCTTTTGTGGCAAGTACTCCATACATAACCGGCACGACGACCATTGTCACAATGGTAGAAAATGTCAATCCACCGATTACTGTAATACCCATTGGCCTCCATAATTCAGCACCTTCACCTGTACTCAGTGCGAGTGGCAGCATACCCAGAATGGTAGTTGCAGCTGTCATGAGAACAGGCCGCAACCTCGATTTGCCTGAAATGGCAATTGCCTCATTGAGTTCAATGCCCCTGTCTCGCATCAGGTTTGTAAAGTCAATTAATACTATTCCGTTTTTAACAACAATCCCAATGAGCAGCACAGCACCCAGAGCAGCTACAAGGCTCAGTGTCGTACCGGTCAGTAAAAGGGCAATAACAACACCTGTAAATGCAAAAGGGATGGAGAACATTATAACAAATGGCATGCTGAAAGATTCGAATTGGGAAGCCATTACAATAAATACAAGTATAAGGCTTATAATCATCAGTAACCCCAGATCCATAAATGCTTCCTGCTGTTCTTCATACGCACCTCCAACATTCAGCATCACCTCCTGTGGTACTTCCACATCACCAATGGCTTCATTTATCCTTCCAGCCAGCTCGCCTAAGGCAATTCTGTCGGGTTTGGCTGAAATTGTTACAAGACGTTCCCTGCGTTTATGTTCAATATTTGGTGGGGACCAGTATTCACCGATTTCACCCAGTTCCTTCAATTTTATGCGGCCCCCGGTTGGTGTCACTATGGATAGTTCCTCCAGATCGGTTATAGAACTTCTGAATTCTTCTTTTAACCTGACCCTGATATCATACTCCTCTCCCTCCTCTTTAAATTGAGACGCAATCATACCGCTGACCCTGTTACGGATGACTGATGATACCTGGGCGGTTGTCAGGCCATGCAAAGCAAGTTTATCACGGTCAAGCACAAACTGCAATTCGGGTTTGTCACTTTTCCGGCTAACCTGAACGTCGATTGCCCCCGGAACCTGTTCCATCTTCAACCTTATTTCTTCAGCAAGTGCATTTGTAATGTCAAAGTTGTAGCCGTAAATTTCAACATCAACTGTATTTGTTGTTCCTCCCATACCCTGGCTTGAGGTAGATACAGTAAAACTTACAACTTCTGGTAAGGCAGCTATTTCCTCCCTCAGCTGAGCAGCAATATCCCAAACTGAACGTTCCCGCTCATCAACAGGAGAAAGCCTAATCATGAAATTAATCAGGTTTGAACCGGTAGACATGAACAGGGAAAACAATCCTCCTTCATCATCGGCACCTGAAGAAGCCGCCATAACTTGTACTTCGGGAATTTTTTCACTTATTACATTTTCAAGATACCTGGTGGTTTTTATAGTTTCCTCCACCCTTGTCCCCGTTTGCAGTTCAATAGCCACTTGCACGCTGCTCTCATCCGATTCAGGCATAAAATCGGTATCAATAAATTTGAGCAAAAACATGGATCCTGCGAAAATTACAAATGCAAACAGGAGAGTTAATAATTTATGTGAGAGTGCCCAACGAAGCGTAGATTCATAAAAATTATCCAGATTTGTTAAACCCCGTTCAATAGTCCTGTCGTAACTCAGGGGTCCGGGGTTCTTTTTTCTTGGGCGCAGCCTTAAAAATTTTGATGCCAGCATGGGTGTTAAGGAGATGGCAGCCAGTGTTGAAGTGACTACTGTGATGGTTACAATCCATCCAAGCTGTTTGAAGATCACGCCTGTCATTCCACCTACCAGGGTTAAGGGAAAGAATACTGCAACCACTACAAGTGTGGTGACGATAACTGCCAGCCAGACTTCATTAGTAGCATAAATTGCTGCTTCGCGGGGAGTAGCCCCTCGCTCAACATGACGGGTTATGTTTTCAAGGACAACGATGGCATCATCAACAACCATTCCGATTGCAATTGAAAGGGATGTAAGAGATATCACGTTGATTGAACCACCTGTAATATACAGGTAAAGAAAAGCAACAATCAGGGAAATTGGTATGGTAAGAACAATGATAAATGTTGCCCTCCATCTTCCAAGGAAGAAAAGCACTACCAGAACTACAAATAACAATGCCCACATCAATGTCTGTGAAAGGTTGCTGATTGACCCCTTTATGAAATCAGAGGTATCCATGATCATGCTGATTTTAACATCAGGCGGAAGCTCCTTTTGAAGTTGCTCAATGCTATTCCTTACTTCACGTGCAACTTTCATCGTATTGGCACCTGATTGTTTCATCACGAACATGCGGAGTCCGGTTTCCCTGTTTATCTTTTCATCGAGCGAAAGGTCCTTAATTGAGTCACGGACAGTGGCAACATCACGGATATAGACAGGTTTTCCAGCCATATTTCCAACCACCAGGCTTTCAATCCGGGAACTTGTACTGAATTCCCCCTGTACCCGTAACTGGTAATCGATGGTTCCCATCTTAATATTTCCTGAGGGCAGGTTTATGTTTTCAGCAGCAATTGTGCTACCGATCTGTTCAATAGTCAGATGGTATGCATCAAGCAAACGTGGATCGGCATCGACATACACAACCCGCCGCGGTGCACCCATTAAACCAATAGAGCCAATGCCTTCAATCCGGTTCAAAGGATTTATTATCTTTTCATCCAGTAATTTTTCAAGCCCGGGGTAACTTTCCCTTGCAGTTACTGCATAGAAAACAATGGGCATCATACTGGTATTAAACTTAAAGATCATAGGCCGTTCAGCACCTTCAGGCAGAAAATCAACAATACGGTCAATGACATCGCGGATATCATTTGTCGCTTCATCAAGATTGGTCTCCCATTCAAATTCAAGATTGATTACTGAAAGATTGTCGGAAGAAGTGGAAGTAATTTCTTTAAGCTTATCTACCGAATTGAGTGCATCTTCGATTGTACGTGTGATATTTGATTCAATATCTCCGGCATTTGCTCCTGCATATGTTGTCATTACGGATATATACGGAGGATCCATTTCGGGATACAAATCAACTGGAATCTGAACCAATGAGTAGATTCCCATTACCATTAATCCCACAAAAATCATCATGGTGGTAATGGGATTATTAACAGCACTTTTATAAATATTCATAACTGTTCGTTTAAAAATGTAATAAGAGTCCCTTAGTCTTTTACCTCAACAGGGACACCATCCAACAGGCGTGACTGGCCATATATGATCACCCGGTCACCGGGTTGAAGTTCATCGGCAAACACTTCTATATAATCATCATATCTTTTGCCTGTGTTTACTGAAATACGCCTCGCGGTGCCATCTTGCTCCACAAAAAGATAACGCTGGTTTGAACCCTGCATTTTCAACACAGCCATTGATGGCAATAGTATTGCCTGCTCCACATCAAGATTAAAGGTAATTCTTGAAAACATGCCCGGACGCAGAAGACCTTCACGGTTATCTACAAGTAATTCAACATTGAAAGTCCGGTTGGTTGCATCCACTACCGGATATATCCTGTTGATACTGGCTGTAAACTCCTTGTCTGGATAAACATCCACTTTAACAGAAGCCTCCATCCCTTTTTTTACCTGAGGGATATATCTTTCTGATAGCGGTACCATTGCCTTCAGACGGTCGATTTGAACGATGGAAAGCACTGCAGCTTTTCCGGCCTGGGTATTGGGTGCACCTGAAAACATTTCACCCGTTTCATAATATCTGCCCGAAATGATTCCATTGAACGGTGCAGTCAAACGTGTATTTTCTTTCATGAAATCCACATTTGACCTGGCTACATCATACTGAGTTTTTAATTGATCGTATTGTTGTTGTGGGATACTGCCATATCGTGACAAGGTATCGAGCCGGTTAAAGTCGAGCTCAAGATTTTTAAGCTGGACCTCTGCCTGGTGCAACTGCGTACGATCCATCTGTACCAGAGGAGTGCCTTTATTAACACGATCACCCACATCGGCAAATATTCCTTCTATTCGCCCCGGCGAAGCTGGTGCCAGATGTACCTCTTCAAATGGGTTCAGGTTAGCAGGATACTCTACAGAACGGACAACCTCTCTTAGTTCAAGGTCCATCACCCTGACTGCTTCTCTTTTCACTGCTTCTTCCCCGCTTCCTGATTGACCATCCTGCTTCTTCTGGGTACAACCATTCAAATAAAAAATGGAAAGCATGAGTGTCAAAGGAAGAATTGTTGTTGTTTTCATATACTTAAAATTGTAAATTATCAATGGGACCATTTAGCTGAATGTAGAATCAGAAAAAAAATAATAATGAGCGATTTTAATTGGATAATAATTTTCCGGTTAAAGTTTCCAATGCATTCCTGGAACGTAGCACCTCGAGCAAGGAATTCAGATATTCTGATTCTGCCTGCAAATAATTGCTGTCAGCAGTAGTAAGTTCCAGTCCTGAAATCATTCCCTGTTCAAATTTCCGCCTCAGATTAAGATAAACCTCCCTTGAAACTTCAACATTCCTTTTTTGAGTTTCATAGTTTTCCCAGGCATTTTTAAGGTTAAACTGCATTTGCCGGAATTGAATATCAAGTTGTTCTTCCATCAATGCCTTGTTGTTTTTTGTGGTTTCCAGATCAATTTTTGCCTGCCTTACCTTTGACCGTCTTTCACCACTGGAAAAGACAGGTATATTCATCTGCAAGCCCACAATATGAGGGGGTGACATATCAAAGGCAGGTTTAAGCAATTTGTAGGTATAGTTATAAAAACCAGTAACTGTTGGAAGATATGCCGCCTTTTGCAGATCAATCTGCTTTTCGGTAAGTTCTTCCTGTACTTCCAGCAGCTGATAATCTGCATTCAGAGCCATCTCAAAACTTAAATCTGCGTCAGGACCTATCTCTTGTTCAATAATATCAACAAGATTATCTGTAAGTTCCAGTTCTGTTTCAGCTGTAACGCCAAGTTGTAACCGAAGCATGTTCTTTGCCATCTCATACTGCCGCTCAGCCGATCTCACAGCATTAGAAAGTGAATTCACCTGAACCGACAATTGATCAAGTTCAAGTTTCTCCAACATCCCAACTCTGACAAGAGGCTCGGTTTTACGGAATACATCTTTGAGATTATCCGTATTGTTACGTAATATCTTTAATGATTCTTCTGACAATAAGGTTAAAAAATAGCTTTCCGTAACCTGACTGACAACATCCTGCTCTGTTCTCTTATGATTCTTCTCTGAAAGGATACGTCCAAGTTTTGCCAGTTGTATACCAACAATGTAGCTGCCATTAAAAATGAGCTGACCTACCTGAAGATTAAAGTTACTTGTAGGCCTGATAGGAATCTGTGTTGCCGGCATGTTTTCGTCAAACTGGATACTGATCTGAGCACCCATTGCATTTGAATAATCAGCCGAAGCATTTACCTGCGGCAACCCGGCAGAGATGGCTTCCCTCAGGCGTTCTTGCGAATGGTCGATTGCCAGCCCCGAATTTTTGATGTTACGATTATACAACAATGCATGCTCACGGGCTGCAGAAATATCCAGAATCAGTTTATCCTGGGCATGTACTCTTCCTGCCAACAGGCATAGTAAAATTATTGTAAACTTTATTATTTTCATGACTTTCAAATATTCTTTTGTTATTAAAATACCTGATACTTATTTTCCAGCATTTTATCTATAATTTCAATGCCTTTTGAAGTGCTTATCCCACGCATGAAGTTTATAATCAGATTCCTGAATACCTCAGTATGATCGAACTGGTCTCTTGGAAATATTTTTTCTTCTGAAATGAGATTCATTTGCTCATGAAAGAGCTTGGAAACAATAGGAATGCTGATATCTTTTCTAAAAATCCCTTCTTCAAGTCCTTTATGCAGCAAAACATATGTAATATTATATGCAGATTTTACATTTTCATTATGTACTGCACTATAAACTCCATAATAAAATTTCTTCAGATCTGAAAAAAATACCGGATTAATGGCATTCATAACCCTGATACCTTCTTGCATAAACACAAAAATGGTTTCAATAACATTCCCTGAACCTTCCATTAACTGCCGGTTTTTATCTTCCTGCTGTTGCGACAACACCACAAGAACTGTTTGTACCAAATCAGTTTTGTCTTTATACATTTCGTACATGGTCCTTTTTGAAATACCCAGAGCTGCAGCAATATCATCCATCCTGACATTCCTGATTCCATACCTGAAAAACTGGCTGGTAGCTTCCTCTATTATTCTTTCACGCTGTTCCATAATCAAGGGGCAAAGATAGATGAAAACTCAAAACACTTTGAAAGTTTTCTGTAAATTGAGGATTTTTGACGGTAAAAGAAGGGAATGTTAAATTTAATATATCAAAAAAGCACGTCTTCTTATTGGACACGCATTTATAATGGCTAGTATTGAATCAGACAAGAATTCATATGTATTTTAATGTGATTTGGTTTTGGTTAAAATATAAAAATGAAATTCATTGCCATGACTTTTGCAGATTGTTAAAGACATCATTTGCCTGTTATGCTAAAAATCTGATTATAAACCATTATTCAGGGACCATGCAGCCACCTGGTGTTAATTCTAACAATATTTCATTTTCACAAGATGCCAATAAAAATGTCAGGAATAGTTAACGCTTACTAAACAATAAGTGTATCGTATGAGTTTATACAAAATAATGTTACACCTGTATATGTGATTTAATACCTACAGATAAATGAAATTGCCAAAAAACAGGAAGGATGACTATTCCAGAACTGCCGTAAATATGCGTTCAGAATTTCTGGCCAGTAAACAAGGAGTGAAGTTTGAAAAACTGACAGATTGCACTATAGATCCGCAGCTTGCTAAAGGAAATATTGAGAACATCATAGGCTTTACACAGGTGCCTACTGGCATTATAGGACCATTAAAAATTAATGGTGAATATGCTGCGGGCGATTTTTATGTTCCTTTAAGTACCACCGAAGGTGCCCTTGTATCTTCATTTAACAGAGGGGCAAGAGTTATATCCCTTTCCGGAGGAGCTAATGTTGTTGTTGTAAAAGATCAGATACAGCGGGCCCCTATGTTTGAACTCAAAAACCTGTTCAAGGCAGTTGAATTTGCAAAATGGGTAGATAAAAACTTCAACCTGCTCCAACAGGTTGCAGAAAGCACTACGAATAATGGCAAGCTTTTAAGTTTTAACTCTTTTATCCAGGGAAAAATTGTTTTTCTGAGACTAAACTTCTCTACCGGTGATGCCATGGGTATGAATATGATTTCCAAAGCTTCTCAAAAGGTATGTGAATATATTACCGGGCAATTCCCTGTAATACGATATTCACTCGAAAGCAATATGGCAGTAGATAAAAAACCCGCCCACATCAACAGCATCCTTGGAAGAGGAAAAACTGTAACTGCAGAGGTTATCCTAAAAAAGGAAATCATCTCACGCTTCCTGCATACAACTGCCCGGGAAATAGAAAATGCATATCACAGACAAGTAACAGGAGGTATGCTTGCAGGCACGATGGGTGTCAATGCGCATTTTTCAAATGCAATTGCTGCCATTTTTCTGGCATGCGGACAAGATTTAGCCAATATCAGTGAATCCTGCGTAGGATTTTCGTATACCGAATCTTTGAATGGAGACCTTTACGCATCAGTTAACCTGCCTTCGCTCGTGGTAGGTACTGTAGGAGGAGGTGTTTCATTGCCTACACAGAGGGAGTGCCTTGAACTTCTCGACTGTTATGGCAGTGGGAAAAGCAGAAAATTTGCCGAAATTGTTGCTGCCACTGTACTGGCAGGTGAAATATCCCTGGCGGCATCCATTGTGGCAGGTGATTTTGTCAGTGCCCATGAAAAATACGGAAGGAATAAGCCGCAGCCCGAAATAAATAACCGGAGTAAAGTAACTTTAGACGACTGACAGGAAAAAAATTCATACGGATAAAAACTGTCTGCTGCTTAAGATGACTTCATTACAAAATATCAAGATGTTCCCGGGAATTTATCACCTTCTCCCTGATGAGCAGTGATTAACCTGTTTACAGGTATTGAATGCCTTAGAATAACCCTGATTTTTCAAATACATAAATGACAGAGCTCCCTTTTGATGGATTGATCATGCTTCTGAGCAGAGAAACTTTTCCATAAACAATTCCCTTTATAAATGCGAGGTGTGATTTTCTGTACTTCTCGCTTAACATTGAAACATAAAATGAATCAAAGGGCATTGCATGGATCTTCCTGAGCAGGAAGTTATGCTTTTGACCAAATTTTTCCATTTGGTCAGGTGCAAAATGCCATAAATGCCTGGGCACATCCCATGCAGCCCATGAAGCTTTATAATGCCTTGCGTCGAGGGAAGTATAGTTAGGAAGAGCGATAATCAGTCTGCCATCCGGCTTCAGCAGTCTGAAGAAAACTTTCATATTCTCGTTGATATCATGAATATGCTCAAGGACATGCCATAATGTAATTACATCATAACTTTCCTTTCTAAAACGAAATAACTCCTCCACAGGATGTACCTCCAGTCCGAATTCCTTCATGCAAAATTCCCTTGCAGCCGGACTTTTTTCAGTACCCGTCACTTCCCAGCCATGTTCCCTCATTTCATGAAGAAAATATCCTGTTCCCGTACCAATATCAAGAACATGGCCCTTTACAGACTCCTTCTCCACCAGTTTTCTTTTCCTGCCCAGCATGTATTTCCTTATGCGGTGATACAATATGTTCACCAAACCACTTGACGTATCTGAATGGGAGATATAGTTTTCAGACTGATAATATTGGCCAATATCTTTTTCGTCAGGAGCGTTTTGGGTAATTTTCAACCCGCACTCCCGGCATGATACAATTTGAAACTCCTGCCCGGTAACAAAATAATCTTTACTGGTAATGTATGCTGAAAACTCATCAGAACTGCAAACAGGACATCTTTTAACCGGAAAGTCTGACATATCAACTACTTGATTCTGAATTTGGCCATCACTTCATATGAAATTGTAAGATTCTGAATCTGGTCGACACTTTCAGGAGCCATTTCAGCCGACATGCGCATATCTTTTGCCATCATGGGCCTGACATACCAGTCGTTGACTTCAGTAACCGAAAGTACCTCACCCAATTCTTCACCGAGGCTTTCTACAAGGTATGCGGCCTTTTCACGTGCATCTTTTAAAGCATTCACCTTTACCTGCTTCCTGAAATGGTTAAAATTGGAATGGTTCAACTCACCAAAATTCATATACTTGATTCCCTTTGAATCCAGCAATCCTGAAAGCTGATTAATTTTGGCAAAATCAGAAACTTTCACCTCCAGCTGTTTGCTGAACAGAAATTCCTTTCCCGGTTGCCGCCAGTAATTGCCGATGTTCTTCACCCTGATCATATCTTTCTCTATCCCAGCTTTGCGAAGGCTTTTAACCAGAGCATCCTCAATTTCAGCAAGAGGAACTTTGGTTTTGTAATCTTTTGGCTCTTTTCTTTTTTCAAACTCTTCCTTCCAGTACTCCTCTATTCCTATAATTAAAACAATTTCATCAGGCTCTACTTCCATCTGAGCCATGCCTTTTACTTCAATATACCTCGTCTCAGATGTATTTTGTGATAACAGGCAATAAGGAATAAACACCATCAGGAAAACAAGCAGATGTTTCATCATTTCTGTATAATATTCACTAATTATATAATCAGCATTGCATCACCATAGGTTCCAAAGCGGTAATCCCCTTTCAGTGCCATATGGTATGCTTCCATAACAAAATCGTAACCACCGAAAGCGGCCACCATCATGAGCAGGGTTGAATATGGCAGATGAAAATTGGTTACCATCCTGTTGGCAACACTAAAATCATAGGGCGGGAAAATAAACTTATTTGTCCATCCCTCAAACGGCTTCAAAAAGCCCTGGGTTGAAACGGAACTTTCAAGGGTGCGCATCACTGTTGTTCCAACAGCGCACACATTTTTGCGCAGCGTTCTGGCCTGGTTAACTTTTTCACAAGCCTCTTCACGGATCCATATCTGTTCTGAATCCATTTTATGTTTTGTAAGATCTTCCACATCCACGCTGCGGAAATTGCCAAGCCCTACATGCAAAGTAATATATGCAAATTCAGCCCCTTTGATTTCAAGTCTCTTCATCAGTTCACGGCTAAAATGCAGTCCTGCTGTTGGTGCAGCCACAGCGCCTTCATGTTTGGCAAAAATGGTCTGGTACCTGTCCTTATCTTCAGGGACAACAGCCCGGTTTATAAATCTTGGAAGCGGTGTTTCACCCAGGCTATACAGTGTTTTTTTGAATTCATCATACGGACCATCAAACAAAAAACGCAGGGTACGGCCCCGGGAAGTAGTATTATCTATAACTTCTGCCACAAGCAGGTCATCTTCACCAAAATAAAGCTTATTTCCGATACGTATTTTTCTTGCCGGATCAACTAAAACATCCCACAACCTCATTTCCCTGTTCAATTCCCTGAGCAAAAAAACCTCTATTTCAGCACCAGTCTTTTCTTTGTTGCCATAAAGTCGGGCAGGAAAAACCTTTGTATCATTAAATATAAAAATATCTCCATCAAAGAAATAATCAACGATATCTTTAAAAGACTTATGTTCTATTGTTTGTTTTGCCCTGTCCAAAACCATTAATTTCGATTCATCCCTGTTGTATGAAGGATGCAGTGCAATCTTATTTTCGTCTAAATCATACTTGAATTTTGATAACTTCATGGACAGTCTTTTTTGTAATTATATTTTTATTTCATTTAATCATCTAACAATAGGGAAACCCCTTATACGCAGCTCGCATCAATTAGTTACGTACGAATCCAGGTTTTCCAGAAAAAAAACTACTGAAACTGCATCTTCCACCTTAAATTCCCCTATGCGGGTCCGGCGCAACGCAGTAAGATATGCTCCAGTCTTCAATTCTGTACCAATATCACGCGATAAAGCCCTTATATAGGTTCCTTTGCTGCAAACCACCCGTATAGTAACATACGGATGAATGTAAGATTCCAGATTGATTGAGTGTATAACAATTTTTTTGGGCTGAAGTTCTAATTCAATTCCATTCCTGGCATAATCGAATGCTCTCACTCCTTTTACCTTCACTGCTGAAAAAACCGGCGGTACCTGGTATGTTTCACCTTTGAACTTCAATAAAGCTGCATCTATAAGTTCACGGGTCAGGTGACTTGTATCAAAAGTCTGATCTTCTCCTGTTTCCAGATCAAATGAAGGAGTTGTAGCACCCAGTTTCAGTGTGGCTACATATTCCTTTTCCCTTTCCTGGAAGGTTGCGATCAACCGGGTGGCCTTTCCTGTGCAGAGAATCATTAAACCCGAAGCTAAAGGGTCGAGTGTTCCGGCATGACCCACCTTCATTTTCCTTATCCCCAACTTACGGCATAATAAATTTCTCACCCGTTGAACCAAATCAAACGAAGTCCAGTCCAGGTCCTTGTCAAACAGTAAAACCTCCCCTCCTAAAAAATCGTACGCCTTTTTTAGGTCAGACATTATAAATAATTGTTATACAGTATTTTAACCAAAAGAGATTCAGCCTGCAAATATAGCAATTAACCCGATAACCAAGCAATATATGGCAAAATAAATCAATTTTCCCCTCTTAACAATTTTAATCATTAGAGAACAGGCCAGCAGGCCCGAAAGAAATGCGGAAAGAAAACCTATAATCAGCGGGGTAGTTTCAATAACATTGTCTTCAGAAAAATCACTGCCCACAAGATCCAGGAAAGCTGCCCCAAAAATTGGAACCAGCACCATAAGAAAAGAAAACCTTGCTATCTCATCCTTCCGTGTTTTCAGCAACAACCCTGTAGCAATGGTAGCACCGCTACGTGATATTCCGGGAAGTACAGCGATGGCTTGTGCCAGTCCTATAATAAAAGCCCTTAGCCACGTAATCTTTTCCATTCCTTTTCCGGCAAAATGCGCAAAAGCGAGTAAGCAGGCTGTTATTAAAAGCATACTGCCCACAAAAACCAGATTACCGGTAAAAAATTGCTCTATTTCTTCTGCAAAGAAAAGTCCAAGAATAACCACTGGTATGGCAGAAAACAGTAACTTCAGAATGTAGTCTTTCGACCCATTCCACCCTGCTGAAAAGAAATCCTTCAGAAGGATAAAGATATCCTTTCTAAAAACTACTATAGTGCTTAAAACTGTAGCAACATGTACCAGTACTGTAAAAATCAGATTGTTTGGGGTACTTACATTAAGCAGTTTATGACCAATCTCAAGATGCCCGCTGGAACTAACGGGCAAAAATTCAGTCAGGCCTTGCAGAAGGCCAAGAATCAATGCCTGAATCTCATTCATTTAGTAAATGTTAGTTGCTGTCTTTCGGTTTTTTCATGATGGCGTATATTTCAAAAACAAAACCGATCAGAAGAATCAGTGGAGCTAAAGTTATACGCCTGAAACTGAAAATTTCGGGATTGAAAACATTGGGGTCGTCAGTTGCTCCGCCTATCATAAGAATAAATCCAAGAACAATAATACCAAACCCTATTGCCATCAGCTTGTAATTTTCACTGCCCAAAGCAAACATGGGTTCAACTGTCGTTTTTTGCTTTACTGTTTTTTCTGGTCTCTTGTTCTTCATAATGGGCAAAGATAACTAATAAAATAATTCATCAAATTTCATTTTCAGGAATTTGTTTACAGCCAGCCATGTCGACACAAATGAGATAACAATCCCCAGCAGGAAAACAAGCAGGAATACAGGTCCAAGAACGGCTATATCTTCAGGGCCGATCATTCCTCCAAGTTCCTGCCTGAAAGCAAAGATAGTCCCTAAAAGAAGAAGATTTGCAATAAGAGCTCCAAATAAACCAATTGACATACCTCTCATCAGGAACGGCTTCCTGATAAACGAACGTGCTGCACCAACCAGTTGCATGGTATTTATTGTAAAACGTTCGGAATAAAGTGAAATCCTGATGGTGTTGTTTATTAGAGAAATAAAAATGATCCCCGCCAGTATGGTTACAACTATCAGGAAAACACTGATCTTCTGCACATTCTCATTAATAACCCCCATCAGGTCTTTCTGATAATAAACCTCTTTCACCTGGGAATACTGCAAAAACTCTTTTTCAATGAATGAAATACTGTCGGAATGGGTGTAATCTGCCACAAGCTTAACCTCCATAGATGCAAACAGCGGGTTCTGCCCGAGAAAACCGATGAAGTCTTCTCCAAGTTCTTTTGTCAGCTCCACTGCTGCTGAGTCTTTATCGATATACCTGACTGATTTTACATAGTCCGATGCTTCAAGCACTGTTTCCAGTCGTTTAATATCGGCTTGTTTAATTTCATCATGGAGAACCAACGTAAAACCTACCTGCTCACGGACATAATCTGATAGCTTACCGGCATTTACAAGCATCAGCAGTAAGGCACCAAGCATCATCAGCACAAGGGATATACTCACTGTTGAGGTAATCCACGACTTGAATACCCTTTTCTTCAGCTTTTTTGGCTTTGATGTTTTTCTTCTGTCCATTCCCATGATGATGTTAACGGCAAATGTATAAAATTATTGATGAACAGAATTCTATTTCCAGCTCTTATACTTTTAGGTTGAAGGAAAACTTAAAATCATTCAAATAGCTGTGTAATGAAGCGAAAGATTATTTGGTTTTATAGCTGACCGATACTCCTCCTCCCCTTTCATCAAAGGTCGTTTTGAAATCTTCCCTCGATTCAAGAAATTTAACATACTCACCTACCCAGCCCCTGGGATTGCTTTTATTAACATTATGACTTGTATAACATCCCCCAACCCTGAGTTTGGGTGCCATTTCTATAAAATAATTTTTATACCAGTCTTTGTCGGCATCACTGAAAACAAAGTCGAACGGGCCTTTCAACTGTGGAACCAGATCATGAGCATTTCCAAGCCTTGCATCTACATATTCAGAAACTCCTGCTTTTTTAAAATTCTCAAGGGCCTGCCGGTGCCTGTTTTCATCAATTTCAATTGTAATCAGTTTTCCTCCTGTTTTACTAAGTGCCCATGCAATCCAAACCCCGGAATGACCGGTTGAAGTTCCAATTTCCACGGCACTCTTATAGCCGTTTTTTACAATTAGGTCGTGCAGTAACTGTCCATCTGTTACAGGAACATTCATATCACGCCATGAATTGCGGCTGTCATCAAGAAATGCTTGCACTTTTTTATTCAGTTCAGGATTTTCGCTTAGGTTTCGACCATGAACATTTAAGCCAAGCGCAACAACAGATAAAAGGGTACAAATTATATGCATCTTCAACAAGCTGATTCTTTTCATACTATCAGAATTGGGATTAATAATATATATAATCTATTGACACCTGAATGATGAAAAAGTTTAATGATCGGAGCAACTACGGCAGCCGATTGCTAACGTAAGAAATTATATACTGCCTGATGATGAATAATATAGCAAATAAATAAAAGGCTTCATCCTCTTTTTATCAGACACCTTTATCCTGTGTATCGGGATTGACTATTTTCACTTTTAAATGATATTCCTCACAGATGCATATACTTATCGTATAACAGTGAAATAGATTTTGGTTCGCCAATAACAGTAAGAACATCGTTCTCCATCAGCTTTGTATTTCCATTGGGGGCAAAAGTTGCAGAATTGCGCTCAACCAGTGCAACCAGCACGTCCTGTGGATAATTTACTTCTTTTAGCTGTTTTCCAATCATTTCTGACTGAACGGTACCGCGTTGCAACCTGATGCTGATGTAACGTTCATTATGCAACAGGTATTCCTTTATCTCCCTGTGGTTCTTCAGATTCATCATTTCGTTTGCAAAGTCTTCACGCTCAACAATATCTATTAGTCGCGACAACATACGCAACTGCTGACGCGGCTGGTTTGCCGGATTCACCAAAAAAAAGAAAAAACGGATATTATCCTGTGATGAAATTCCATTTTTGATGACAGGCTTACTTATCCCTTCTTCAGAAATAACTATATGCAGTGATGGGTGATCAATGCCATCATTTTTTGCGAACAGCACCGATACTTCAGGTATTATAAGTGCAGGTTCGATGGAAGAAGTTGTTAAGAATTCATTAATCAGATCTTCTTTATTTACATGCATCTCAGCGGAAAATATGCCAGAAACATGATGGAGAACCTGCTCAAAACTTGTCTTTTGGTCTGCATGTGTAATGCGTGCCATTATAATGGTCTGATCAAATGGATCACCCTGTCTTAGCCCTTTCTCTTTGACAATGTTCATAAATTCCTGCTCAAGTTCTGTATACTGGTATTTTCCCAACAGTGCAAACCAATGAAAAATAGCCCCTTCACGTTTTACTTTGGTACGGGCATAGTAAGTGTACCACAAAATCCCCAGCAAAACTATAAATCCGGTAAAAAGGATAGCAAGCCACCCCATGTATGCGATGAGGATAACCGATACAATGATTCCTGCTACCTGCATGTACGGATATAAAGGTGACTTATATCCCGGATCATATGCTTCAATTTTACTGTTCCTGAATACAATAACTGAAAAATTGATCAACATGAATATAAAAAGCTGAAAAGTACTTGCCAGTTTGGCAATTCCTTCTTCCGACAGAACGAAAATAAAGAATATAATAAAACCTGCTGTGAGAAGAATTGCCTGTACAGGAGTTCCCTTCTTTCCGACTTTTGAAAAAGCCTTTGGAAACAAGTTATCACGGCCCATCGCGAATGGATATCTCGAAGAAGAAAGCATACCTGCGTTTCCTGTTGATGCAAAAGCAGCCATTGCAGCACCTGTCATGAGATAAGCCCCGAGATTTCCGGGCATCCAGGTAAAAATTCTGTTAACTGCCGTGGCAGCCGGTGCAAGGTCTTTTGCAAATTCATCGGGTTCTATAATTGCTACCATTACAAAAACGCCCAGGACATAGATAATACCTGTTACGACAAGTGAAAGCAACATACCCAGTGGAATGTTTCTTTCTGGGTTTTTAATTTCCTCGGCCACACTGGCAATCTGAGTAAGGCCGAGATAGGATACAAAAACAAAACCTGCCGTCATAATGATTCCCTCAAACCCATTTGTAAAAAACGGATCAAAATGCTCATTGGCAGCAGGAAGATCTATTCGGTTTGTAAACAGTATATTATACAATCCATCAACAATAAAACCAATAAGAACCACCAGGAGAAATGTAACAAAAAAGTTTTGCAGACCCGATGATTTCTTGGCTCCGATCAGATTCAACACCATAAAAAATACTGTAGCCAAAATGGCTACAGTTTTAATGGGTACCTGCCAAAAAATTGCGGCATATGCCCCTATACCCAAAATTGCAAAAGCAGTTTTAAACATCAATGCAAAGTAAGTACCCAATCCGCCAATGGTTCCCATGAGGGGTCCGAGGCTTCTGTCGAGGAAAAAGTAAGCACCACCTGAACGTGGAAGTGCAGTTGAAATTTCGGCTATACTGAACATAGCAGGCAGAATGAGTATGCCTGATACAAGGTATGCAATAAAAACTGAGGGTCCGGTATTTTGGGAAGCCAGCCCGGGTAACAGAAAAAAGCCTGAACTGAACATGGCTCCAGTGCTGATGGTAAATACTTCAAATAATCCCAGTTCCTTCTTTAACCTGTGTTTTTTCGCCATTCCTGATTAAGTTGCAGTTCGAGTTCTGTAGTTGATTAAGATAACCAAATAATTAGAACTTTTTGTTTAAACTTATCATCTTAAACTTCCCCGTTGCTTATATTGTTTATTTCCGTCGAAAAAGACCGGCTATAGTTTTACCTATCTCATCAAGTTTCTCTATTGGCTCAAGCAGGGAGGGATAATTCAGATCAATTTTTTGTGGTTGGCCGGAAATGTGTTGCATCGGGTATATGAGAATAAAACTGTTCTCCGAAAAGTACTTGTTAAGGTACTTCGGCACATTATTCATATTCGCCTGATAGGAAATTTCATGTTTCCTGCTGAGAATAATAATAATGTTATCATCAACTTTAATATCACGTGAAAGAATCAGAAAATCATCCCAGTCATCAAAAACATGAAACTCGATATCTACAGGATGTTTTGAATGAATGTCCCGTATAATACCCAGCGTTGCCTCTGTCCCGTAAAAATGAAGTTTAGCACCTGTGTTTCTTGCAATATTCCATACTTTCAGCACCCAGAAAGGAAATCCGTCTTCTTTTTCTGCATGCCGGGGCATGATGATGAAGTGGCTTTTAATTGTTGAAACAGGCTGTGCCGGCTTATATACAAGAGTTGTGACATTGCATTTTGCAAGTATTCCTTCTGTAAGATTACCCAGAAATGATTCGGATATTTCTTTTCTTACATGAAGACCCAAAATTAGGTCGGTAATGTTGTGCTCCTTAATTACACTTGTAATTCCATTTCCTGTGTTCAGGTCATACCGTAAAAGCTGCTTAAGGTCAATATCAGCTGAAGAGGCAGTAACAGCGGCTTTTTCCAGCATTTTACGTCCATGCTTTCCTGCCAGTTGCGAATCAACAGTGTCGTTGCTTATAATATTTAATGCATAGATTCCTGCTTTATTTGATTTTGATTTAATGAGCATGCTTAAATGAACGAGTTCATCAACAGTTTCAGGATTGCTTACCGGAATCAGGATCCTCTCATCAGGTTCAGTTTGATCTTCATCCAAATCAGTTCCTTCAGCGAGGGCAAGATTTTGTGCCCCCCGTTGTGTTTCGAATGAAGCGATTGTACAGGTAACCAAAATCATAATAATGGTTCCATTCAGGATGCTTTCATTAAGCAACCTAACAGGTTCACCTTCGGCTGTTTCGCCCAGAATAACATTATAACCGATTAATACGGCCGCAAGAGTAGCTGCAGCCTGGGCATTGCTCAGACCAAAAATAACCCTTCGCTGATCGACAGAAAAGCCAGAGCTTTTTTGAATGATCCATGCAGGTATGTATTTTCCTACTGTGGCAGTAACCGACATGGTTGCAGCCACGATGATGGTTTCCGTATCACCCAGGAATGCCCTGTAGTCGATGAGCATGCCTACTCCCAATAAAAAGAATGGAATAAAAATAGCATTACCAACAAAATCAATTCTGTTCATCAGTGGCGATGTCCGGGGAATAAGCCTGTTAAGTGCCAGCCCTGCAAGAAATGCACCTATAATTCCTTCAATTCCTGCCAATTCCGATAGCACCGCACCTAAAAACACCATGACTAGAACAAAAATATATTGCGACACATTATCATCATACCTTTTAAAAAACCACCGTGCAACCAGTGGAAAGACAAGCATGATTATGGAAGAGAAAATAAAAAAGGAGATTGTTAGGCGGAGAGCAAAAAACTCATTCATATTACCTGAACTCATTCCCACCACAACAGCAAGTACCAGAAGTGCCAGAACGTTTGTAATCAAAGTACTTCCCACAGTTATATTAACTGCCTTGTTCCTGGTTATTCCCAATTTACTCACAATGGGATATGTAATCAATGTATGCGACGAAAACATACTTGCCATCAGGACAGAAGTCATCATGGAATAATTAAGAAAATAATATCCTGTTAAGGTTCCCAGTATCATAGGAATCGCAAATCCATATATACCCAGCAAAGAGCTTTTAATTGCATTTTTTTTGAAATCAGCGAGGTCAATTTCAAGACCTGCAAGAAACATTATATAAAGAAGTCCGGCAGTGCCCGAAAGAATTATGCTGCTGTCACGGGTAATCAGGTGAAAGCCGTAGGGTCCGATAATAGCACCAGCTATAATCAGTCCCAGCAAATGAGGAATCTTAATCCTGTCAAGAAGAATGGGAGCAAAAAGTATGACAAGGAGAATGAGAAGAAATTTTAATACCGGATTGACCAACGGTAATGTAGTATCTATTGTATTAATAATTAGCATATGCCTTCAGTTAAAAAGCCAAAGATATGAAATGGCAGGGATTTTTTTTATACCTGCAGGCTAAAGGTTCATAGGCTACCATAATCCGTTTTACCTGCTACGTACCCATACTTCCATCTTCCCCTGCCCTCTGTGAGCCCATGCATAGTATGGAATTGCAGTAAAATGCTGCGGGTACAATTCACCCCGGTCGGGGCCCTCGCCCTGCCTGAGAATAGATGCATCGCCCGAAACCAGGTTCACGCCTCCCAATAACTCCGGCTGATGAGCGAACGACAGTTGAACATGTTCATTCAAAATAAGCTGACCGACGTCTGCTCCATCATAATCGGCCCATTCAGCACAATAAACAAGCGGACCCAGTTGAAGTGCCATTCTGTCCAGGTTGTCCTCAATACTGGTATGTGCCTTTATTCTTCTAACTTCATATGGAAAGTCTACTTCTACAACATCATTTTTTTTCCATTTCCCGGAAAGCACAGCATATCCATTTTCCATGAACGGGTTAACTTCTTCGCCATTAATCCGGAATACAGGGACAGATAAAGGCTTTTCTGAAAATTTATATAAATCGCCCGGTACCGGATGTTCTCCTGCCCAGCCTGGAATGCGGATGACAAGATTTGCCCGGATGCTTTTTTCCGGCTCAACCAGGATTTTCACCTGTCCATTCCATGGCATTTCCCCCTGCTGTGAAATTTTTATTTGGCCTTTTGGAGTTGTAAATATGGTTGAACTCTGCACAAACAGGTTCACATAAAGATTTTCGCCCTTTTGGGCATAGATATAATTGGGCATGGAAGGAATAAATCTTGAAATGTTCGACGGGCAACAGGCGCATCCAAACCATTCGCTTCGCTTGTGCCGGCCATCCGACTCAAGCGGATTCGGATAGAAAAAACTGTCGCCATCAAGAGAAACACCTGAAAGAACATTGTTATAAAGTGAACGTTCAAGTACATCCATAAACCGGGCCTCACCTGTCATTAAGAACATGCGGTGGTTCCAGAAAACATTGGCAATAGCTGCACAAGTCTCGCAATAAGCCCTGGCATTAGGCAGTTCATAGGCTCCTCCAAACCCCTCATGGCCCCCTTCGGCACCAATTCCGCCGGTAATGTAAAGTTTTTTATAAACTACATCTTCCCAAATTTTTGTAATGGCATCGATATAAGAGCGGTCACCTGTAAGGGCTGCCACATCGGCCATGCCTGTCCACATATAGGCGGCACGAACCGAATGGCCAACCGCTTCAGACTGTTCAATCACAGGCAGGTGCGACTGGTTGTAAGTTTTCTTCTCACCTATGCCGTTCCCCCTTACATCAAGAAAAAACTTCGCAAGATCGAGATATCTTTTTTCACCGGTAATCCTGTAAAGTTTTACCAGGCCAATTTCTATCTCCTGATGACCAGGCCAATTCTCAATTTTACCATATCCAAACTCACGATCGACCAGGTCAGCACTTTTAATGGCTATATCGAGTATATCACGTTTACCTGTTGCCAGGTAATATGCTGTGGCAGCCTCATAAAAATGCCCAAGGTTATAGAGTTCATGACTCAGATCATCTACCTTTTCCCACCGCTGCTTTCCAATCCATGGATGGCCGTTTTCACCCATAATAGTCCGGTTTGTAAAAAGGTACCCATCTTCCTCCTGTGCTTCTTTTATAAGGTAAATCAGCGAATCAATTGTTTTTTCCAGTTTTGTATCGGGAAACATCTGCATGTAATACAGCTTTTCACGTTAAGCAAAAATTTGATGATCCCAGGTTACAACAGCCATAATACATATTAAACTCTATATAAATTCAGTTTAAATTCAATGTAAATTCGAAAATTATCAACTTTTCATTGAATTTGTATTGAGTTTATATTGAATTTAAATTGAATTTAATCTGGACCATGTATGGAGAAGCAGGTATCGGAACAGGCTATTGATTCTGACCGGCTAAAGGGATTTAGGAGATAAATGGCAAAATTGCAACTTCCGGATTCGTCCCCCTTTGGGATACTGAACACGGTAAACGTGATGGACTTCCTTCAAAAGGGGGATTAAAAAGGATTTTGGGCAGTATTTGTATCAGAGACTTTTCTCTGTTTTTGCTTCCACAACCTGTTCATCAACTTCAAATATATTCTGAACTATATTTCTTGATTCAATCTCCCTC
>JAEYNZ010000001.1 GCA_023412195.1 Bacteroidota bacterium
TCTTTTACTTCTTTCATACGGCATATGTTTTAAAATTATAGATGCCGCAAAGGTCATAGAATCCCGAATATGATTATTTTAGCAGAAAAACGAAGGCTATCCCGCGAATGCGGGATTTAGTTCAACACTTCCTCCCTGTACCTGATGCTCCGATATGCTGGTTCCGCATCTCGACAGCATGAGGGATGCAGGTGCCAATTATGTCCGCAATACCATGAGCGACCGCAGGGACAGCCAGCCATTTGAATATACAGGTGTAAGTTTTTTCAATGCTATTTATAATGTTGAATTCAATCAGAGCAGTGAAGTCAGGAGAAATTATATCCGCCAGTTTAAGGAAACAGGGATCAATGTTTTACGTGTTTGGTGCCAGTGGGATAACGCCCGTGGATTCATTGACGGAGGCGAAGGGAAAACATTATATAATGAAGATGGTTCCCTCAAAGAGAATCTGGCTTTGCAGCTTAATGACATTGCCAGTGATACTGACAGGGAAGGGATGGTTCTTTTGTTGGTATTGTTCTCGAGGGAAAGTTGGAATGAAAACCTGCGTCTCAGTGATGCGGCTTCTGAAAAGGCAGCGGAAGCAGTGGCCCTTGAACTTCTGCCTTACAGGAATGTAGTTTTGCAGATATGGAATGAATTTGATTACCGGACTGTTGATTATTTAAAAGTAGTAAAGAAAGCAGATCCGGCAAGGCTGGTTACCAATTCGCCGGGTTATGGAGGTGTAATGGGCAGCAGTGATGAAAACCTTGCCCTTGACTTCCTGTCACCGCATACCACACGTGATGATAACCGTCACTGGGAAGTTGCTGCCAGTGAAATTGAATACCTGGTGAAGAAATACCGTAAACCGGTTGTTGATGATGAACCTGCCCGAAAAGGTACTCCTCAGTTTGGAGGTCCAGGAACTCCAACGCAGCCTGAAGATCATATTCTGCATATTTATAACGTATGGAAAGCAGGTGGCTATGCCATCTATCACCACGACATGTTTCAAACCGGGTATGGGTCAGATGCCATTCCACCCCATGGAATCCCTGTGCCCGGATTCAGTACCTATCACGACAGGGTGTTTGATTTCCTTAAGGATAAGGAAAGATATATCCGGCCATTAAATGTCCGATCAATTGAATGAAAAGGATTTAAATTATCGATTTCAGCTGCAGGGACAGGACTTTCTGTACCTGGCAAATTCAGCCTGTACTATCCTTCCCTTAAAACTCTTGAGTGGTAGGAGCATCCATAACCGCTTGAAGAATCCTTATAGGCTTCCGGCTCCCCGTTTTGAGCTGCTGCCAGAGACATGTCGAGCAATTCATTGATCTTATCTTCTGTCAGAGGCTTGAAGTTGCGGGCTATATTTATCATCAGCTGCATCTCTTCCTGGTTCTGCATTCCGCAGATCACTGTGCTAACCGGAAGAGAAAGTGCATAGTGCCGGCAAAGTTCTGCGCTTACATTCACCTTATTGGAAATGCGGGAGAAACCTCCTGCAAGTGATTTCATTCCCAGGGCTGCAATGTTCCTGGCATTCAGCACTGGCAAAACCCTTTTCTGGAAGCTGTTGTAATGGGCATCCATGATGTTCAGGGGCAGCTGGACGGCATCCCATTCAAATGGTACGTTTAACATGTCGAGGTGGATCTGCGGATCGCGGTGGCCTGTAAAGCCTATGTAACGAAGCTTTCCTTCCTTTTTACCTTCAATCAGTGCCTTGAGTGCGCCCTTGTCGGGATCGGCAATGCGCTGACGGTCGCCGTCGTACTGGATGGAATGCAACTGCACCATATCGATCATATCGGTATTCAGCCGCCGCAATCCATCCTCCAGGTGCCGTTTAGCCCCTTCATAATCGCGTGCGCATACCTTTGTCATCAGGAATACCTTGTCGCGCAGGTTGCCCTGTTTCAGCCCTTTACCTACCACTTCCTCGGAACGGCCCTGGTTATATTCCCACGCATTGTCGATAAATGTTATGCCCTCAGCAATGCCTTCATGCATCATACGTATGGCAAGTTTTTCATCTATGTAACCCAGGTCCCAGCCTCCGAAACCGACAATGGAAACCTGCTCACCGGTCTTGCCCAATGCGCGTGTAGGGATACCTGCAGATGTGAAGGCCTGTGTTTTCAATACCACCGGGCCCATTAAAACTCCGGTCATCAGTGTCTGGATGAAATCCCTTCTTGAAAATCCGTTTTTCATGATGCTGCCATTTAAATGGAATATAATACTGCAAGATACTTAAAATAAAAAAGATCTGTATGTTTTTGTTCAATACTGTTTAATCAGGAGACACAAGCCCCTCAGTAAATATATATACAGCCCGGATAAAAATAATTTTGGAAATGAAATGCCAGATTCTACAATACGACCCCCTAAATCCCCCTAAGGGAGACTTTAGGACAGTGCAAATTAGGCAGGATGCTGCTACAGAGCGTCTTTCCCCTTCCCCTGGGGGAGGATGGGAGGGGTCATAAGAATGACTATTACTTAAGAGATACAGGTATCAGAGACACAAGACACAAGTAGATATCTTTTCCTGCGAAAGTTATACTGCTGATAATCCTTTGCATAGGCCTGAGCTGCCAACCGGCAGGCTTCCAGACCTCTGGCATCCCATCTGTCGGGAACAACACCCTCAATGCGCAGTTCATCGGCATACCATAGCAAGTGGATCAGCGACTGCCTGTCGTCTGGGTCACCTGAATCAATGTTGATATCTGTAAACACAAACACGCGGGGCGGTTTTCACTCTTTAACCGTAGGGTAGTTGAAACAAGGAAGGTCAGGATTAACAGCAGGTGCAGGTTTCTCATAACTTATATTCATTTTCAATCCAAAGATGCAAAAAATGCAGGAGAGTGTGAGATGAGAAGGATTGACCCAGGAATTTTCTGTAAGGATTATATCAAAGACGAAGTAGCTTTTGTACTTTTATTCTGTCTGAAGCTTTAAAATCATGACAGAGGTAAAAACACGTTTCTTTACAGCAACTTATGAAAATGGTGCCGTGCGAAGGATTATGAACCGGGAGACCGAAGTGATCCGTATGATTTATTCTGCTGGCCGCGACAGGAACTGGGGGACAGTTGAACCTGAAATTATACATGAAAAGATTTCGGAAGATGAGGATGGATTTTTTATAGAAGTAAAAGCTATTTACAGGCAGGAACCTATACATTTTGAAGCGGCATATATCATAACAGGACTGGATAACCGGCTACAGTTTGAAATGAAGGGAGAATCAAAATCAAATTTCCTTGGCAACCGCACTGGATTTTGTGTGCTGCACCCTATTGAGGAATGTGCAGGTAAGGATTGCCTGGTGATTCACCCCGGGGGCACTACCGAAACAGCTGTCTTTCCCGTTGCCGTATCTCCTGTTCAGCCCATAAAAGACATTGCAGAAATGGAATGGCAGCCAGCAAGTGACGTGAAGGCAAAACTGAGGTTTTCTGGCGACATCTTTGAAATGGAAGACCAGCGCAACTGGACGGATGCATCCTATAAAACCTATTGCCGCCCCCTGGAGTTGCCGTTTCCATATGAAATAAAAGCCGGAGAAAAAATCAATCAGAAGGTGGAGCTTGAAATTAAAGCCGGCCAGATTAATGATCGACAGGAGAGCAATGAAATCATCTTTCACATCAATGCAAACAAAAAATTCAGGCTGCCTGAGATCGGGTTGTCCTGCACAAGCCGTGAGCAACCATTAACTCCTGGTGAGGCACAGGTGCTCAGGCAGTTTTACTTTGGGCATTTGCGGGCTGAGATTAAGTTGTTTCAGCCAGGTTGGCAGGCCCAATGGGAGCGTGCTGCTGATGAATCAAGCCTGCTGCAGGTTCCGCTGTTTGCTGTTTTCTATTTTTCTGAAAATGTAGTACCAGAAATGGCCGGCCTAAAATTTACTCTTTCTAAGAGGCAGGTTCATGTAAAATATATCCTTGTGGTGGGTAAAAATCATTTACCTGATAATGCAGTTTTCGAAATGTATTTTGACGAATTGAAGTCTTTATTCCCGCAGGCGAAAATAGGGCAGGGGGTAAATGCATGGTTTGCAGAACTGAACAGAAACCGACCCCATTCCCGAAAATCTGAATTCATAAGCTTTGGGATCTGCCCTCAGGTGCATGCCACTGACAATACTACCCTCATTGAAAACCTTGAGGCCCAGCGTTATGCTGTTGAAACAGCCCGGGAATTGTTTCCTGCCACAGCTGTGTTCGTTTCGCCTGTTACCCTGAAACAGCGGTTCAATCTGGTGGCTACCTCTGAGGAGGCAGATAAAAGACAGGATGTTATACCTCCACAGGTAGATGTACGCCAACCTCTTTCTATTACGGCACAATGGCTTCTGGGAAGCCTGAAATATCTGGCACAGGCAGGATCATCACTTGCAACTTATTTTGAAACTGCAGGATGGAAAGGTTTCATTCAGGGTGATTATAATCCGCCCGTAACAGGAATATTTCCGGCAAAAAAAGGGGATATATTCCCCGCATTCAGGCTCATACAGGAGCTAAAAAATTTCGATGAGGTGCTTTATTCCCAGAGCAATTCACCATTTACAGTGGATGGTATTGCATTAAGAAATTCCCTTACAGGTGAAATGAAAATCCTGCTGGCGAATTATAGCCCTGAAGTTCAAAAAACTACTTTATCCGGTACACTCTATCAGGGTAAATGTTCAGCAATGTTCGGGAAGTCACCAAGTGATACCATAGAAAACCACGTAATGATTCCAGCCGGGGAGGTGGTTATTATTCAATTTGATAACGACCTTCAGTGAGCATATGATTAGCCGGAACCCTGCGTGATATTTTGCTTCGACTGATGATTAATCATGATATAACCTGATTGCCGTATAAGGATTCTCAGGATCATAGCTAAATGGCCCCGGCTGCACCTCCCTTTCTTCAATGATCTTCATATTCCATGTATCTATTACTTCAAGTTTATAGGGTGCATCTCCTTCCAGTTCCAGTTCAAATATTCTGTGTTCTGTGGAAGTATATGCCATGTAATAGGTACCCGGTTTGGAAAAGATGTAAACATTTGAATTCAGCCCCTTTGGATTATCTCCTACCAGTTCGGGTTGCATATCCTTCACTGGCGCATGTTCCATAATCGATTTAAAGAAAGCAATCCTTTCAGGGCTTTCTCCGGGCAAAGTTCCTCCTTTAGCCCACCACCTCACTTCAGTGTCAGTGTCTGCATCGTTCTCATAAGTATCGCCGTGGGTTGGGTAACCACCACTAAGACCTGCCATCCAGAAAAAAGTTGTCATCTGTTCGGGAGTCAGGTTGCCCCAACCTCTTTCAACATCTCCTTCATAACGCATCTCATCAAAAAGAAGCGGCTTTTGATATTGTTCCCTCCAATCGATGGCATTAAAGAAATCGGTGGTTTGTGCACTTACATGTGTAATCCATGGCCTGGTATGGTCATAAAAATTATCCTCCGCATTTTCCCAGTTGTGTATTCCCCTGAACCGCTGGTGCGGGTCTTCTTCCTGCAGGATGGTGCCGATTCCTTCCCAGTCAATTTCATCTTTTATCGAAGGAACATCCCATTCATTTGCAAGTGACCACCAAACATTCCGGTAAGCCGACAACCGGGCTATCAGATATCTTACATACTTTTCATTCATTTCTTTTCCCATTCTGCTGTACCCCCAAGCGTCGTATGGGTGAAAAAGGATGACATCTGCCTGTATGCCCATGTTTCTTAGCTGACGAATTCTTTTGTCAAGGTTTTGGAAATATTCGTACTCTGGCTGGGTAAAATCAGAACTTCCGCTTTCCCTATTGAATGGATGAATCCAGGGCTCCGTTTCATTCCCGTATTGATAATATTTGGGAAAAACAGTCATTCTGACCTTATTAAAAGGGCTGCTTTCCAGTGTCTGAAGTGTTCTTTCCTGGATGTGCTGATCAACACTTGCCCATTGATAGGCTGTAGTTCCGACGACATAGAAAGGTGTTCCATCGGCGTATTCAAAATAAAACTGATTAACGATGCGCAGAGGGCCATGGTTGTTGTCGGATGGTGAAGTACTGAGGAAGCCCCCTTCATGACCTGAAAGTTCATCTACATTGCTTTCAGTTACATAATTCCACGGACCTGTTTCAGGTGGTGAAAACCTGATGCGGTAGGTACTGTCGCCGTCATAAAAACCGGGAACTGTTATTTGTTTTTCATTGTTGGAAAATACTGCTGACAATTCAACATCCATGTATGGATTTCCCGTTGAAGGGCCTTTTAAAGTAACTTCAAATACTCCCCACTGCTCGGCCTGGGGTATCTGGGCTGTTGTAACAGGTAAGCTTTCGCATCCATAAAACATAATAGCAACAGCAATAGAAAATAATCCAATAATTTTTTTCATTTAAATGTATTTAGGGTAAAATTCATAAGCTTACGAAATCCTGGTTGACTTCGTAAACGCACCACACATCATTTTTTCACTTAACAAAAAGGGTAAAATAAGGTTTGGAAGGGCTATAGTACCTTTATTAATTTTAACAAATTTAACAAAAAAAGGCATTTCTGCCTTTTAATTTTCCTTATGGTTAAATCTTACATCAGCAACCACAGGATAACAAGAAGTGCCAGTAAAGCAAAACCGACTAGAAATGCAATACTGTTACCCTTGTTTAATTCATTTCTTTCCTGTCCCATACTTTTTTTTATATTTAGACGAAGACAAGGCACCCGGGTAACTAAGATTATTATAATTTTCCTTCATTCAGCAAATTTCCTGCTTCATCAAACAGCAAAAGCTTTCTCTTAAATAGGTTATCCCGGATAATGACCTCATACAGGCTTGCATCAGGTTTAAAAATTGCGATGGAATTCATAACCTCCCCCCATTCCCGGCTTTTGGCTGCAATGTTTTCAGGCAGTTCATCTGGCCACAGATTTTTCTTATATTCGGTGAGTTCTCCTGCCTCAGATATTCTGGCGATATGCTCAATGTCGTTCAGATAAAAAATGGCTTCATAATCATTTTTTTTATGTTCCCATTCAACATTAATGGCAGAGGGAAAGTGTTTTACAAGTTCATTTTTTACCGGTTCAGGAACAGGTTTGGGATAGTTTCCGAATATTTTTGAAAAAGGATTTTTCATTCATTATCAGGTTTTGAATCTTAATTCATTAGACGCATTTTATTTAGACTGTAACAGAATCAGTCATTTCCATACAGTTGAAAATACATATAAACCACCCTTGAGCGGGCTCTCTTGAGCCGCATCTTCACCGCATCTTCACTGATGACAAGGCTCTGTGCGATCTGCTTCAATGAAAGTGAATCCTGGTATTTCATAAGCAGGAGGGCTTTTTCTTCCGGGTGTATCTTCTCAAAAACTTCCATCAGTTTATCGTAACTCAGTTCATTGATTTCCGCCAGTGATTCATCGATGATTTCCGGCAATTCATTGCTCTGGTTCCAGTTGGGATAGTGAAGCTGCTTTTTTTTGCGCAGGTAATCAATTATCATATTATAAGATATGGAATAAAGCCATGATGAAAACATCGACTTTCCCTGGTAACTGTCGAGCTTTTCAAATACCTTGCTCAGGATATCATTGGCAAATTCATCTGCACGCGCATTGTTCTTCAAAAAACTGTAACATTTGTCTTTTACCTTTGGGAAATATCGGTTATACAGAATGGTGTAAAGTTCCTTTTTTCCTTCTGTTCTGATTTTTTCAACCAGGTCTTCATCCGGTAAATTACTTAATTTCAGATCATTCATAACCGAACTGAAAAATTGATGCTCTAAATTTTTGCGAAAGTTACTTTTTTTTTGATTCCTCCTGTTACTTCAGTTGAAGCAGCCGTCAAAATAGTGATTTGAATGCGATAGAACATTCTAAAAATGATAACTAAAAAATGATGAATTATGAAAAGTAAATTTTTTGCGTTGATTGTGTTGGCTGTTGCTGTTTTATTTGCCGGTTGCAGTAAACTTCCCCAGGCTGAAATTGATGCAGCCAAAGCTTCCCTTGAACAGGCTAAAACAGCCCAGGCTGATATTTACCTTGTCGATGAATTTTTTGGAATCCAGGATTCACTTAATGCAATTATTGTTGCAGCAGAAGCCCAGAGTTCAAAAATGTTTGGAAATTACAAGGAAGTAAAGACAAAACTGGAAGCAGTTACAGCTCAAAGCACAGAACTGGTTGCCAAAACTGAGTCCCGCAAAGAAGAGATTAAGAACGATCTGGCTACAGCTCAACTCGAAATTTCTTCCTTACAGCAGGAAAATAACCAACTTCTGGAACTTGCTCCTACAGGAAAAGAAGGTAAAGAAGCACTTGATGCCATCAGGGCTGACATCGAAGGCATTAACACATCTGTTTCCGATGTTCCGGTAATGATCGAAAGCGGTGATTTGTTAAATGCACAGACAAAGGTAAAGGCTGCACAGGAAAAAGCTGCTGCTATCAATACCGAACTTAAAACCGTGCTTGAAAAATACATGAAGAAAAGCTAAGGGAGAACGATTTTAAGGATATTTAAAATGCCGGGGTATTTATACTCCGGCTTTTTACGTAGATGATGAGAACAGGAAGACTTTTAAAACCGTTGCTTTATTTTATTCTGGCAATCATAGTGGTTGCGTCAGGCTATTCTGTGTTTGTTTATGCTTCAGAAAAGCCACCCCTCGATGAAATTGAGAGAGCCCGTATTGCGCTTGCTGAGGCCAAAGCCCAACTTGCAGGTAAATATGCAGGCGAATCATTGAAGGATGCAGAAAAATATTTCAATCAATCGCTGGAAGAATGGCAAAAGCAGAACAGCATTTTCTTTGTTTTCAGAAATTATTCCCTCACGTCCGATCTGGCTTTAAAGTCATATAACCGGGCAGTAACAGCAATCGAAGAAGCCGGTAAGTCGAAAAACAAGCTAAGGTACAATGCAGAAGACAGGTTGATCAGCCTGGGGCAGAGAATCAGCCATTTCGAAAAATATTATAAGAACCTGCCACTTAAACCTGCTACATTAATGCTTTTTAATACAGGAAAAACAAAATACCTTGAAGCCAGAATTGAGTTTAAATCGGATGAATATATCAATGCGTTAAAATTGATACTTAAAGCCGAAGAAAATATATCCCAGGCTGTAAAACAGGCTCATCTCCGGCTGGCTGAATTTTATCGCGATTTCCCTGTATGGGAAAATAATGTAAAAGCAGCTTATCAGCTTTCAAAAAAAGGGCAGACTGTTTTCCTGATCGATAAACTTAAGGCTTCCCTTACTATTCTTAAATCAGGAAAGGAATATAAAACCATACCGGTAGAATTTGGTGAGAACTGGATGGGCGACAAAATGATGGCCGGCGATAAAGCCACCCCTGAAGGAATTTATAAGGTGCAGGCAAAGAAAGATCGTGCCCGGACCAGGTATTACAAGGCTTTGCTGATTGATTACCCAAACAGGGAAGACAAGAAAAGATACAATAACCTGGTTCAGGCGGGTAAAATATCTACAAGCACCGGTATCGGCAATCTGATTGAAATCCATGGAGAAGGAGGAAAAGGCATTCACTGGACTGACGGGTGCATTGCCATGGATAACAAGGATATGGATATTGTTTTCAGCCAAAGCAGTGTCAATACTCCGGTAATTATTGTAGGTGCACGTCAGACACTTGAGGAATACCTGAATTAAAAGATGAAAATAACAGAAGGATCTATCCGCATTACATCCCTGATCATCTTTCTGGTTTTGCTTTTTGTTCTCTGTATCACTACGAGTCTTTTCCTGAAACCAATATTTCAGTACAGTCTTTTTATCAGGAGTGAAAAAATATCCTACGGTGCAGAATCAATTTCTGAATCTGAAACTGCAGCTCTGAAGAAGAAGGCAGAAACACTTCGCATAAATGCTGACAGGCTGACATCATCGGCCAGTTCATTTCTCACTATCAACACCACCAACAATACATTCCGGCTTTACAAAAACCGACGGATGATCGGGAGCGGCCTTTGTTCAACCGGAAGCCTTATTCATCTGGAGTTAGACAGTACACGGAGTTGGGTTTTTGAAACTCCCCGTGGTGTATTGCAGGTAAGAAACAAGATTGTAAACCCGGTATGGCGTAAACCCGATTGGGCTTTTATTGAAGAGGGCCTGCAGCCTCCCCCTCCTGGTCATCCTTCCCGGTTTGAAAGAGGGGTTCTCGGTGATTATGCACTCGATTTGGGGAATGGTTACCTCATTCATGGCACTCTTTACCAGCGTTTACTTGGAAGGCCTGTCACGCACGGATGTGTGAGGCTGAATGACAGCGATCTGGAGCTTGTATACCAGACTTTGAATATCGGATCTAAAGTTTATATCTACTGATGATGAAAAAGATCATATACGGCAGGAAGTTCATCTTAGCTGCAGTTTCACTGGCTTTTCTGATGCTGGTATTCCTGATGGTTCAGTTGGTTGCATCATCGCGTGCAGTAAATGCTTCCCTCAGGGAAATGGGTAACGAAAATGATATTCCCGGTGCCGGAGGGTGGGATGACGATCAGATCCGGAAGTTGAAAAAAGACATACTTTGGTTTGAACAGCTTCTTGCATTGGCTCAGCACGATTCCATCAGCCTGATGATTAATCTGAATGACGGTGTGGTGCAGATCAGTCTGAAAGGACTTGATTTGCTGCATACAAAAATACTCATGCAGCACCCCGCCAACTTCCTGGGCACTGCCGCTGAAGCAACCTGGATGCATTACGGAAAGATCAGCCCAATCAATGCTGAAACGGCAGGAATTCCCAAAAGGCAGGTGAAAAAAGTAGTTGCCTTTACTTCAGCAGGCGATACTTCCGTACCCTCCGGTGATCAGCCTGACGAAAAACCTTTGCACTGGAAATTCATCACGGCCGGAAACATGGGGGTGGTCATTACCGGGGTGCAGATTTCATCCGATTCATCCTATGTCGTGCATTCTAAGAAAGACCTTATAAAATACCGTATGAATGAATTTCTGAAGGATCCGTTCCCTGACAGTTACACGCCAACATTATACCTGTGGCTCGACGACAGAGATGCGAAAGCTATTTATAAGGCTGTTTCTTCAAAAGGAAATGTATTATTTCGCAATTGATTGATCGGTAAGTTTTTTAAATAAATCCCTGAAGATGGCATCACGGTTGAGGTCCTCAGCCATACGCATAAAGTGTCGCGAACGGTCGGTGCTGAATGTTACCTGGTCTGTCATCACCGGACTGTGCACTAAATTTGTTTTAATCCATCCCGGATTTACAACCCATGCAACAGCAATTACATCCCAGATAACCTTGGAGTAAGCCTCCTGGCCTCCGCTGTATTCCACAACAATGTTGTAAAGGTAATCCGAAAGCCTGTTCTTTCCCTTCAGGTAGTGCTCCAGTTCAGGTAAAGTTGTATGGAAATGAGATACTACCGGGCGGCAAGGCATAACAACAAATGGTACGCCTGAATCGAAGACAACACGTGCAGCCAGAACATCCTGCATCAGGTTGAATTCCTTTTGGTGGGGCCACTCTAATCCGTTACCTCCCAGCCATACAACTACAATATTTTCTATGATCCTGGGCTCAATCAGGATAGCTGATGCAATGTTTGTGATACAGCCAACTGGCACAACATATAAAGGGTTCTCAGGGCTGGCGCTCATGGCCCGTTTAATAAGGTCAAGCGCTGCCTCACTGCGTATGGGCTGACTTACATCTGAAAGATAGCGGTCTGATCCAAGGTAAGCAAAACCTTCGGGAGATTTCCCCAGCATCTCAAGCAACCGGAGTATTTCCTGGTAGCTTTTTTCCATTCCATCGGCTGGACCGCTTGAACGGTTGTTGTGGAATGGCGCTGCATAAACAGCCTCCAGTTCTATTTTTTCCTTCGAAAGGTAGGCATATGCCAGGGCAAACTGATCATCCACTTCATTATACGTATCAGTGTCGAGCACCATCCGCACCTTGCCTGACGGTGGCTGAAGTTGTTTCAGCCTGAATGTTTCATCAAGCTTTGGGAAATTTTGCGATATGGCTGCCCACGAAACCATTGATGCTGCTATTGTCATTACAATCATTTTTTTCATTATACAGGTTTTGCTTTTCGTTTGATTATAGCGGTGAATGATTCAACCGGTTAATTTTATTTTACATTAGTGTCTGGCTAAATATTTGAGATTCTTCCCTATGGTCGTAATGACGGTGTTTTCAGTTCTTTTGTTTTGGGAGGGGTAGGTT
>JAEYNZ010000046.1 GCA_023412195.1 Bacteroidota bacterium
TCATCCGCACCATCATGCTCAAAGGTATGGGCATTTTGTATATCTGGAAAGAAACACTGATTCTTGCAGGCATGACTTTATTTTTCGTAGCAGTAAGCGTGAAGAAGTTTAAGGTGAGACTGGAATAGTTGCAAGTTACGAGTTGCGGGTCACGAGTTGCGGGTTGCGAGTTGCGAGTGGAGAAAAGAAAAGCTGCGAGTTGCGAGTTGCGTGTTGCGAGAGGGAAAAAAAGAAGTTACGAGTTGCAAGGAAGGGAATTAATAAGAAAGAGGAAAATGCGGTTAAAAGCTGCTGAGTGTAAGATTAAAGAATTAGAAGAACTAGATAATGAATTTTATTTTTTGTTTAACAACTTAAAAAAATCAAAAAAATGAAAAATTTTAAAAATCTGCATGTTTGGCAAAAAAGTATTGAACTTGTAAAAAAAGTATATGAAAATACAGCTGAATTTCCACTTTCCGAAATGTATGGTCTTACGAGTCAGATCAGACGTTCGGCGGTTTCAATTCCATCAAATGTTGCCGAAGGTGCAGGAAGAGGAAGTAAGGAATTTCATCATTTCCTGAATATCGCCATTGGCTCATGCTTTGAACTGGAAACACAATTGATCATAGCTATGGAATTACAATTCATCAGCGAAAAAAACTTCACCGAATTAAATGAATTGTTGTCAGAAATTCAGAAAATGATTTTTGGACTGCAGAAAAAAGTTATTAGTTAGTTATGAGTTGCGAGTTACGAGTTGTGAGAACAAGAAATGAAAGAAGTTGAAAATTAAAAGTAGACTTCATTATAGTTTAATTTCTTCCAACAACTAAAAAAATTACGAAAATGAAAAATAAAATAAATTTTTCTGGTAGAGAAATAAGCTGCGAAACAGCACAACTTCTCACCTGCATTCCATGTCATGCGACTCGTAACCTTAAACTCCGGATTTACAGTCTAAATCTTCTCGTCAATCCTAAAAGTTGCAGAACTATCAATATTGCACCATGAAACCCGATACTTGAAACTCGTAACTCGTAACTCATAACTAGCATATGAAGACAATCCTACATATCCTAAAAAAAGAATTCCGGCAGATATTGCGGAACAAGGTATTGCTGCCCATGATTTTCTGGGTGCCGCTTATGCAGATGCTTATCCTGGTATTTGCGGCTACTTTCGACATGAAAAAAATTGACATGACGGTAGTTGACCACAACCATTCTGAAACTTCCCGGCAATTGGTGGCAAAGTTTAATGCAATCCCTTTTTATAACCTCATACATAATGCAGCAAATACACAAGAAGCCGAGGAATTGCTGCTCAATGGAACTACAGATATTGTTATTGTAATTCCGCCGGAAACAGAAAAAAAACTGATCAGGGAAAATTCTGCACAGATTCAGCTTCTGGTTGATGCCATGGAAGGTAATTCTGCTCAACTCATTTATTCTTATTCCTCACAGATCATAAGTGATTTTAACCGTGACCTGATAGCAACACAAATGGGAATTCCTGAATTGAAAGCTCCGCTACAGGTTAAAATATCAGAAAGGTTCTGGTATAATGAAAACCTTGATTATAAATGGTATATGGCACCCGGCATTTTATCGGTTCTGGTAACCATCATAGGGATGTTTATGTCGGGACTAAACCTGGTCCGGGAAAAGGAACTCGGAACAATTGAACAGCTGAATGTAACACCCATTAAAAAATACCAGTTCATTATCGGCAAACTGGTACCTTTCTGGATCATAGCCCTGCTTGAACTTGCAATAGGATTAATCATTGCATGGATTGTATTCAATCTGTCTGTTACTGGCAGCCTCCTGGTCCTCTTTGGATTTACAGGTATCTACCTTGTCAGTGTGCTTGGGTTGGGCCTTTTCATTTCAACCATTACCCATACCCAGCAGCAGGTTATGTTCATGAATTTCTTTTTTATGCTCATTTTTATCCTGATGGGTGGAATTTTTACCCCTGTGGAAAGCATGCCCGAATGGGCACAAACCATCAACCACATCAATCCGGTGTATTATTTTATGCGCGTAATGAGGCACGTAATCCTGAAAGGATCAGGCTTTCCGGATATGATATATGAACTTACAGGACTTGCATTACTTGGTATTACATTTCTGAGTCTTGCCATCTGGCGATATAGAAAAACGAATTAATAATTAAGCTTATTGACTGCAGCAAATTGCATTCGGTTATTCCTCCTCCATACTGCTCAGATGAAGTTCCATTGACCTGACTGAAATATGTATTTCCTTGATGGAATAAGCCAGTGATATACAAAGCAGGACAAGGGCTACAGCAAACATATAAGCTGCCACCAGTTTAAATCCCACAAAAATCAGAAACATCGTTACCACACACAAAAACAAACTTACAACACCATAAATCTGCATTGTACGTATAAGATATAAACGCCGGCGGAGATTTACGATCTGACCTTTCAGCACAGATGTTGGATTTTCCTTGTATTGTTTGTAGAGGTTCCGTATAACAGCTGTATAAGCTACAAAGCGGTTAGTATAAGCCAGCAAAATAAGGGAAATGGCAGAAAAAAGAAGGGCGGGAGTAGTCAGGGTAAAGGCTTCATCCATGATTAACCATTTTTCTTTATTCAAAAGTAAAGACAGATGGCACTGCAAAACAAATTTATGTTTCTAAATGCTATTTCAGGTACTTCTTAAATTCTCGGTAATCCTTAATTACCTTAACATTCCGTGGGATTACAGGCTGATGGATCTGAAGTTGCCAACCAGTAATGAATATTTTCTGGGAGCTGAATAAATCTCTCAGCGACTGTAAATAAGCAGCCAGCTGATCTTCCGGAATTGAATTGACAAATGCAGTAAAAACAAAATCGACTTTGAGTTGCTTCTGCACTTTTTGCAGATCATTCCAAGGCACAAACTGGCCCAGGTAAACCACATGATAACCCAGTGTCAGGGAAATATAGCTGTAAAAAAGCAGGCTAAGTTCGTGAAGTTCATTATCAGGAAGGAAAAACAATATGCTTTGGTTCTTCGTCTGAGGCATACCCAGCCTTTCTATTTCCGCTATAAGTTTCTGCCGCAGGATATTTGTGACATAATGTTCCTGAGCCGGAAAAATGGAGCCCACCTGCCAATAGGTTCCAACCTTTATAAAAAACTCGAAAAATACTTTGGACATAGCTTCTTCAAGCCCTTTTTCCTGAATTATTTCAGTTGTAAGGTTGTAAAACTTCTTGTTGTCAAAATGAATCATGTATAGAATCAGCCGGTCAATATAATCTGATTCAGATGTCTTTCTTTCAGAAATATCAAGTATTGTGCTGTTTATAGCTTCGTCATTCCATTTGGCAACCTTTGAAATTTTAAAGCCATTTCGCACAAGTAGTGAAACATTCAGCATCCTTCTTAAATCATCGTCACTGTAATATCTTATATTGGTATCAGTACGGTTCGGGACCAGGAGATTGTATCTTTTTTCCCAAATCCTGATGGTATGTGCCTTTATACCCGATAAAACCTCAAGGTCTTTAATGGAATAACCTGCGCTTTTCATTTAATGAACCATTTAAAAAATTAATTTCCCTTAAAACATTGAAAACAATATTATTGTTTAAACTTAAAAATAAAAAATATAAACAAATAAAAAAATCTTATCTGGTTTTATTATTATTTAAAAATACTTCCCGGAAATTAACCGAACTTCAAAATGAATAACCTGGAGAAAGAAACTGCGACTGACAAAAATTCTGTTTTAGATAATAAATTAATGTTGTTCGGTACCACTGTTGAAACAATAAATTTTGAGATCTCTCGCTTCGTTACAAATGACAGATTTACCTGATATGCACAAAGTCTGACCATTAAGACAGAAGCAAAAAGCTGCATCGGGAACTTTGTGAAACTTCATGGGCCTGGTGGCTGTGTGGCTTATATTACTTTTGCCACCAAGGCTCAAAGGCACAAGAAATAACCAGGAAGAGACATTTATAAATATAAACTTCATTCCCTGTCATATCAGCATTGTGACCCATTTTTATTTGGGGTTAAAACTCGGGATGACAATCAGTTATTCAAATATGTG
>JAEYNZ010000007.1 GCA_023412195.1 Bacteroidota bacterium
CTCCAGCTTCCTTCAGATTCCACCTCACGATGGACACCCTTGCTCTTGGCTAATGGTTGGCAACTACAAACCCCCATAGTGGACTTTCACCACCAAGTTATTTACCATGCACGGCACACAAAAAAAGGTGGCTGTTTCAGCCACCTTTTTTTTACTCCTCTTTTTCTTTTATAATCCTGCTTCCCTTCGCGGTAAACATGCCAAGCAAACTTCCTTCCATGTTGTTATCATCCACCTTTTCAAAATCCATGCTGATGTCATAACCTCCGGCAAAATAATAGACAATGAGTTTATTCTCTTTTTCTTCTATGCTGTCGATTTTAATAACATCAGAACCTTCCTGGCTTTTGATCTCTCCCTTTAACTTTCCATCTACCCTTTCAAGATGCATGATCATTTTTGCATCCCCGTTTGGAGTGCCTATAACAACTACATTCCAGTCGCCTGTAAAATAGTCTGTAACATTCTGGGCAAAAGCCCCTGCAGACAATCCCATCAGGACCAATCCGACAAATAATAACTTTTTCATAATGATAAATATTAAATGATTGTTTTTCTATTCCGATACCTCAAAAGGCTTTACCTTTTTCGTATAATTCTCCAGCTCACGAACCCCCTTTTCCGTACAACATCCTTTAATGTACAAAATGATTGTATTTAGAAAAATTTCAAACGGCGGCAGTTTTAATTTCGAAAACCGGTCAGTCCTGGCTACGTCTCCATATAGTACAGCAATTCCTTCCAGTGCTGCATCAGGATTGATTTCTGCCTGAAATACCCCTTCCTTTTGACCCTTCAATACAATCTCCCTGATTTTCTTCCTAAACTTATCTCCAACTTCTTTTTCTGTTTTTGTTTCAAGCTCAGGATAATAATGATGCAGGTCCCTGAAAAACCGGTTGTTTACATTATGCTCCCTTTCAACAGCATGATACCAGATGTCGACAAAAAGCGGAACAACTTCTTTTTCCGATGATAGCTTTTCAAGAATCTCATATTGTTGTTCATAAAAAAGCTGCAAAACATCTTCAAGTAATTCTTCTTTATTACCGTAGTACCTGTAAAATGTTTTGGTTGAAATTTTTAACGATGCACTCAGCTTCTGAACAGCCATTTCCCTGATGCCATTTCTTAAGAAGTGCTCAAGTGCTGTATGAAGAATCTTATTTTTTACGTCGGTCATCCTGCGGAAAACTTATTAAAAGAAATATTTTCCTGCAAATGAAAAGGAAAATATTGAGAGAGAAAAATTTTCCTGCGACAAAATACCGGATCTGATGAAATTCATTTCATAATATTCATTTGTGAATTATAAAGGGCCTCCACACTATACAAATAATAAATACATTTGCCTGAACTATATTCATCATCAAAAATTAAATCATGAAACACATTGTACCTGTCATTCTGGTTGTTTTAATTCTAAGCTCTTTTACAATTATCCCAAAAAATTCTTCCTCTGAATGTACCTGCGGCTGCCCCAAAGATTCCATGGTGGTTGTCATGCGGTTCGAACGCAAAGTAAAACCCGAACATGTAGCATTTCTCAAACAATCATTCGATGAGTGCAAAGTCAAAGTAATGGAACAGGAGCCCGGCTGCCTCGATTATTCATTGTTTCAGTCTTACAGCGACAGTACATTGTTTTGTCTTACAGAAGCTTGGGTAAACAAGGGCGCACATGATTACCACATGCAGCTTGAACATACTAAGAAGCACATAGCCGAAACAAGGTCAATAGGCGATCCTTCCTTTAAATCCACTACAAATTATGTGTACTGGATCTGCCCTGCAGCTAATAGCAATCAGTAAGTAAATAGGGTTTCGTTCATTTATTAACCCTTACTTTCAGGGAAAGGAAAGGTGTACCTTATGGGAATATCTGTTTCCAGGCAATGTAAAATTTGATACCCCTGCTATTTCCTGCTTCCGGGATCAGGGTTTCACTCAAATATTTTCTATCTTTTGAGGCTATATATAACCAAATCCTATGGACAGGAGAAACTTCATCAGATCTGCTTCAATCATTGGCGGAACAGTCACATTTGCCAATCAATCCTTACTTGCAGGTTACCATTTTCAGGAACAGGATACATGGTTTGAACGACCCATGCGGTGGGCCCAGCTTACCCTTGTTGAAAATGACCCGGGAAACTATGATCCTGATTTTTGGCTGGATTATTTTAAAAGGATTCATGCCGACGGAGCCACATTAAGTGCAGGAGGCATTGTAGCCTACTACCCTACCGGTGTGCCTTTTCACCACCGGAGTGCATGGCTCGGCGATAATGATGCCTTTGGGTACCTGGTGAAGGGATGCCGTAAAATGAATATGTCAATCATTGCCCGTACCGACCCCCATGCTGCCTGGCAGGACGTTTATGATGCCCATCCCGACTGGATCGCAGTGACTGCCGATGGTAATAAACGAAGGCACTGGGCGAAACCTGACTTATGGGTCACATGTGCTCTGGGCCCCTACAACTTCGATTTCATGTCACAGGTTCACAATGAAATTATGGAACGCTATGAACCTGATGGTATATTTGCTAACCGATGGGCCGGACACGGGATTTGCTACTGTCAGCACTGCCAAAAGAATTTCAGTGAATACGCAGGACTTGAACTTCCAAAGGCTCCGGATCGTTTTGATCCAACCTATCAAAAATATAATGAATGGAGTACCAGCCGACTTAAGGAACTCTGGCTTCTGTGGGACAATGATATCCGGAAGAAGAAAACAACTTCAAGATTCATTCCCAATGGTTTTCCTGATAAAGTGATAACCGGTCAATTGTCTGATATTGTTTTTACCGACCACCAGGCAAGAAGCGGCTATACAATGCCCTGGTCGAATGGAAAGGGTGCCAAGGAACTGAGGGCGTCTATTGGCATGAAGCCCCTGGGAGGCATTTTCAGCGTTGGAGTTGAAGAACAATACCGCTGGAAGGATTCCGTACAGAGTGAAGAGGAAATCAGGATTTGGGTGGCGGAGGGAACTGCCAACGGAATGCGCCCGTGGTTTACCAAATTCTCGGGCGTGATATACGATAAACGCTGGCTCGATGTTGTGGAAAAAATTTATCAGAAGTATTATAAAAATGAAAAGTATTTAAGAAACACTGTCCCTATGACAAGAGTGGGACTTGTATTTTCGGAACAGAACTACCATTATGGAAGTGAAAAGTGGCAGCAGCGCAATCAGGATCACGGACTGGGAATGTACCAGGCCCTGATTGAAGCCAGAATTCCCTTTGAAATGGTGAACAGCCGCCTGATTGATGATGAACATCTGAAACCTTTCAAACTGCTGATCCTTCCCAACATGGCCACGCTTTCCGAAGAGCAGTGCAACAATCTGCGAAAGTTTCACCAAAACGGGGGAAGCCTGCTTGCTACCTATGAAACATCACTGTATGATGAGCAGGGAATGAGAAGGTCCGACTTCGGCCTTGCTGATGTATTTGGAGCATCCTATCAGTCAGGAGTGGAAGGCCCCATGCAAAACAGTTACCTTCGGTTGAAGGACAACCCGCAGAACAAACAATTCCACCCGGTTTTAAAAGGACTCGAAGATGCCTTCCGGATCATCAACTCAATCTACTCAGTTGATACCCGGCCTTTACGTCAGGCAGAAACCCCCGTAACCGTAATTCCCTCCTATCCCGATCTGCCGATGGAACATGTATTTCCCACCAGCCCTGAAACAAACATCAGCGGGTTGTACCTGGGAGAAAATGGCAAAGGCCGGGTAGCTTACTTCCCCGGCGACATCGACCGTTCATATTGGCAGATCATGAGCCCCGATCATCTGAAACTGATTCAGAACACCATCCGGTGGGCCCTGAATGAAGAACCGGTTGCAGAGGTTACCGGGCCGGGAGTTATGGATGTAACCGTATGGAGGCAGAAGGAATCAATGACCGTTCACCTGGTGAACCTGA
>JAEYNZ010000162.1 GCA_023412195.1 Bacteroidota bacterium
GAGCGGGAAAAGTGGAGGAAAATCAACGTGTCAATATAAAACTTGACAATTATCCACATATGGAATATGGTATTGTTGAAGGGAGGATTGCAAATATTTCAAAAGTACCTGTAACCACGGGACAGGGAGCTTATTACACTGCTGAAATTGCTTTGAATAAAAAACTTATAACCAATTATAACAGGGATCTACCCTTTAACCAGGAAATGCAGGGGAATGCAGAGATCATTACAAAAGACCGGAGGCTTCTTGAACGTTTGTTGGAGCCGCTGGTATCTGTCTTCAGGGAAAATATTTAAAATCTCCGTATATAAGCCTTCTCATATCTAAAGCACTTTGATACTGGTATACACCAGGAAGGTGTTTGTCTCATTTTTTAGGAAAAACATAAAATTAGTAGAATTTCTCTACAGAACCATGTGTAAATCCACGCATCTGTTTTTGATTTCTCATTTTCAGTAATGGAATGATTAAAGCTCTGATTATTAGCGTAAAATGTCTGCAATTTGTATGCATGAATGGGTTTGGCACAGTATTCCAAAAGGATTACATCAGAAAACATTTATTAATTGATGTATAATTAAAATTTAGAAAAATGAAAAATTTAAAAAGAGGATTCGCAATAGCAGTAGTAGCAATGTTTGGTTTTTCATCCACTTTAATTGCACAGGTTCCTCAAACCGGAACAGAAGGAACTTATCCGCAGGATCAACAACAGCAGACAATTCCTGAAGACCAGCAGGAACAATGGAACTCTCAGGAAGATCAGTCAACCTTCCCTCAGGAAGAACAGTCAACATTTCCTCAGGAACAGAATCAACTTGGCGATGCTGATTATTCCGAAGAAGTAATGGAAAATGATCTCCCGGAAGCAATTTCAAGTTCACTTGATGAATTGTACCCGGAACATGATGTAAAAAAAGCATTCCGCGGAACTGACAGTTCTTATAAGGTAAAACTTGAAAATGGTGATGAAAAATCAGTTGTTTATTTTGATTCTTCAGGTCAGTTTATCAAATCAGAAAAAGATAAAGACCATAAAGACAAGAAAAAAGACAAGGACAGTGACAGCAGCACTGACTGGTAGTAAACAGAATCATAAAAACAGATTTGCTTTTCAGGAAACCCCTGCCTCCCCGGCAGGGGTTTCTTTTTTAATAAGTAAGGACATAATTCATTATTGAACGTTGAAATTCAAGGGCTTCATAATAAACTTCTGCGTAGAAAATCTCTACAGTTAAATGTGTAATCCACGAATCAAATATTAATAATTGCATCTTGCTAAATAGACTTAGATGCTTTGATTTTATGGAGTTTATGAGACGAAGAAGTTAATAAATGTCTTTTGGCACAGTTCTGTTTATATGTTAGGTCAGAATGTTTAAAAATAAAATATAAGTTGAATTTTAAAATTTAGAGTCATGAAAAATTTAAAGACTAAAAAAATCGCAATAACAGCCTTATCAATAGGTTTTTTTGTGGGGACGGCATTCGGCCAGGTTCCTCAGTCACAGCAACAGGATACACAGCAGGATCAGAGCCAGTATCAGCAACAACAGGCTTCTCCTCAGGATCAGAATCAGCGTGCATCGCACCCTGATAAGGGTGTTGACTATAGCTCAACTGTACAGGAAAGTGAACTTCCACAAGCTGTAACAAATTCTCTTGAAGAATTATATCCTGTTCATAAAGTTTCAGAGGTTCATCGTGGAGATGATGACTCCTACAGAGTGAAAGTTGAAAATAAAAATGATAAAGCATATGTCTATTATAGTTCGGATGGTAATTTCCTAAGGGCCCGGAATGAAAAAGATATTCCTGAAGGAACTTTTTCTCACAGCCAAAGCTCACAGGAAAGTGACATGAATCGTCAGGGAACTGCAGCTCCACAGGAGCAGAGCCAGAGAACCAACGAGCAGGGAAGCTCCGGACAACTTGAATCTGATATGGAGCATGGAAACCAGGGAACCATGGGAACAAGTACTGACCAGAGAACCGGAACTATGGGAACCGGAACTCAAGACAGGACTGGCACATCTACTCAGGATTGGGATTCACAGACTCCTGATACTACCCGTTGGGAAGATAATGACAGCGACCGTGGAACCGGAACCCAGGGAACAATGGGAACAGGTACGCAGGACAGGACCGGAACTACAGAAACAGGTACATGGGGAACTGATGACAGCGACCGTGGAACCGGAACCCAGGGAACAATGGGTACAGGTACTCAGGACAGGACAGGAACCGGTACAGATTCCGGAACATGGGGAACTGATGACAATGACCGTGGAACCGGAACCCAGGGAACTATGGGAACAGGTACTCAGGACAGGACAGGAACCGGTACATGGGGTACTGACGACAATGAAACCGGAACAGGAACTCAGGGAACTATGGACAGGACAGGTACTGGTACTCAGGATACCACAAGCTGGAGAACCGATGATAGTGACCGTGGAACTGGAACCCACTTTGATAGTGGTTCAGACCAGGGAACAACAGGTACTTTTGATCAGGGTTCTACAGGAGTCGGAACAACTGGCACCGGTACCCAAAATCAAACAGGTACCCAGAGCAGCGCATATCCTCAGGAGCAAAACCAGCAGAGTTCAATGGATGACGTAGATTATAATGATGAAATTGAAGAAAATGAACTTCCTGAATCTGTTTCTACATCCCTGAAAGAATTATATCCTGCTCATGAAGTATCTAAAGCCTTTCGTGGGGATGACAATTCTTATAAAGTAGAAGTTGAAAATGATAACGACAAAGCATCCGTATTCTTTAATTCTAATGGTGAATTTGTAAAAGCTGAAGCCAAAGAAGATGGTGGCCTCTTTAACAGGGATAAAAAAGATGGTGATAATGAAGGTGGCCTGTTTAACAGGGACAAGGATAAGGATAATGATGGTGGTTTGTTCAACAGGGACACAGATGATATTGACAACAACAACAATGATGATAACAGGTAATTAATTGGTGTTAATTATCGCATGAATCCCCTGCCGGAAACGGTTGGGGATTTTTTATGCTGCAGAAGATGATGTAGAAACCAGCTACAGTTTTAAGTCTGGCAGTAGTTTTTTTCTGGTCCATAAATATTATCAACTTTATGATTTTCAAGGTCATAATAAAATTTCGATTGAGATTAAAAAATCTGGCATTATTTTCATTCAAATCATCACTAGACATTTATATAATTCAATGAAAAACAAAAACATTTATAATCCGGTCAGTTTAATTATACTTCTTTTACTGCCTGTTCTTTTGTCAGCAGGGAATACCTATTTTTTATCGCAGGAACAGGATACTACCTCGTTGGAAATAGAATCTTCCAGTACAGGGGGATATAATGAGGAAGTTTATGTTGAAGAACTTCCTGAATCTGTCAGGGCTTCAGTTGATGAAGCTTATTCAGAATACGAATTATCTAAAGCATATAAAAACCAGGAAGGAAGTTTTAGGATTGAACTAGAAAACGGGAATCAAAAGATTTCTGTTTACTATGATATGAATGGTAAATTCCTCAAAGCGGAAGATCATAACAACGCCAGCAGTATGCAGGATATGTAACTGGAAATGTAGAAAATATCTACGCATATATGGGTAATCCACAGTTGGGCATATTTATTATTAAATGCATTTGCAAAGACAACGATACGATATGACGAGGTTAATTAAAATAGATATAATCATTACAGGGCTTTTTTTCATTATTATGCCGATGTGGGTTAATTCACAGCATCTGCAGGAACACAGGCAGACTGTAGTAGAATATGAAGAGCCTTTAGAAGATGATGTAAAATATGAGGATGAAATTAAAAATAATGAAATCCCTGAAGGGGTAGTAAATTCTTTGAAATCAACCTACCCGGACCATGAAATTACAACGGCATATAAAGGCAGCGATGGCTCATTTAAAATTCGGTTAACACTGAACGAAGAAAAAATTGCTGCTTTTTATAATGCAACCGGTGAGTTTCTCAAACTTGAAGAAGATAAAGAGGAAGATGAGGAAAGTACCAATGAACAGTGGCGATAACTGATATACAACATTTTCATAAAAGCTCTGTAAGTTTAATTACATTTAGCTCTTAAATGAACGTTACGTGCCTATAACCCCTGCCCGGTAAGTGCAGGGGTTTTTTGCATACTTAGATTTACTAAGCCTAACAGTACACTTATTCAGCAAATTATCAGGCATAGGAATCCATCTGAATATTAAAATAGGTTCAAATAAAAGTTTCAATGTTAAAATAAAGGAAGTGCCAATAAAACCGAATGATTCTTTTATTGTTATGGATATCATTAAGGCACGAACTTACAATTATATGACAAAAGTCCTGATAATAGATGATGATGTTACTTTTGGTTTAATGCTAAAAAAGTTACTTGAAAAACATCATTATAAGGTTACAAGTGTATTTTCTCCTGTCGAGGCACGTAAAATCATTGAAAGCACTGAATTCAATGTAGTTTTTACTGATCTCCGGATGCCCGATATCAGTGGGATGGACTTGATTAAGCTGATTAAGAACAAGACCCCCAGGACACAGATCATAATGATGACAGGGTATGCGGATATATCGACTGCTATTGAATCAATAAAAAAAGGAGCATTCAGTTATATTCCAAAACCTGTTAATCCAGCTGAAGTATTAAATATTTTGCAGGAGGCCCTGGAACAGGCAGATGAGAAAAAGTCAGCAGACAAGACAAAAAAGGCATGGAATCCTTCTGGTTATCTTGAAGGAAACAGCAAAGCCTCTCAGAGGTTAAAAGAATATCTTGAATTGGTGGCACCTTCTCCCATGTCGGTTTTAATTATCGGTGAAAGCGGTACAGGTAAAGAATTTGCAGCACGATTTATACATGATAAAAGTAAAAGGGCTAAGTACCCTTTCATTGCCGTTGATTGCGGAGCGATCCCCTCTGAACTTGTAGCCAGTGAATTTTTTGGTCATGTTAAAGGTTCCTTTACAGGTGCCATTTCCGATAAGATTGGATATTTTGAAGCTGCCAATGGAGGTACAGTTTTTCTGGATGAAGTTGGAAATCTTTCTTATAACACTCAAATACAATTGTTGAGGGTTTTGCAGGAAAGGATGGTTAAGCCGGTAGGCAGTAATAAGGAAATTCCTGTTGATGTGCGTATAGTTGCTGCCACGAATGAAGATTTGCAAAAAGCTCAGGAGAAAGGTGATTTCAGGGAAGACCTTTATCACCGGCTCAATGAGTTTCAGATTAATATGCCTCCTCTTCGGGAAAGGAAATCAGATATCATTCTGTTTGCAGATTATTTTCTGAATGAGGCAAATACTTACCTTGATAAGTCTGTTCAGGGTTTTGATAAAGATGTTGAAGAGGTTTTTATGAGCTATAACTGGCCTGGAAACCTTCGGGAAATGAAGAATATTGTAAAACGTGCAACTTTGTTGTCAAGGGGGAAACTTATTACCATCAGCGATATTCCATCGGAACTTTATACGAAAAAATCATCTGAAGGAGAATTTGTTTTGCATGACAGGATAAATGAGAATGAAACTATAATGAAAGCACTTGAGGCAGCTGATTATAATAAAAGCAAAGCTGCCAGGTTACTTAAGATAGACAGAAAAACATTGTATAATAAGCTTAAACTTTATGATATCAATTTTCCCGAAAAAGGCAACTGATATTTGAATATAATATCTTCCATCAGGTTCTCAACTTTATTAATTACATCTGTCCCTTTTTCTGTCCACTGTTCTGTGTTTTCCCGATTGAATATTTCCCTTTCGAACAAGAGCAATGTATCAACAATTTCATCAGCCTTTAACTGACGAAACATCGGCAGCATTTTATGAGCGAGTTTTGTTATTTCATCATAATCTTTCTGATGGATATAACTTCTGAACAAATGGATATTCTGTGCAGTAGTCTGGGCAAATGAAAGCAGCACTTCACGGAATGTTTCTTCATCATCACCCGTGTAGGCCTTAATTCCTTCAATATTATACTTCTCATGTGAGCCAGCCGGTCCAGCGGGTTCATCTGGATATTTATCTACAGAACCATTCTTTCCAATGGTTGTATATGCTCCATCCATTACGGATGCAATCATTTCAACCAGTTCTTCAGGTTGGAATGGTTTTCGCAGCACACCTGAGAATCCTGCACTCTTAAAAATTTCATCATCAGTAATATTGCCTGTGATGGCAATAGCCTTTGAAGGACTGAGATTATTCTGCTGAAAGTATGACAGCAGTTCAAAGCCATTCATGCCAGGCATCTGGATGTCTGTGATCAGGAGATCGAATTCCTGGTGGTTAATAATTGCTTTTTTTGCATTCACTGGATTGCTGAAAGGTATTACATCAAGGTTTGCATCTTTAAGAATCACGGTAGTAAGTTCCAATAAAAATTGGTCATCATCAGTTAAAAGTACTTTTTCCTTGCTAAAATGAATTTTATGGGCAGAAGGTTTTGGTTTTGGTGCGGAATCATCTGCTATTTTCCCAGGCAGAATATTTAACGGAAGAACAATAATGAAGCTGCTGCCTTTACCATATTGGCTTTCTATGAAAATGCTCCCATTCATCAGTTCCACTATTTTTTTTGTGATGGCAAGTCCAAGTCCTGTGCCTTCATATTGCCGGTCTTCAGATGAAATTCTGGAGAATTCTTCGAATATAAGTTTTATATTTTCTTCTTTTATTCCTATGCCAGTATCTGATATTTTTATCTGCACCCAATCTTTCTTTCCTTTGCTGCGTTTGACAGAACACTTAGCTGTTACCTCACCGGAATCTGTAAATTTAATTGCATTGGAAATGAGGTTGCTTAATATTTGTATGATTCTTGCAGAATCAGTTTTGTATATTTTCCCCTCCATATTTTCAATCTGAAAGTCAAGTTTAAGGTTTTTTCCTGATGCCATGGGGTAAAATCCTGATATCACTTCTTCAATGAGTTTCTGCAGGTGTACAGGATGGTATTCAATATTCAGATTACCGGTTTCGAGCCGGGCAAAGTCAAGCAGGTCATTTATAAGCCGTGAAATATAGTTAACCGACTGGTTGATGTTTTTCAGGTAATGTGATTGCCTTGCAGGAGAATTTTCTCTGGCTGCCAGTTGTGTGAAACCTGCTATAGAATTTAATGGTGATTTTAAATCATGCGTAATGCTAAGCATAAGTTGTTCCTTGCTTTTAAGCAGGGATTCTGAATATGCTTTTTCCTTTTCAAGATTTTGCCTGTAATGCTGACTCCGGGTGATATCCTTCAATATCAGAATCAAAAAACCCAATACAACAAGCAAAGCTGCAGCACCAAGGATAATCACAATATTTGTCATTTTACTGATATGTCCCTGTTGCACTGCAACCTTTCTCAATGAGAACATCAGCTCCTCATTTTCAAGTTTTGACAGAATTTGCCGGATCTGGAGTGTAATGGTTTGATTATTTTTCAGGTTTTCCTGTTCTTTCTGCAGCAGTTGATTTTCAAATTCAAGGGTTTCTTTTCTTACGTCCTCGATAATGGAAGTCAGAAACTGTTCAACAGAGTCGGTTGGGCTAAAAGCACTAAAAATGCTGTCAACCTGTACTGAATTGTTTATGACAACCTGCAAACTTGAATCTGATTCTTCTGGAGGTGTAAATACATGTATCAGTCGTTCGAAAAATCTTGATCTTCTGTGTTTGGTAAAAATACTATCTGTGCTTGAATTTACAGATGTAGCAACACTAAACAGTTTGTTAAGGGAATCTCGTTTTTCAGTTAGCCGGTGCATTGCTCTTTCATATAGCCTTTCAGAGGAAGCAGAATTTTTAATGGAGTTCAACTCTTCAAGGTTTTCCTTTTTCTTTATTAACAGTGCTTGAATACTATCGGTATGCAACTGTTGGGAGGGTATGCTTTTTATTGATCCCAATAAATTTATTTGTTTGCTGATAGAATCAATCAGCAGGTTGAATTCCTCGTAATGTTTGGGATTGCCAGTCTGCAGAAAGCTTCTTTCCAATCCTTCTGCCTCATAAAGATTTGTAAGAATAGAATTTGCTATAAAGATTTTGTCACTGACCGGGTTAATATCTACCTGGTTTTTGTATAAATCAACAGTTTCGTTATAAATCACCCAGATGGTGATTGCAGCAATTATAATGAGCGTAAAGTAACCTAATAGAATATATACTTTAACTGATTTCAAAAAGTTTGTCCTTTAAATTATACAGCTATAACGAATGGCTGGAAAATAATGTTTATAGCCAATTATGCAAATGACTTTAAGTTTTTGAAAAAAAAGCTATAAAATATTTGTTCTTTGCTCAAAATTAGTACTTTTGCGTGCCGTTTTTCAGAGGTGACGATTAAATTAACTTCTGAAAATCATTGTTATTATTGAATTTTAACATACTTTTGCAGTCCCAATTTTAGGGGAAAGATTATTAACAAGATAAAAAACAGGTATTTATGCCAACGATTCAACAGTTAGTTAGAAAAGGAAGACAAAGTAAAGTAGAGAAAAGCAAATCACCTGCCCTGGATTCATGCCCGCAACGTCGTGGTGTATGTGTGAGGGTTTACACTACTACACCTAAAAAACCTAACTCAGCCATGCGTAAAGTGGCCAGGGTAAGGCTTACAAATGGTAAAGAGGTCAACGCTTATATACCAGGTGAAGGTCATAATTTGCAGGAACACTCTATCGTACTGGTTCGTGGCGGGAGGGTAAAAGATCTTCCGGGCGTACGTTACCATCTTGTTCGCGGTGCACTTGATACCGCAGGAGTTGAAGGACGTTCGCAGCGCAGGTCAAAGTACGGTGCAAAAAGGCCAAAGAAGAAGTAAGAATATTAATAAACAAGTTATTTGATGTGGTTTGGTTGAGTAAGTGAGGCTCCAATTGTCTTCCGGAGATGAACTGAAGACCGCCTAAGGGCAACCAATTTAAATAACACAAAACGTATTAAAATGAGAAAGACAAAACCAAAGAAGAGAATTCTTTTACCGGACCCAAAGTTTAATGATACCCTGGTAACCCGGTTTGTCAACGATTTAATGAGAGATGGGAAAAAATCAGTTGCTTATACCATTTTCTATGATACACTTGAAATCGTGGAGAAACGTGTAAAGGATGCTGAAGTAGCTCCACTTGATGTATGGAAAAAAGCACTTGAGAATGTAACACCTGCAGTGGAAGTAAAAAGCCGCCGTGTGGGGGGAGCAACTTTTCAGGTTCCAATGGAAATCAGGCAGGAAAGAAAAGTGGCAATCAGTATTAAAAACCTGATTTCGTTTGCCCGCAAACGTGCAGGTAAATCAATGTCAGACAAACTTGCTGCTGAAATTGTTGCAGCTTACAACAATGAAGGCGGTGCTTTTAAACGTAAAGAAGATACCCACCGGATGGCAGAAGCTAACAGGGCCTTTGCACACTTCAGATTCTAGTTTAGTCGGCGGAAATGGTTATAGTAAAGATAGGAAAATTGGTAAATTAAGAAATGGCTAAACAAGATCTAAGTTTTACAAGAAATATTGGCATCATGGCACATATCGATGCGGGGAAAACTACGGTAAGTGAACGAATTTTGTTCTATACCGGGTTGACTCACCGCCTTGGGGAAGTGCATGATGGTGCCGCAACAATGGACTGGATGGAACAGGAGCAGGAACGTGGTATAACTATTACCTCGGCTGCAACTACTACCTTCTGGAAATATAACAACCAGGAACACAAAATCAACATTATCGATACCCCCGGACACGTCGATTTTACAGTTGAAGTTGAACGGTCTTTGCGTATACTCGATGGCTCGGTTGCATTATTCTGTGCCGTAGGTGGTGTGGAAGCACAGTCAGAAACCGTTTGGCGTCAGGCACAGAAATATGGGGTTCCCCGTATTGCCTTCGTGAATAAGATGGACAGGCAGGGAGCGGATTTCTTCAATGTATATAATGAGATAAGGGAAAAACTGGGTGCCAATCCGGTGCCCATACAAATTCCTATTGGCAGTGAAGAAAAATTTGAGGGTGTTATTGATTTGATTGAGATGAAGGCTGTGCGTTGGTTTGAAAATGAGTCCACGGGCACAACCTATAGTTTGGAAGATATTCCTGAAGAATATATTGATCAGGCTGAAGAGTGGCGTGTTAAGCTGATGGAGTCGGTTGCAGAGATCGATGACGAACTACTGGAACGTTACTTTGAAGATTCCGATTCTATTACCGTTGAAGAAATGAAAACGGTAATCCGCAGTGCTACAATCGAAGGTATTATTGTACCCATGATGTGTGGTTCAGCATTTAAAAATAAAGGCGTTCAAAGGTTGCTGGATGCTGTGTGTGCATTTTTACCAAGTCCATTGGACAAAGGGGAAATTACAGGCATTAATCCGGTAATTAAAAAGGAGGTTACACGCGTTGCTGATGCAGATGAACCTCTGGCTGCACTTGCTTTCAAAATTGCAACAGATCCTTTTGTTGGCAGGCTTGCATATATGAGGGTCTATTCTGGCAGAATTGAATCAGGAGGCCAGGTGCTAAACAGCCGTACCGGCAAAAAGGAAAGGATCTCGAGGCTATACCAGATGCATTCCAACAAACAGAATCCTAAAGACATAATTGAAGCTGGTGATATCTGTGCTGCTGTTGGTTTTAAAGACATACGAACAGGTGACACATTATGTGATTTTAAGCATCCTATCGAGCTGGAAACAATTAATTTTCCGGAGCCTGTAATAGGTATTGCAGTGGAACCAAAATCACAGAACGACCTCGACAAGCTTTCTAACGGATTATCAAAGCTTGCAGAAGAGGATCCTACCTTCCGCGTAAACACTGATCCCGATTCCGGGCAAACAGTTATACGTGGTATGGGTGAATTGCACCTTGAAATTATTATTGACCGTCTCAGAAGAGAGTTCAAGGTTGAATGTAACCAGGGGGCTCCGCAGGTGGCATACAAGGAAGCTATAAGCAAGGTAGTTGAACTACGGGAAGTGTTTAAAAAACAAACAGGAGGCCGTGGGAAATTTGCTGATATCAGTGTAATTGTAGAGCCTGCCGATGAAGGCAAACAAGGTATTGAATTTATCGATAAGGTTAAAGGAGGAAACATTCCCCGCGAATATATTCCTTCAATCGAGAAAGGTTTTACAAATGCAATGTCGAATGGGCCGTTGGCAGGTTTTCCTGTCGACAGTCTTAAAGTTACATTGCTGGATGGATCATACCATGCGGTTGACTCCGACCAGTTGTCATTTGAGATTTGCGCGCGACAGGCATTCAGGCATGCAGCCTCTAAAGCAGCACCAAAGTTACTTGAGCCTATTATGAAACTGGAAATAGTAACTCCAGATGAGTATATGGGTGAAATTATTGGTGATCTGAACCGAAGAAGGGGAGATGTTACAGGCATGGTTTCAAAAAACAACGCACGGGTTATTCATGCTAAAGTTCCACTTTCCGAACAGTTTGGATATGTAACCGTGTTACGGACACTTTCATCAGGCAGGGCTACTTCATCAATGGAGTTCAGCCACTATCAGGAGGTCCCGAAAAACCTTGCAGTAAAGGTGCTTGAAAATGTACAGGGAAAAGTTGAATTATTATAAATTATAACAGAGTTCTCATCATGAGCCAAAAGATCAGAATTAAGCTGAAATCGTACGATCACAATCTGGTAGACAAGTCGGCTGAGAAGATCGTTAAAACGGTTAAAACCACAGGTGCAGTTGTAAGTGGCCCAATTCCACTTCCTACTCACAAGAGGATTTTTACTGTTTTACGTTCGACCTTTGTAAATAAAAAGTCAAGGGAACAGTTTGAGTTGTCATCATACAAACGTTTGATCGACATTTACAGCTCAACGGCAAAAACAATCGACGCCTTAATGAAGCTGGAATTACCCAGTGGTGTTGAAGTTGAAATTAAAGTTTGATAATTAAAAAAAGTCGAAATGGCTGGTATTATTGGAAAGAAAATCGGAATGACATCCGTATTCAGTGTTGAGGGGAAAAACATCCCATGCACTGTGATTGAAGCCGGTCCCTGTGTGGTAACACAGGTTAAGACCGCTGAGAAGGAAGGCTATGACGCCTTGCAGCTTGCTTACGGTGACAAAAAGGAAAAGAAGGCTACCAAAGCTGAATTTGGTCACTTTAAAAAAGCAGGCATAACACCCAAGAGCAAGGTAGTTGAGTTCAAAAACACGTATAAGGAAACTTATGATCTTGGAGATTCCATAACCGTAGACATATTCCATGAACTGGATTATGTGGATGTGGTAGGAATCTCTAAAGGAAAAGGATTCCAGGGTGTAGTAAAACGTCACAACTTCAGAGGGGTTAATGATCAAACTCACGGTCAGCACAACAGGCTGAGGGCGCCGGGTTCTATCGGTGCATCTTCATGGCCAAGCCGCGTATTTAAAGGTATGCGTATGGCAGGTAGAACTGGTAATGATACAGTTACCATTGAAAACCTGATGGTGATGAAAGTAATTCCTGAGAAGAATTTGTTGGTGGTGAAAGGTTCTGTTCCCGGAGCCAAAGGTTCATACTTAATTATTAGGAAACAATGGAACTAAGTGTATTAACTATTGAAGGAAAAGAAACCGGCAGGAAGATAACACTGAATGACCGGATTTTCGGTGTTGAACCCAGCGACCACGCCATCTATCTTGATGTAAAGCAGTATATGGCAAACAGCCGTCAGGGAACGCACAAGTCGAAAGAAAGAGGTGAAATTGCAGGCAGTACCAGGAAGATCAAAAAGCAAAAAGGTACAGGTACAGCTCGTGCAGGTAGTATTAAATCACCTGTATTTCGTGGTGGTGGTACTATTTTCGGACCTCGCCCTAAAAGTTACGATTTTAAGCTGAACAAAAAAGTGAAACAGCTTGCAAGAAAATCAGCTCTTACTTACAAAGCCAGGGAAAATGGTATTGTAATCATGGAAGACTTCAATCTTGAAGCTCCTAAAACCAAAGAAATTGTTAATATCAAAAACAATCTTCAAATTGCTGATAAAAAGTCACTTTTCATTTTACCAGCCGAAAATAATAATATATATTTGTCGTCCAGAAATTTAGAGGATGTTTCAGTTGTAATTGCTTCTGAATTAAATACTTATCAGATTCTTAACGCAAAAACTATTGTTCTTCTGGAAGGTTCTGTGAAGAAGATAGAAGAAGCATTTAAACTTTAAGGGGAACAAAAATGGATATTTTAATAAAACCTTTGGTTACCGAAAAAATGAATGAGCAGGCCGAGCGGTATAGCCGTTACGGGTTTGTTGTTGAAAAGAAAGCTACCAAGCCGCAGATTAAAAAAGCGGTAGAAATGCTTTATAATGTAAAGGTTGATTCTATCAATACGATGGTTTACGGTGGTAAAGTTAAAACCAGGTACACCAAGTCTGGGGTATTAACCGGAAAAACAGCTGCTTACAAAAAAGCCATAGTTACATTGGCCGAAGGAAACAGTATAGATTTTTACAGTAATATTTAATAACAGAAATGGCAGTAAGAAAATTAAAACCAGTAACTCCGGGTCAGAGGCATAAAATCATTGGTGCCTTTGATACCATTACTGCATCTACACCTGAAAAATCATTGTTGGAGCCCGTGCGGAAGACTGGCGGTAGAAATAACCAGGGACGCATGACAATGAGGTATATAGGTGGGGGACACAAACGCAAATACCGTATTATTGATTTTAAACGCAATAAAGATGGTGTTGCTGCTGTTGTTGATTCCATTCAGTACGATCCAAACCGCTCCGCCCGCATCGCCCTTCTTGTATATGAAGATGGCGAAAAAAGGTATATCGTTTCACCAAACGGTTTACGTGCAGGGCAGACAGTTATGAGCGGACCTGGTGTTGAGCCTGAAATTGGAAATACACTCCCTCTTTCTGATATACCTCTTGGAACTTTAATTCACAACATTGAACTCCGTCCCGGACAGGGCGGTATGATGGCACGTAGTGCAGGCACTTATGCGCAATTGACCTCTCGTGAAGGCAGATATGCAATTTTAAAATTGCCTTCAGGCGAATCTCGTATGGTACTAACATCCTGCAGGGCTACTGTTGGAACTGTCGGTAACACCGAACACAACCTAGAACGTTCTGGTAAAGCAGGCCGCTCAAGGTGGTTGGGAAGAAGGCCACGTGTACGTGGTGTCGTAATGAACCCGGTTGATCACCCAATGGGTGGTGGTGAAGGCCGTGCATCAGGAGGACATCCACGCTCCCGCAAAGGGCTTCTTGCCAAAGGGTATAAAACCCGTTCCAAAAAGAAAGCTTCCAGCAAATACATTGTAGAACGTAGGAAAAAATAGTAAAAGGTAAGAATTATGAGTCGTTCATTAAAAAAAGGACCATTTATCGATTTTAAGCTTGAGAAGAAAGTTCTTGCCATGAATGATGGCGGGAAAAAATCGGTAATGAAAACATGGGCCAGAGCTTCAGTAATTTCTCCTGATTTTGTAGGCCATACAATCGCCGTTCATAACGGGAATAAATTCATCCCGGTATACATCACCGAAAACATGGTGGGTCACCGTTTGGGAGAATTTGCACCTACACGGACTTTCAGGGGTCATGCTGGAAATAAAAGATAGGCATAATGTCAAGTAAATTAAAAAAGGAAAAAGAATGGGTGCCAGAAAAAAAATAACAGCAGATAAAAGAAAAGAAGATAAAAAGCAACAATATTTTGCTGTACTAAGAAATTGCCCTACTTCACCTAGAAAGATGAGGTTAGTAACCGATTCTATCCGCGGCATGGAGGTGAAAAAAGCGTTGGATGTTCTTAAGTATTCTCCAAAAGAAGCATCGCGTGGGGTAGAAAAACTCCTTCTTTCAGCCATTGCCAACTGGCAGGCCAAAAATGAAGGGGTACGTTTGGAGGAAAGTGATTTGTTCGTGAAGACAGTCATGGTTGATTCAGGCAGAATTCTGAAAAGGCTACGTCCGGCTCCCCAGGGTCGTGCACACCGCATCAGGAAACGCTCGAACCATGTCACACTCTTCGTCGACAGGAAAGAGAATGTTGTTGAAGAAAATCTTAATCAGTAGTACATGGGACAAAAAGTAAATCCAATTTCTAATCGTTTGGGGTTCATCAAAGGATGGGACTCAAATTGGTTCGGTGGTGATGAATATGGCGACAAGCTGGTTGAAGACCACCAGATACGGGAATATTTGAATGCCCGTCTGGCTAAAGCCAGCATATCAAGGATCATAATTGAAAGAACCTTGAAGCTTATAACCATTACCGTGCATACTTCACGCCCAGGTATTATTATTGGTAAAGGCGGACAGGAAGTTGACAAACTGAAGGAGGAGCTGAAAAAGATTACCAGCAAGGAAGTTCAGATCAACATTTTCGAGATAAAACGCCCGGAACTTGATGCCAAAATTGTTGCAACAAACATTGCAAGGCAGATTGAAGGTAAGGTAGCTTACCGCAGGGCAGTTAAAATGGCTATCGCTTCAACCATGAGAATGGGTGCCGAAGGAATTAAGGTATTGGTTTCAGGAAGGCTGAATGGAGCTGAAATGGCTCGTTCAGAAATGTATAAAGATGGCCGTACGCCACTGCATACACTCCGTGCCGATATCGATTATGCATTGGCAGAAGCGCTTACCAAGACCGGACTCATCGGAGTTAAAGTCTGGATTTGCAAGGGAATGGTATATGGAGTTCGCGACCTCTCACCAAACGTAGGGCAGAAACAGGCCCGTCAGGGCGGTAAGAATCTGGGTGGCGGCGGCCGTGGAGCCAGAAGAAGAAAATAGTGGTATAACACTCAGAATTTGATATAGGATGTTACAACCGAAAAAAGTAAAATTCAGAAGAGTACAAAAGGGCCGGATGAAAGGCAATGCCCAACGTGGGAATCAATTGGCTTTCGGCTCATTTGGAATAAAAGTGTTGGAAGAAGCGTGGATCACTGGTCGCCAGATTGAAGCGGCGAGGGTTGCAGTTACACGCCATATGCAGCGTCAGGGACAAATCTGGATACGGATTTTCCCCGATAAACCTATTACCAAAAAACCCGCTGAAGTTCGTATGGGTAAAGGTAAAGGTGCTCCTGAAGCATTTGTTGCACCGGTTTCACCCGGTCGGATCATTATTGAAGCCGACGGTGTTCCTTTTGCATTGGCAAAAGAGGCTCTTCGCCTCGCAGCTCAAAAGTTGCCGGTATCAACAAAGTTTGTGGTAAGGCGTGATTTTGTTGAAGAATAAAAAGGTGATTAAATATGAAAACGTCTGAAATAAAAGAGTTGACGACTAAAGAAATCGTCGAAAAAATACAGGTGGAAAAAGAAAATTTAGTTCGCCTTAAATTAAACCATGCAGTGTCTCCGCTTGATAATCCAATGAAGATTAAAGAGGCCAGGAAGAATGTTGCAAGGTTGAAAACCATTCTTCATCAAAGGGAATTAAGTGATAACCAGAATTAACTCAGTGATGGAAGAAAATAAAGTTAGAAATCTCAGGAAAGAGCGCGTCGGGGTCGTTGTCAGTAATAAAATGGAAAAAACCATTGTAGTTGCTGTTAAACGTAAGGTGAAGCATCCGATTTACGGAAAGTTTGTGAACAAGACAACCAAACTTTATGCCCACGACGATAATAATGAATGCAACATTGGCGATATGGTGAGAATCATGGAAACTCGTCCGCTGAGTAAAAGCAAATGTTGGAGATTGATTGAAATAACCGAAAAAGCGAAGTAATTATGATACAGCAAGAATCAAGATGTTCGGTTGCCGATAACAGTGGTGCAAAGGAAGTACTTTGTATCCGTGTGTTGGGTGGAACGCGTAAACGTTACGCTTCGCTTGGTGATACGGTTGTGGTTTCTGTAAAAAGTGCCATACCGGGTAGCGATGTTAAAAAGGGTATCGTTTCCAAAGCCATCGTTGTGCGCACCCGCAAGGAAGTTCGCCGCGTGGATGGATCTTATATCCGTTTTGACGATAATGCTGTGGTTCTTCTTAATAACCTCGGTGAAATGCGCGGAACCCGTATATTCGGCCCTGTAGCTCGTGAATTAAGGGATAAAAACATGAAGATTATTTCCCTTGCACCTGAAGTACTGTAAATTTAATAAGCTAGAAAATGCAGAAAAAGTTACACATAAAAAAAGGTGATACGGTAATTGTTATTACCGGAAACTACAGAGGTCAGAAAGGACGTGTACTGGAGGTTATTAGAAAAACCGACAGGGCTATTGTGGAAGGTGTAAACCTTGTGAAAAAACATACCAAACCCAATGCAAAAAGTCCGCAGGGTGGTATCGTTGAACAGGAAGCTGGTATCCATATTTCCAATTTGATGCTGGTCGACCCAAAAACCGGGGAACGTACCCGTGTTGGAAGAAGAGTGGATGAAAATACCGGGAAGTTGATTCGTTATTCCAAAAAATCAGGAGAGGAGATTAAATAATGGCATATATACCAACTCTAAAGACGAAATATCAGGAAGAGGTTATTCCTACTTTAAAGGAAAAATTTAACTATTCTTCCGTGATGCAGGTTCCGAAACTTGAAAAGATTGTTCTTAACCAGGGTGTTGGAGCAGCTATCGCCGATAAAAAAATCATTGACGTTGCTACACAGGAAATGACATTGATTGCAGGTCAGAAAGCCGTTCAGACACTTTCAAAAAAGGACATATCCAATTTCAAACTGAGAAGAAAAATGCCCATTGGGGTGCGTGTTACATTACGCCGCGACAGGATGTTTGAATTCCTCGATCGTCTGATTTCTGCAGCTCTGCCACGTATCCGTGATTTTCGTGGTATTGAAAGTAAAATGGACGGCCAGGGTAATTACACCCTTGGAATTCCTGAACAAATTGTATTTCCCGAGATAGTGCTTGATAAAGTAAGCAAAATCAATGGATTGAACATCACCTTTGTCACTTCGGCCAAAACCGACGAAGAAGGTTTTGCATTGCTGAAAGAACTTGGTTTACCATTTAAAAATGTTAAAAAGAATTGATTTATGGCTAAAGAATCAATGAAAGCCCGCGAAGTGAAAAGGGCAAAACTGGTTGATAAATACGCCGAGAAAAGAGCCAGACTGAAAGCCGAAGGTGATTGGGAAGGTCTGCAGAAATTGCCTAAAAATTCTTCTAAAGTTCGTTTACATAACAGGTGTAAACTTACAGGAAGACCTAAAGGATATATGCGTCAGTTTGGAATCAGCAGAATTAACTTCCGTGAAATGGCTTCATATGGTTTGATTCCCGGAGTTAAAAAGGCTAGTTGGTAATAGTAAAAGTCTTAAAAATGAGTAAAATAACAGATCCAATAGCAGATTATCTGACACGAGTGCGCAATGCAATTCTGGCCAGGCATAGGATAGTGGATATTCCAGCATCAAATATTAAAAAGGAGATTACAAAGATCCTGAAGGAAAAAGGTTATATCCTGAATTATAAATTTGATGAAGACCAGAACCATCAGGGGAATATCAAAATAGCCCTTAAATACCATCCGGAATCAAAGGTGTCTGCAATAAAAGGCTTGAAAAGAGTAAGCAAACCTGGGTTACGCCAGTATTGTACCAATGAAGATGTACCGCGCGTACTGAACGGTTTGGGAATAGCTATTATTTCTACCTCGAAAGGCGTGATTACCGACAAAGAAGCCAAAGAGCAGAATGTTGGCGGTGAAGTATTATGTTACGTGTATTAATAAAGAAAGAGTCATGTCAAGAATAGGTAAATTACCCATAGAAATTCCTTCAGGGGTTGAAATCAAAATGGGAGACAACCATGTGGTTTCTGTAAAGGGTCCACTGGGTGAACTCAAACAAAAGATTTCTCCTCAAATCGGAGTTGAAATTGAAAATAATCAGGTTGTTTTTACACGCTCAGATGAATCGAAACAACAAAAATCCTTACATGGTCTTTACCGCGCTCTGGTAAATAACATGGTGATCGGGGTTTCCAAAGGATTCGAAATCAAGCTTGAGCTGGTAGGCGTAGGTTACAGGGCCGAATTACTTCCCAACAATGTACTTGACCTTGTTCTGGGATATTCGCACCATACTTATATTCAACTTCCGCCTGAAGTGAAAGTGGATGCTAAGTCTGATAAAAGAAGCAACCCTATAATTACTTTGCAGAGCAACGACAAGCAATTGATCGGCCATGTTGCTGCGAAAATAAGGTCTTTCCGTGAACCTGAGCCTTATAAAGGCAAGGGGATTAAGTTTGTGGGCGAAGTGTTGAGGCGTAAAGCCGGTAAAGCCGCCGCTAAATAATTTTTGAAAAATCAGGTATTATGGCATTAACAAAAACAGAAAGGCGAGTCAGGATAAAGAGCCGGGTACGCAGAATTGTAACCGGTTCAGCCGAACGTCCGCGGTTAAGCGTGTTTAGAAGTAACAAGCAAATATATGCTCAGTTGGTCGATGATCTGAATGCAACTACTATGGTAGCAGCCTCTTCAACTGAAAAGGAAATTGCTGGAGAAGCTGGCAACAAAACTGAAAAAGCAGCATTGGTTGGAAAACTCATTGCTCAAAAAGCATTGGCTGCCGGTATCGAAAATGTTGTATTTGACAGGAATGGTTACTTGTACCATGGAAGAGTGAAACAATTAGCTGACGCGGCCCGTGAAGGCGGCCTTAAATTCTGAAAAAACTATGGCGACAATAAGTAAAAAAGTAAAAACAAGCGACCTCGATTTAAAAGACAGGTTGGTAGCCATTAACCGTGTAACCAAGGTTACAAAGGGTGGGCGGACCTTCAGCTTCTCAGCTATTGTTATCGTTGGTAACGAAGATGGCATTGTTGGCTGGGGACTGGGCAAGGCAAGTGAAGTAACCACAGCTATTGCCAAAGGCGTTGAAGCAGCAAAAAAGAACCTTGTTAAAATTCCGATTTTGCATGGTACGATTCCTCATGAACAAACTGCCAGGTTTGGCGGAGCTCATGTGTTACTAAAACCTGCTTCATCAGGAACCGGTGTTAAGGCTGGTGGTGCTATGCGTGCTGTGCTGGAAAGCGTTGGCATTCATGACATCCTTGCAAAATCCAAAGGTTCATCTAACCCGCACAACCTGGTGAAAGCAACCATGGAAGCCCTTCTCGAACTGAGAGATGCTCATGCTGTTGCTCAACATAGAGGCATATCATTGGAAAAAGTTTTTAAAGGATAACACAGTATGGCTAAGATAAAAGTTACACAGGTAAGAAGCAGCATCGGTTCAACGAAAAGACAAAAAGCAACTCTTGAAGCCCTGGGTTTAAGAAAGCTTAACCAGACTGTTGAACATGAAGCTACCCCACAAGTGGTTGGAATGGCCAGGAAAGTGGGACATTTAGTTAGTGTTGAAGAAGTATAACAGCATTTCAAATAAATGAAATTATGGATTTAAGTACATTGAAACCTGCATCAGGGTCTACCCATAAAGGCAAACGAATTGGACGTGGACAAGGTTCAGGTCATGGAGGTACATCAACCCGTGGTCATAAAGGACAGAAGTCGAGGTCGGGGTACTCTAAAAAAATTGGGTTTGAAGGCGGGCAGATGCCATTACAGAGGGTTGTTCCAAAATCTGGATTCAAAAACTTTAACAGGGTTGAATACAAAGCAATCAATCTTGAAGTATTACAGCAGCTTGCCGATAAAGTAAATCTTTCATCAATAGAATTGTCTGATTTGGTAAATGCAGGTATTGCATCAAAAAACGATAAGATAAAAATTCTGGGTGGTGGTACATTGACACGTAAACTCGATGTAAAAGCCCATGCTTTTTCAAAAAGCGCCAAAGAAGCAATCGAAAAACTTGAAGGATCAACCGAAATACTTTAAACTATAATGAAACGATTTATAGAAACCCTAAAGAATATTTACAAAATTGAAGATTTGAGGATCCGCATCGGAACCACCCTGTTTTTCATTTTGATTTACAGGCTGGGTTCTTTTGTTTCCCTCCCCGGAGTCGACCCGGCACAACTTCAGAACCTGAAGAATCAGACTTCTGATGGGCTGCTGGGGCTTATCGATATGTTCTCAGGAGGAGCGTTTTCACAGGCTTCAATATTTGCTTTAGGAATTATGCCGTACATCTCGGCTTCTATTGTAATCCAGTTACTTGGTATTGCAGTACCCTATTTCCAGAGGTTGCAGAAAGAGGGAGAGTCGGGTAGGAGAAAAATCAACCAGATTACACGGTACCTTACCGTAATAATTCTGATTTTCCAGGCACCGGCATATTTGACTAACCTGCACTACCAATTGCCCGAATCTGCATTTGCTATGACAGGTGCATTGTTTACCATTTCGTCTGTTGTTATATTAACAGCGGGATCCATGTTTGTAATGTGGTTGGGTGAACGTATTACCGATAAAGGTATTGGTAACGGGATCTCTCTCATTATTATGATTGGTATCATTGCCCAGTTGCCTCAGTCGGTTGTCCAGGAATTCGCTTCAAGGATCAGCCAGTCGGGTGGAGGTCTTGTGATGTTTCTTGTTGAGTTTGTTATTCTGTTCCTTGTGTTTATGGCATCTATTCTGCTGGTTCAGGGAACCCGCAGAATACCGGTGCAGTATGCCAAGCGGATTGTTGGTAACAAGCAATATGGGGGCGTACGTCAGTACATCCCATTAAAAGTGAATGCTGCAGGTGTAATGCCTATCATTTTTGCCCAGGCAATTATGATGGTACCACTTACCCTTGTTGGCGTGGCAAATTCTGAAAACCTGAGCGGTGTTGCGGCTGCTTTATCTAACATCACAGGTTTTTGGTACAATTTTGTGTTGTTTATGCTGGTGGTTGCTTTTACCTATTTTTATACCGCAATTACCATCAATCCAACCCAGATGGCAGAAGATATGAAAAAGAACGGTGGATTTATTCCTGGTGTAAAACCTGGTAAAAGGACCGTAGAATTCCTAGACACTGTGATGTCAAGGATTACACTTCCGGGGTCTATCTTCCTTGGAATCATCACTATTCTGCCTGCCTTTGCCATGATTATGGGAATCAACCAGTCGTTTGCCTATTTCTTCGGGGGAACTTCGCTGCTTATTCTTGTAGGTGTGGTACTGGATACACTGCAGCAAATCGAAAGTCACCTGCTGATGCGCCATTATGACGGCCTGACAAAATCGGGACGTATCAAAGGTCGTGCAGGAGGTGGAATTTAAAGAATGTGCGTCTTTTAAATCATTATTAAGGAGATAGTTGTAATGCAAAATGAAAAGCTTATGTTATCTTTGCAAAAAAATAGCAAAAAGCACTGGTTTGTTAAACAACACAAAAAGGTATAAAGGTTAATTTTTATGGCGAAGCAGTCTTCGATTGAACAAGACGGTACTATAATAGAGGCATTGTCAAATGCAATGTTCCGGGTTGAACTTGAAAACGGTCATGTTATTACAGCCCACATTTCAGGGAAAATGCGGATGCATTACATAAAAATTTTGCCTGGAGACAAAGTTAAAGTTGAAATGTCTCCTTATGATTTAACAAAGGGCAGGATTACATTTAGGTATAAAAATTAAAAGAATATTTTCGGATGAAAACTCGAACTTCAGTAAAAAAGCGCAGTGCCGATTGTAAAATCGTCCGTAGAAAAGGGCGCTTGTATGTGATTAATAAAAAGAATCCCAAGTTTAAACAACGCCAGGGGTAAACCATTAATCTGAAAAAAATAATTTAATATGGCACGTATTGTTGGTGTTGATATTCCAAATAATAAAAGAGGTGAAATTGCCCTTACCTATATCTATGGCATTGGCCGAAGCAGGGCAAATAAAGTACTGAAAGATGCCGGCGTTGATCCTGATTTAAAGGTTCAGGACTGGGATGATGATCAGTTCGGAGCTATCAGGGAAGCGATCAACAGTCAGTTTAAAGTGGAAGGTGAACTGCGTTCCGAAGTGCAGATGAACATCAAGCGATTGATGGACATTGGCTGCTACCGCGGGATCCGTCACCGTATCGGTTTACCGGTAAGAGGGCAGAGTACAAAAAACAATGCCCGTACCCGTAAAGGAAAACGTAAAACGGTTGCGAACAAAAAAATGGCCACTAAATAAGTTAGTTGAATTATGGCAAAAAAAACAGGAACAAGTAAAAAAAGGGTGGTGGTTGTTGAAGCCAATGGAATGGCTCATGTACACTCATCTTTTAATAACATTATTGTTACCCTTACCAATATGAACGGTGAGGTTATTTCGTGGTCGTCTGCAGGTAAAAAAGGCTTCAGGGGTTCGAAAAAGAACACACCTTATGCTGCCCAGGTAGCTTCGGAAGAATGTGCAAAAACTGCTTATGATCTGGGATTGCGCAAAGTGAAAGTGTTTGTAAAAGGGCCGGGCAATGGCCGTGAATCAGCTATCAGAGCTCTTGCCACTGTTGGATTACAGGTGTCTGAGATTGTTGATGTTACTCCGCTGCCGCACAATGGTTGCAGGCCGCCCAAAAGACGTCGTGTATAATTTTTAAAAGAAAAGGTAATGGCTAGATACAGAGGACCAAAGTCTAAAATTGCCCGTAAATTCGGTGAACCTATATTCGGACCCGATAAAGTATTCGAACACAAAAATTTTCCTCCCGGAATGCATGGTATGTCGGCCCGCAGAAGGAAAGTTTCAGAATACGGGCTTCAGCTTAAAGAAAAGCAGAAAGCAAAATATACCTACGGTATCCTTGAAAGACAATTCAGGAATACCTTTGAAAAAGCTTCTTCTGCAAAAGGAATCACCGGGACTGTACTGCTGCAGTTGCTCGAGTCGCGTCTCGACAATGTGGTATACCGCCTGGGTATTGCCAAAACACGGGACGCAGCCCGTCAGTTTGTTACACACAAACATATAGTTGTTAACGGAAAGGTAGTGAACATTCCATCTTACCAGGTTAAATCAGGCGACATTGTAGGGGTGAGGGAAAGATCAAAAGCGATGGAAGAAATTACTGACTCATTGCATTCACGCCGGAGCACCCGATACGAATGGCTTGAGTGGGATAATACCCAAATGGCCGGTAAATTCCTGAATGTGCCCGAACGTGAGGAAATACCTGAAAACATCAAAGAACAACTTATTGTAGAGTTGTATTCAAAATAAAAAATTTACAAGGTTATTATGGCAATATTAGCATTCCAGAAACCTGATAAGGTGATCATGATTGAATCCGACAATAAAGCCGGAAAATTTGAATTTCGTCCGTTGGAACCAGGCTATGGTATCACCATTGGCAATGCCCTGCGCCGGATTTTATTATCATCACTCGAAGGTTATGCAATCACCACCGTTAAAATCGAAGGAGTCGACCATGAGTTTTCCACCATTAAGGGAGTCATTGAAGATGTAACCGATATCATCCTGAACCTGAAGCAGATCAGGTTTAAGAATGAAGTGGAAGATTTCGACAGTGAAAAGGTGAAAGTTACTGTTTCCGGACAGGAAGAGTTTACTGCAGGCGACATCAATAAATTTATGACCGGTTTCAGGGTACTGAATCCTGACCTGGTTATCTGCCGTATGGAACCTGATGTAAAAATCCACATGGAAATCACCATTAGCAAGGGCCGTGGGTATGTTCCCGCAGTGGAAAATAAATCGGGCGACACCGAATTCGGTGTAATCGCCATCGATTCTATCTACACGCCCATTAAAAAGGTGAAATACACTGTCGAAAATTTCAGGGTAGAGCAAAAAACCGACTACGAAAAACTCGTACTCGATATCGTTACCGATGGTTCTATTCTTCCGAAAGATGCTTTAAAGGAAGCTGCAAAAATTCTGATCTATCATTTCATGTTGTTCTCCGATGAGAAAATTACGCTCGATTCGGATGAGAAATTTGCAAATGAAGAATTCGATGAGGAAGTACTGCACATGCGCCAGCTTCTGAAAACAAAGCTTGTCGATCTCGACCTTTCGGTAAGGGCACTCAACTGCCTCAAGGCAGCCGACGTAGATACCCTTGGCGATCTGGTTACATACAACCGGAACGATTTGCTCAAATTCAGAAACTTCGGTAAAAAATCACTTACCGAGTTGGACGACCTTCTCGATAACATGGGGTTGAGTTTTGGAATGGATATCAGTAAGTATAAACTTGACAAGGAATAACAGGCAATGAGACATAATAAAAAAGTTAATCATTTAGGACGTACCAGTTCTCACCGCAAGGCACTGCTGTCGAATATGGCCAGTTCGCTTATTTCGAGCAAACGCATATCAACTACGCTTGCCAAGGCGAAAGCACTGCGTACATACGTTGAGCCGCTTATTACAAAGGCAAAAGACGACACTACACATTCGCGCAGGGTTGTATTCAGCCACCTGCAGAATAAGGAAGCCGTATCGGAACTGTTCCGCGATGTAGCTGCAAAGGTAGCCGACCGTCCGGGTGGATATACACGTATCCTCCGCACAGGAAACCGTTTGGGCGATAATGCTGAAATGTGTATCATCGAGCTGGTGGATTACAATGAAACCATGCTGAAAACTGCAGAAGAGGCAGGCAAACCAAAACGCCGCCGTGCACGCCGTGGTGGTGCCAAAAAAGCAGACACTCCCGTTGCAGAAACCGGCAAACAGGAAAAGCCAAAAGCTGAAGCTAAAGCAAAGCAGGAAGCCAAAACTGAAGCACCTAAACAGGAAGCTAAAGATGAACCTGCTGCCGAAAATGAAGGCGATAAAAAAGAAGAATAGTAAATATTCAAAATACTGTGAAAACGGCCTGGTGACAGGCCGTTTTTGTTTTGCAGAAACTCCGGCAAAATCTGTATAATTATTTACCAGGAATGAATTGATCTATTGAATTAAGCGGCTCAATTTTTTAATCACACCTGAGCCGATGTATGAGACTAATTGGCTCATGGAATAAAACATCACTCGGTTATACCTGGCATATACCCGCGCAACCCTGCGGATTAACCTGCATTCGGTTCCTTTCAATGCCCTATCTGCACCATTTCCCAGCAATGCCAACACCATATTAAATTCGATTTTAATTGAATTTACCATAGACATGGTATAGGGATGGTATGGAGTTGAAAAGGGAATAAGAAGATTCGTGGCATTCTGAATTATACGGACGACGAACGGACGGCTGTAGCTTACGTTAAGCCCGACTAAAATCTTTCTGCATTTAAGCTATCCCTTTTTTGATAATTTCTATTACATTTAATCCACTAAATCAATTAATATCTGTTTCATGGATCATAATTCAAAATCAACTTTTGGTTTCTCCCGCAGAAGATTTATACAATCGGCAGCTGTAACAGCTGCCGGAATATCTGTTTCGCCGGCCGTTTTTGCTGGCACTTTAGGCAAACCTGGTAAGCCAGATTCCAGGTTCGGTGGTGTGCAAATTGGTGCCATTACCTACAGCTGGCGCAGTATGCCTTCTTCTGCAAAGGATATTCTCAACTATTGCGTTGAGGCAGGTATCAGCTCCATTGAACTGATGGGCAATGT
>JAEYNZ010000098.1 GCA_023412195.1 Bacteroidota bacterium
GCCTCCAGCTTCCTTCAGATTCCACCTCACGATGGACACCCTTGCTCTTGGCTAATGGTTGGCAACTACAAACCCCCATAGTGGACTTTCACCACCAAGTTATTTACCATGCACGGCACACAAAAAAGAGCAGGTGAAAATGCCTGCTCTATGGGTAAATATCATAGAAAAAATTTATTCCGTTACAGCACGATAGGCGTTTACCCGTCCTTTGCCATAAAAGGATGATTTGCCGTTTCCATCAATTTTATCAGCTGTTTTAAGGAGTTTCTTCACTACTTCCTGCGGCGTTAATTTCCCATCATATTTGGAAATAACCAAAGCTGCGACACCCGCTACATGGGGTGATGCCATACTGGTTCCTGCAGAAAAGTAAAAAGAATTGTCGGGACCGGTGCTTAATACCATATCGTATTGCCAGTTAGGCTGAGGATAAAAATCGAAATCGCCACCGGGAGCCGCAATGTCAACCAGAGATTTGCCAAAATCGGTATAACTTGCCGGAATATCCAGGTTGGGTTCTATTCCATAGTACAGGTCATAATACCAATAATCAGGAGCAGTTGCAGAAACTGACACTACATTCTGAAGTTCTGCAGGAATAATAAACAGGGAACCGTTGCCATCAGCATTTGAGGCAGCATTTCCGGCTGAAGTGATAATTACTGCACCTTTTCGCCAGGCATAATTTACAGCACGTTGCTGTGCCAGTATCAAATCCTGCAAATAAACTGCCGGAATTTTTACGAGGTTATCGTTTTCATCGTAGAAAAAACCATTCCTGTTAAATCGGGCACCCAGGCTCATGTTTATAACATCCGCTCCATGATTTGCTGCATATACAATTCCTGCATTGATCCAGCTAAATTCCCCTGAACCATCTTCTTCCGAAAGGACTTTAACTGCAACAATTTCAGCATCTGGTGCTACGCCTATTATACCATAACTGTTGTTGGCTGCTGCAACGATACCAGCTACATGTGTACCATGGTTAAACTCATCAACATTCTGCACATAATACTCCTCGCCAGGAACAAATGAAATGCTCAGCGTTGTATTTAGATTGGGAGCCAGATCAGGATGACCGGGATCTATACCACTGTCAAGTATAAAAACTTTTGCTTTATTCCCGGTATATCCGGCGTTCCAGGCTTCAGGAGCATCAATGGCATCCATCCCCCACTGGTAAAAAAAATAAGTTTCATCATCACCCATACTGGGCGGATTTTCTTCTTTTATGACTTTTGCCGGCTCAATCCATTTTGTCCTGAGGTCAGGAACAACAGCTGACACTTCGGAAAGCTTGCCTAATTGTTTTATAAGGTTTGGATTATCCGATTTGAGAACAACTATTCCAATTTCCGGTATGGAACTGACTACCTGCCCATAACCCGCCAGTTTTTTTTCCAAACCAGGAGGGAGTGTTTCTGATTTGGAGATAACCATAAAATTACCAGTGTGAGCGCTCTTTAGCTCAATTTCGGATTCATCAACATTTTCAGATTGCGGCTGAAGAAGTTCTTCCTGACAACCCAGTAATAAAATCATAAAGAATATTCCGGCAATCATACGGAATTTCCTTATTGTAAAATTTTGTGTCATAATAATATGTTTTGAAGTTTAAAGTATGCTTCAATTTACGACAAAATCATATATGAGTTTTCATTAAATTGAATTTCAATAAAATTTAATATGATCTTTATTTCAACCCTTCTTTGGATAATGCTTACCAGTCTGATATCCATTTAACTGTATGATTTCGTCAATTCTGAATCCTGTAGTTTCGTCGATAGAGTGAATGCAAATTTTTGCTCATTGTGCGGAGAGCCTTTGCTTAAAGGCACAACAGATATTTCTACATTTAATAAATCAGGAAGATTGCGCAGGGAGGTAAAAATCTGACCGATTTTCAAAAATTGTCAGATTTTCAAAAAAGAAAAATATTTTGGAAGATTTCCGGTTTCATCCTGATTTCAGGGATTACAAAACCCTGCTGATAGATTTTATCCGTTATCAAAACAATACCTGGTCCAGATTTTCTGGTACAGTATGTTTCATATTATTTATCAACATCACCCTTAATACATTTCTGCATACAAACTGACCACACCAGGAATAACTGCAGGAAAGTAGCACTTACCTTTAACTCTCTGCGGACAGTTCGTCATCCGGATAACATCAATGAATCTGCGGACCGTTCTTTTTCATGGAACTTAAATCATACCAGTTGATGTTGCGGGTAATGTACATTGTAAAAGCCAGAATTGCAGTCAGACCAATGCTTCCGATAAGCAATGCATAGTCCTGTATCTGGAGGGTGATATACACAAAAGAGTACGTCAGAACCAGAACAAAGACAAGAATGGCTGCCTGCCTGGGATTCTGAAGAATTGATCTGGCATAGAGTCCGATCATGGCAATAACGGATATACTTGCTATTCCATAGGCGACATCAAAGCTGGTATGTTCAGAAACAGAAATCAAAAGGGTATAAAACAGTACAAGTGCCAGTCCGATCAGGATGTATTGAAATGGATGGACTTTTTTCCTGTTAAAGATCTCAACCAGGAAGAAGGTAAGAAATGTAAGAGAAATAGCCAGCAGTGCATATTTGGCTGACCGCATGGATTTTTGATAATCGTTCATGGGCAGCAGTAAATCTACCCCAAAAGAACTGCTTTGCAGGCTGGCAGCATTCTGGTTTCCTGTCCAGAACTGTGGATAATTCCTGTTAAGTTCCAGAATTTTATAAGAGGCACTGAACCCCTCATCATTCACAACACGGTCGTCGGGCAGGAAAGAACCAGAAAAGCTCGGATCGCGCCAGCCGGAAGAAAGGGTTACCTGTGTTTCCCTGCCAAGCGGTACAAATCCCAGGTGCCGGCTTCCCTGCAAATGAAGCTGAAATGAAAAGGAATGAGATTCACTGGCCTGATCCTGCTCCATAATATCGTTCACAGTAATTCCTGAACCTATAATGTTGGGAATAAGCGTGCCAGGCTCAACCTGAATTTCATTTCCCCTCCAGCTTACAAGCACCTTGTCCTTGATTCCCCTGAGATCTGAAATATGAACTGTAAGGAAAGCCTCGTCCCACAACAGTTCTGCGGATTCGATTCCCTCCAGGTAGCTTGCTATTCCATCAAAGCTTCCGCTGAAAGAAACTTTCGAATCATACACCACCACTTCATAAATTCCCCTGTGCAGGGTTTGTGGTTCAATCCGTGCAGTTGCCTCCAGAAGTGATGGTAAGATGTGGGCTTCTTCCCGGACTGTTTTTACCTTCCCATCTTCGGTAATGAGCCGGTTAAACGGTATAGTTAAAAGTGGACCATAAACAAGCTGCTCATTTGCCCACCTGCCGCTCACTTCAGATATAACCGACTGCCTGAGAGATTCCCGTTCATTTATGAGTTCCATGATAAACGCCATTGGAATCATAAGCATCACCATCAAAATAAAAATGGATAAAAGCTTCAGCGTAATTGATTTACTAATGGCCTGACTAATTGTCTCAAATAAAGATTTTTCCTGTGTTTCCATAATTAGATTATTATAAAAGTACTTTGTAATTCAAAGTTAAAGGATAAAAAAATATGATATTCTACTTCTTTAGTTTACCTTCTGTGATTAAATCCATTTCATTTCTGTGATTTAATGAGATTCTCAAGCGCCTTTAAATGATCATCAAAAGCTCTTTTTCCTTTTGAAGTAATAAAATACCGGGTATTGGGCTTCCTGCCTACGAATGACTTTTCGAGGCTGATAAAATCTTCCTTTTCAAGGGCCTTCATGTGACTGGCAAGATTTCCATCGGTCACGTCCAGGAGATCCTTCAGCGAATTGAAATCAAGCGACTCATTTACAGCCAGTGCCGACATGATACCAAGCCTGATCCTGCTTTCAAAAGCCTTATTTAAACCGTCGATAGATATTTTCACCTTTTGTATCTGTAAAACATGTAAGCTCCGTAAATAATATGCACCACCCCAAAACCTGCCGCCCAAAAAAGAAGGCCATATTCAATGAAATATGAGCTGACAAGCCCCAGGAATATTTCAGCTATGCCCAAAAATTTTATTTCCTTGAAGGTATAACGGCCGGCATTATGCAGTGCCAGGCCATAAAAAATAAGGGTAAGCGGGGCAACAAGGCCCATCAGTCCCTTCAATACTAAAATGACCACCAGTATGCCGCCGGTTACCAGCGGGACAGCCATACTGGAAAGCAATCTTTTTGAGGTGATATTCCAGGCCTTTTCCCCCCTCTTTTTTGCTTTTTGAAATGAATCGGCAATTGCTGTACCAATGGCAAGGGCCAATACTATCACTCCAAGGAGTAAAAGGCTCACAGATGTATCAGTTGTATAAACAATACTATCAGGATTGAATGATAATAACTTCCATGCAACAAAGGCTCCTGCCAGTGCATAAATTCCGGCCATAATCCCTGCCCATCCCGAAAGCGACAAAAATCTGGAGGAACGCTCCATCATGGAGCGAATCTCAGCAATATCCCGAATGTAATCCTGTTCTTTTTTCATCTGAAAAGTACTTTGAACTGCAAAGTTAAAACAATATTTCAATTATACACAGATACATGAGAAAAAAAATCAATTTTGTCCGCTAACATTGTTATAACATTGTATTTTAAGATCTCTCACTTCGTTCGGGATGACAATCAGTTTATTATATACCTGGGAGGAGTAGGTTGGCAGCTTCGCCGCCAAACTACTCCTCCCAAAACAATAGGCTCCGAAAACACCATCATTTCGAATTGTGACCCCAGATAAGAATGGGGCACAATGCTGATATGACAGGCAATGAAGTTTATGTTATAAATGTCTCTTCTTTGTGATTTCCTGGTGCCTTGGAGCCTTTGTGGCAAAAAGTAATATATGCCACAAAACTACCAAGCCCACGAAATTCCACAAAGTTCCCGATGCGGTTTTTTGCTTCAGCCCTAATTGTCAGACTATTGTATGTTAATTAATCTGTCATTGGTACCTCAGGGAGAAATCTCAAATTTTAACCGGACCCTACTGAAAAAAGGTGAAAGATAGATCCAGGGCAACCTTGCTACCGAAGTTTGAACCTGCTGCAGGGATTTGGTGAATGTGAATCCGCTAATTCTTTTAATAAATCTAAGGGTGATTGCATAGGTCATTGCGGAAAAACCTTATTTCTTTTAATAACCTTAGTAACCAATGCAAAAAGTTCCACCCCACCCTTATTACCTTATTTTATTTCCCGCTACCCAATATAAAAGGAATAAGGTAATAAGGTTCACAAAATCGGGGTAGTTTGCATTGTTACTAAGGTTGGCGCAGAAAAATAAGGTTTTACATCACATCCATTTGCAGAAGGAGGTTTTGGAGAAAGAAAAGATAATTCAGGTTTGCGGTAAAATTAATTTTCATGGAAAGTGAATCAGCCGGT
>JAEYNZ010000041.1 GCA_023412195.1 Bacteroidota bacterium
GATATGGGTAACATGTATATTGCCGGGGCAATGGCAAAGGACGTACTGGGGAAATACCCGGGCCGCTATGATAACATTCACGTTAAAGACATGATCCGCACAGAGGGTGGTGAAGGCTACGAAAGTACAATCCTGGGCAAGGGACTTGTGGGAGCACAGGAAGTAACAGACATGGCTTATGACATGGGCACAAAACTTTTTGTTATCGAACAGGAGGCATACCAGGGCCTGCCTCCAATGGAATGCATGAAGCAGAACCTGTCAATTATAAAGGACTGGGGGTACTGATCTTCTGCCAGTTCTTTCTTCCCCATTTTAAACTTATAGAACCGCTGTACGGAAATTAATACGTATGGCGGTTCTTTATTTTGAGAGCTGCTATAAAAGCACCATTAAGTTAACTTCTTTAATATTACAAGGGATCAGTTTCGCATACATGTGACCCCTACAGGGTCAGAAACCCGTTGGAACCTGCATTACCTTTAAACATGTAACTCACTCAGGATTAAGATAACCTGATTGAACCTGAAAGGTCCACATGTTTATAGAAAGGAAAATGCACAGATGCAACCCGATACTGAAGGGGCCGTAATTTCTCTTATATAATACAAATGATGAGTTCCTGGAATCTGATTATGTGACCCCTTCAGGGTCAAAACCCCTCCAGCACCTGATTTTTTTACAATCATGTAATCTCTTCAGGATTAAGAATCCTTTTCTGAACCTGAAGGGTTCACGTGTTTATAGAAGAAGGATATATCCGGTACGACCGACCCTGAAGGGGTGGCATGTATTCTTTTAACAAACGTTTAGTGTGAAATTAGATTATGGTGTGTAGTTTGCTACTTCAAATTTAATATATACTCTCTCCGGTGTAAATTCAATATTAATTGAATTTACACTAGACTTGGTATAGGGATGAACCGGAGAAAGTATCCAATAATCATTAAAAAAAAAGTCCGGTGTAAACCGGACTTCTGTACAATGAATTGATGACAATTCCTAAAAACCAATTAATTTTCAATATTGCCACCATTAATTTTGCAGGCTGACCAAACAATAAGAGATCAGGGGGGATCAAACACTTGAGGACGCTTGCCTGCTATTTTAACTTTGCATTGATTTTCCTCCATCGGGATGTAACACCTGACCAGTCATATATGATGCATCGTCCGATGCAAGAAAAACATAACAAGGTGCAACTTCACTTGGTTGACCGGGTCTTCCAAAAGGCACGTCTTTTCCGAACTTCTCCACTTCCTCTTTTTCAAAAGTGGAAACAATCAGGGGAGTCCAGATCGGACCTGGAGCAACACCGTTCACCCTGATCTTTTTTTCTGCAAGATTTTTTGCAAGTGAACGGGTAAATGAAGTAATGGCACCATTGGTGGCTGCATAATCAAGAAACCGCGGGCTTCCTTCATATGCTGTTACACTGGTGGTTGTTATGATGCTGTCGCCTTCGCCCATATGTTTGAGGCACGGCTTTGTGAGATAATACATAGCGAAAACATTGGTCTGGAATGTTTTCTCCATTAAATCCAGATCAAGATCTTCAAAACCTTTTGAAGGATGCTGTTCACCTGCGTGGTTCACCAGGATGTTTATCTTTCCGAAAGCATCAGCAGTTTTCTTTACTGCTTCTTCACAGAACTTTCTGTCACGGAGGTCACCACGAATCAACAGGCATTTCCTGCCTTCTTTTTCAACAAGTGATTTTGTTTCTTCGGCATCCTTGTCTTCTTCCAGATAGATGATGGCCACATCGGCACCTTCGCGGGCATAATGCACAGCAACTGAACGGCCTATTCCTGAATCGCCGCCGGTTATCAAAGCTGCTTTCCCTTTAAGTTTACCTGAACCTTTATATTTATCTGTAATATAAACCGGCTTAGGGTCCATTTCATGTTCGTGACCCGGAACGTCCTGAGTTTGCCCGCTGATTTTTTTAGAAGTTTTTTCGTATTTATCCATATTTTATTAAGCTTTTTGTTGTTTTTCAGCAATTTATGCTATTACTTAAAAAAACTCAGGACATGAAGTTTATAATCAGCACGATTACTAAAATCACAATGAAAATGTAAAAAAGAATCTTTGCAATTGCTGCAAAACCTTTTGCAATTCCTGTAAAACCTAATAAAGCAAATGCAAATGCAGCAATTAAAGCTGCTATAATCCATCCTATCATAATCCTGATATTTTAAGTTCTAAATTCCCGGGTGTTCATTCCAATGTTTGTTCCTATGAAAAAAATAACAATACAATATTCTAGATATACCACAGTCAATTCTAATAGCCTATATTTAATTAACTTAAAACTAACACTTTGTGTTTATAATAAAAATAAAAATGACTGGTGCCGGTGCCTACATTGTAAAAGGAATTGTTGAAGCAGTAGTACACTAAATCCCCATTTTGAGGTAAAAATTCTACATCATGCAAAGGGTTCACTTACAGCTTCATATTTAAGATATTTTAATCTTTTGCTATTGTTAAACCCTAAAGAAATTTATAACTTGGGATAAAATTCATACAATAAATATCAGGAGGTACAATCTATGACAAAAGTAAAAGTAGTTTATTGCCACGATCTGGGTTTTGATTGTGAAGGTGTTGTCCGTTCTGAATCAGAAGAGGAATTGCTGTCGAAAGTTGCCGCTCATGCACGCGATGTACACGATGTAAATGAGATTTCTGATGAAATGATAGACAAAGTAAAGGCAGTTATAATAGTAGAGGAATAACTTTCAGGTTCATTCCACCTTCAGGTCAGCTACCAGCACTTTTTTCCTGAGTGAGAACCAGCATAATCCTGCTATCCAGAGGATACCGTTGAAAAGGATAAGCAATGTAACAAGGACAACTGTTTTAAAGGATACATCTGTATTGGTGGAAAGAAAGGATGGAAGGGTTGCTACGACGGCTGTAACAAATCCTGTTACCACTCCTGCAGCAAGCAGAAGCAGGTATTCATTCACCAGCAGGCGGAACAGTTGTGGGATACCGAAACCAATTGCCCGCATTAGTGCAATTTCGCGGCGGCGTTCAAGTATGGTACGTGCCAGGATTACAGCCAGTCCTATGGTACCCAGTATCATTCCAAGTGCCCCCAAAGCCAGAAATATGCTGAGGTATGTGTTCGTTACTGAGTAAAACTCAACCAGACGGCGGGCAGTGGATTCCATTTCCCATCCATAATCACGGAAAACCGACTGAAGTTCCTCTGCTGTACCGGCTTCCTTTTCAGGTTCACCATCGATGAGAAAAACATAAGAACCGCTGCTGGATGGGTAATTTCTCAGAAAATTCTCATTTGAAATAATAATATATCCCTGGAACACAGAAGGTGTGGTTCCGGCAATCAGTTTTAGCCTGAGGGTGTCTCCTTTTTCATTCTGATAAAGAAGGATATCTCCCACCTTTTTTCCCAGCCCCCATTGAATGACAGTCTGGTCGGCTATGGCAGGAATCCAGTCTTCACCGGATGAATAGTTCAGGGAAAGCCAGGGATCATCGGCATCGAAACCTTTCATCCTTGTGGCGAAGGAAAATCTTCCGCTCAGCTCAGATGGATTTACACCCAGAATGGCAGGTTGTGCTATTCGGTTCAGGTTCAGACAGCTGGCATCATCACCCTCCACCAACCTGAACTGTACGGCAGTAAAATCTTCATGAATGCCCTCTTCACTCCTTCTGGCAGGATCATTCAGGTTGTAAAGCACGGGCATTGTTGTTTGGGCAAAATACATAAACCCCCCTGTCCCGCTGGTTTTGTCCTGTGCATTGGCAAAAAGGTCGAGTTTGTTGGAACCTGTTGAGACTACGAGGAAGGTTCCCAGTGCAAACAGGATTACAACAGTAAGTGAACGGTTCCTGTTCCGGGCAAGGTTCAGCATGAAAAGCTGTTCCAGCCTGATTTTGTCTGAAGATCCGTTATCCGTTCTGAACAGGAATTTTCTGAAAACCAGCAGCAAACCTGCCAGAAGCAGCCCCCCTGATAAAAAGAAGAGTGCAGGGTTCAGTGCAGCAGGCCTGACCAGTTGAATCAGCAACAGCAATACAGGAACGAGGATGCATACCCACATCAGAATATTATATACCAGCTGCCGTTTTTTTGAAATTACACCACTTGTTCGTTTTTGAAGATCTGCTGTTTTTTGTTTCTGGTACCTTCTGATTGAAAGCAGGATTACAACCATTGACACAATAACACTGATGACAAGACCAATGGCCAGTGTTAACGGAAAAACCCGGATAAACAGCACATTGGTACGGACAATTTCGAACCACAGGGTATTCAGTACCCGGAAAACGGCTGTGGTATAAATTAAGGAAAGTACAAGCCCCAACAGCCCCCCAGCCAGTGCCACTGTAAAACCTTCGAGAAGAAACATATTTCTTACCTGCTTTTCCCTGAATCCCAATGCCGACAGGACACCGATTTCAGCCGACCGGCTTTCAAGGTTCAGCCTGAAAAGCAGTGCGATCAGAATAACGGCAGCCACCATGATGAAGAAACTAAGCCCAAGGAACAACCCGCTGAAATCAGTACCATTGCGGGCAGCAGATATACCCTGTTCGCGGATGGGCTCAACTGCCATACCCAGATCGGCGGGAAATATGTTTCCGGCAAAAACATCATGAAACTTTACCTCATCAAAACTTTCTGAAGGAAACCTTACAGCGGTGTACACCCCAAAGCGGTTTTCCCACATTTGAAGGGCCTTACTTATAGAAATATATGCTTTCGGAGCCCCTTTCCATTCATTCCAGTATGCTTCATCCTTATCGCGGATTGCATCCAGGTCGATGGGAACACCGGCATCCCATTCGCGGCAATGCCCTGCATCAGAAAGCCCGGGTAGCCAGGGCATGCGCGTTGAATCGGCCCATACTTTTGTCATAGGCACAATTTCTTTAACAGTAAATACATTCTTCTTTTCTGTAAGCTGCCGCAAGGGACCTATTTCAAGGTACCTGACTGTGATGTTGTCGCCGGGTCTGGCATTCAGGTCATCGGCTGCCCACTGGGTAAGGATGATTTCATCATCGTGGAGTTGTCCATCAGAAAGGGAGGAAACAAAGGAATAGGGAATCTCTTTACCACTGGTCTTCAACCCTGAACCAGGCTCTTTATCCAATGCAACAAATGCAGTTTCAACCGGAGTATCCAGTCCGATACCATTTACAAAATAAGATATGATGGGGTTTGATCCGGGAAGCTGCTCCAGGGTCTGCGCCACTTTAGGCTCCATAAAAACACGTTCAGTCGAGATTTCAACCTCCCCGGTTGCTTCTATGAATTTTATGTTCAGGCCTGCATCGGCAGGAGTAAGGCTGTTTTTCACAGAATTTTGAACTTCTGCATTGCCAAGAGTAGTTGAAACCAGCAGATGGTTGGCCTTTCCTTCGAATTCCATCAGACGGTTCAGTCTGCTCAGTGAAACAAAAATATTATAAGGCGAAGTTTGGGAAGTTTTAAGGTTAAAACTTCCCATCTCCTCTTTTTCCACTATTTTTTTAACAGATGCCCTCAGTGAAACACTTACCTCTTCTGCTGAAACAAACGGGGCATTAAGCGGGATCAGGCTGGCCTTTTTGATTCTTACAAGAATGAATTCTCCCTCTGAGGTTTCCAGCTTTTCAGCCAGATTCCGGCTGATTATAATTTCATTGTCGTTCAGTTCAGTATATATCGGAGTGCCGGCTATCTTTTCGAAGTGATGATCTACCCCAACAACCTGTACCCTGTTTACCCGTTGCTGCCCTCCACCTGCCACTGCAACACCTTCCAGTAAGAGAATGGGTGCAGCATGAATCTCAGGATGATCAGCTTCCATTTCTGAGGCCATTTCCTGCCGGAAGTACCGTTCAGTAACAGCTACCAGGTGGGTAGTTTCTCCCAGCCGGAAAAAGGTTGACTGTTCAAGACTGTACCGCACAGAATCACCTATAATCAGTGATCCGGTAATGATCATTGTACTTATAGCCACGCCAAGGGCTACAAGCAGATTTGCCTTCAGGTAATGGAGGAATGATTGTAATATGTATTTGAATTTTGTCATTTAATAGCTTATGCTTCAGGGCTGGTGTGCCGGTATCATTTCCTGGTGCACCTTACCTGTTTTTGATCTGAATCAAACAGCGGGTGCAAGTTTTCCGGTTTTTAACCTGAACTTTCTATCCATTCTGTCAGCCAGTACAGATGCATGGGTTACCGTAACCAATGTTACTCCTTCTTCTTCACTTAACCTGACCAGCAGCTCAGTAAGACCGGCCGCATTTTCTTCATCCAGGGCACCTGTGGGTTCGTCGGCAAGCAGCAACCGTGGCCTGTTGATCAGAGCCCTTACAACGGCGGTGCGCTGGCACTCTCCTCCCGACATTTGTGATGGCTTTTGGTTCCGTTGTTCCCAGATACCAACCTTTTGAATAAGGTGTTCCGCCCATTCCTTTTGTTCCCGTGTAATATTTTTACCCCCGGGAAGCAGCGGCAGAAGCACATTTTCAATCAGGGTGAGCTGCGGCATCAGATGGTGTAACTGGAAAATAAATCCCAGATTTTTGTTTCTGAAGGTTGCCAGTTCTGCGCTGGAGTAGCCTGTAATATCTTTACCTTCGTAGATGATTTCTCCCTTCTCCGGCTTATCAAGGGTGCCAATCAGGTTGAGCAGGGTGGTTTTTCCTGAACCGCTGGGACCCACAATGGCAACTTTTTCCCCTTTGCCAATCATAAAATCCAGATCGCTCAGCACCTCCCTGTAATGATGAGATCCTGGCTCACCATAACCTTTTGTTATATTTTTAAGTTGCAATAACATCCTTACTTTCTTCTGAAGATATTGAAACTCCTGCATGCAGGCTTTCATACAAAGCTATGATTTCTTTTGCATGGTTCTGAATGTTAAACCTTGCCCTTGTACCTTCATATGCTGACTTGCTGAGCTTTGCCATTTTATCCGGATTATTAAGCAATCCCATCCAGGTTTCACAAAGCTTATCAGGAGAATTTGGCATATATGTTATACCTCCGCCTGAAAGTTCTGTGATCTCGGGAAATGCACCCAATGCAGGCTGCACTACAGGCACTCCTGAAGCCATTGCTTCCAGCAGGTAAATACCGAATGCTTCACCGATGCGCACGGGTACTGAAACCAGTGATACCTTTTTAAAGAAATCATGAATGCCTGTACTTTCAAAATCAGGCATGATTTCAAAGAAATCACCAAGCCCGTTTTCCTTTATTTTATTTTTTTGTTCTTTTATGTATTTGGTGTCATCGCCTGTTGACCCCCCGGTGGCAATGAGTTTCACATCTTCAAAACCCGGCTTCTTTTTTAAATGAATGAATGCATCCACAACAATATCAAACCCATTTTCATGACACATACGGCTTATATAGCCTATATTCCTTTCCTTATCTTTCGTTGAAATGTATGTATAATCATTTACTTCCACTCCAAGGTGAATGGTGTGGATCCTGTCATCAGCCAGTCCCATGCTTTCCTTCATTTTTCCGGCGAAGAAATTACTGACCGACACAAGGGCATCCACATCTTCAGAACGCTTGTGCATGAGCTTCCATATTTTCTCCCGGAATTCGGGCCTGACGGCATCAACCCATACATCTTCATCCTGAAGGGAACAGAGAACAGGTACACCGGTTTTTTCTTTAAGGCGTTTGGCAAGTCCGAGCAACAGGGCGTTTGAAATGTGAATGATATCGGGCTTACAGTGTTCAGCAATCCAGTTTACCATATGTTCGAGTTCTGCTTTCTGTGCACCCTGTTCACCCAGAAGCATAGAGATGGTCATGTCTTCAAGTCCGGCGGCCC
>JAEYNZ010000008.1 GCA_023412195.1 Bacteroidota bacterium
GGTTGGTTAAGCCGTATAAATCTCTAGGTGTACGACCAGCGAAAGCTTTATGATGAAAATTAGGAGGAAAGCCGTATGCGGGAAAATCGCACGTACGGTTTGACGAGGGGGCTACAGGGCAAAGAAAGTTCTTTGCTCTGTACTCTACTCTACTGGCATATATTACTTTTACCACCAAGGCTCCAAGGCGCCAGGAAATCACAAAGAAGATACATTTATAATATAATCTTCATTCCCTGTCATATCAGCATTGTGCCCCATTTTTATTTGGGGTCACAACTCGAAATGACGGTGTTTTCAGAGCTATTGTTTTGGTAGTGGTAGGTTGGCGGCTTCGCCGGTAACCTACCCCTCCCAAATATATAAATAATTGATTGTCATCTCGAACGAAGTGAGAGATCTCAAAATTCATTGCTTTAAAAATTTTACGGGACAACAATGATAATAAATGATAATCCCTTGTTTACTGTCTGTTTAAACAATCTGTTTATTACTTTGGTTGCAGTTTAAAGACATAAAAAACTGGTTACCAATAAATTTATCATTTAAACTGACCTGCTTAACTATGGGGTCTGGCCAGAATCGTCAGTTTAAAAAATTGAACACACAGCAGCATCCTGTTTTCGGATTAAAATCTCTATTTTTGTCGGGTTAAAAACAACAGCTTAAAATATTATCACAGTTTACCTTCCATCAAGGTGGTTATACAGCATGCATTCGAGTGTATAAATCATCAATGGGAAAGTAAAAAACAACAACTGACAAAGCATGAAGATATCGTATTCCTGGTTAAAAGAGTACATCCGGCTGGAACAATCGCCTGAAGAGCTTGCTAAAATTCTAACACAGTTAGGACTTGAGGTTGGAAGCCTGGAGAGGGTTGAAACTGTAAAAGGTGGCATGAAAGGATTGGTAATAGGTGAAGTTATTACATGCAACAGGCATCCCAATTCTGATCATCTCAGTGTTACAACGGTAGATGCCGGAACAGGTGAACTGCTTTCGATTGTATGCGGAGCACCAAATGTTGCAGCCGGACAAAAGGTAGTGGTGGCACCTGTAGGAACCACACTATATATAGGCAACCAGGAAGTTAACCTGAAGAAGGTAAAAATAAGAGGTGAATTATCCGAAGGGATGATTTGCGCGGAGGATGAAATCGGCATAGGAACCGACCACGAAGGAATTATTGTTCTTGACAGTTCTGCAAAAACAGGAACACCAGCCAGAGAATACTTTAATATACAGGATGACTGGGCCATTGAAATTGACCTAACACCAAACCGCATCGACAGTGCTTCACATATAGGCGTAGCAAGAGATCTGGCTGCATACCTCGGACAATCCTCTTCTGTTTCATACAACAGGGTGCCGGTCGATCATTTTAAAGCTGATAACTTTGGGTTGGAAATTCCTGTTGAGATTCTAAATACAGAAGCATGTCACAGGTATGCCGGAGTTACCCTTTCAGGTGTGGAAATTAAAGAATCGCCGGAATGGCTTAAAAACCGGTTAAAGGCAATTGGACATACGCCAATCAATAATGTTGTTGATATTACCAATTATGTTCTTTTTGAAACCGGCCAACCACTTCATGCATTTGATGCGAACGAAATTGCAGGCGGGAAAGTGGTTGTTAAAACCATGCCTGCAGGCACAAGATTTACTACCCTTGATGGGGTGGTACGCGAGCTTCATGAGGAAGATCTTATGATCTGTAATACCGATTCTGCAATGTGCATCGGAGGAGTGTTTGGAGGTATCGATTCAGGGATAAAGGAAACCACAAGGAATATTTTTCTTGAAAGTGCATGGTTCAATCCGGTTTACATCAGGAAAACAGCCCGGCGCCATGGCTTAAGTACAGATGCTTCCTTCAGGTTTGAGCGGGGCACTGACCCCAATATGGTGATATATGCACTAAAAAGGGCATCACTGATGATCAGGGAAATTGCAGGCGGAACGATTTCATCAGATATTGTTGATGTTTATCCTGAGCCTGCCGGGTTTTTCAGCGTGCAGGTTTCATGGCAAAATATAAACCGTTTGATCGGTAAAGACCTTGGAAAAGATACCATAAAAAAAATCCTCGGTTCGCTTGAAATAACCCTGGAAAACGAAATGGAAACCGGCCTGACACTGCGGGTTCCTCCCTACAGGGTCGATGTAAAGCGGGAAGCTGATGTCATAGAGGAAATCCTGCGGATTTACGGGTACAATAATGTTGATTTTCCATCAATTGTAAAATCATCTCTGCAAAATGCCCCTAAGCCTGATCCGCAACAACTGCGAAATTTACTGGCAGAGATGCTTACAGCACAGGGATTTCATGAAATATGGTCGAATTCTCTTACAAAAGCCGGCTATTACCGTGAACTTGAACAATTTAATGAGCGGCAGACTGTAAATTTGTTAAACCCGCTCAGCGCCGATCTGAATGGTATGAGACAGACCTTGCTGTTCGGTGGGCTTGAATGCATCCTGTGGAATGCAAACCGTCAGTCGAAAGACCTGATGCTTTATGAATTTGGTAACTGCTACTTTTACAGGGGCTCTGAACTGAAGGATAATCCTGTAAAAAATTACAGGGAAGAAGAGCATCTGGGACTTTTCATTACGGGTTCAAAGGCTGGTGAAAGCTGGACAGGCGAATCGCAGCCATCATCCTTTTTTCAGCTTAAATCAATAGCAGAAAACATTCTGAAACGCGTGGGGTTCAGATTGTCGCAGCTAAAAGTTACAAACATCGAAAATGAACTGTTTTCAGAAGGTATCAGCTATGTGGAAAATAATAAAACGGTAGTGGAAGTGGGTATAGTATCGAATAAGATTCAAAAGAAATTCGATCTTGACAATCCGGTTTATTATGCCGATTTCAGGTGGGAGGCAATTCTTGCACGGCAGGCCAGAAATAAAGTTGTGTTTGAGGAATTGCCCAAATATCCGTCCGTACGCCGCGATTTGGCTCTGTTGATAGACAAGCAGGTAAAGTATCAGCAGATAGAGGAACTTGCATTTAAAACCGAGCGGAAGATTCTTCGGGATACGGATTTATTTGATGTATATGAAGGTAAAGGCATTCCTGAAGGTAAAAAATCATATGCAGTAAGCTTTATTCTTCGCGATGACCTGCAAACGCTGAATGAAAAGCAGATTGATAAAGCGATGCAGAGGCTTGTCAGCGCTTTTGAAAGGGAACTGGGAGCAGAGTTACGTAAGTAAAACATGACGGACCAAACGAAGGGGGTTATTTTTGCCTCCATCACAGCTTTTTTATGGGGCCTGCTGGCAATCGGACTTAAGGTAGCAGTTCAGGAGGTAGATCCAAAGACCATTGTCTGGTTTCGTTTTGTGATTGCATTTTCCTTCATCCTTGGCTGGCAGTTATTCAGAAAACCTTCAGCAGTTAAAATCCTTATTAAGCCTCCCCTGCTGCTGCTTCTGGCAGCCATAGCACTATCATGGAATTATCTTGGTTACATGCTGGGGATTCATTACACCACCCCAAGCAATGCCCAGCTTTTTATACAGGTCGGACCTATGCTTCTGGCACTTTCAGGTTTTGTCGTATTCAAGGAAAAACTGACAAGGTTCCAGGTGGCAGGATTGTTGGTTGCTTTATTTGGCTTTGCTTTTTTTTACGGAGACCAGCTTCTTGCTTTTTTTGATGGTAAAAAGGAATATAATCTTGGGGTTATGTTTACCCTGAGTGGTGCACTTGCATGGACAGTTTATGCAGTGCTTCAGAAGATGCTGGTCAGGAAATATTCCCCTATTCTTCTCAACCTATTCCTGTTTGGGTTTCCAACCCTGATTTATCTTCCTTTTGCCAACCTGTCGTCAGTACTGCAACTGAACTGGGCATGGTGGCTTCTGATTCTTTTTCTGGGCCTCAACACACTCATATCTTACAGCACACTGGCTGAGGCTTTACGTTATATTGAAGCCAGCAAAGTGAGTGTAATCATCTTTATAAACCCCATCATAACCTTTATTATTATGGGTATATTAACCTGGGTAGATGCAAGCTGGATTACACATGAAAGATTTTCCTATGTAACCGTTATAGGGGCTACTCTGGTCATTTCAGGTGCATTTCTTGTGGTTAAAAAAAAGAAACAGCTTGTCCCCAAAACAGGAACAAACCATCAACTTCAGTAAATCAGCGTGGATTTAAACATCCAGAGGCTGAGGTGGTATTACGATCCAGGCAATAATGTATATAAGCAATCCCGGAAAACCTGCCGAAAGAATAGAAACGATTGCATACACCAGCCTAACAATCGTTTTATCGGCATAAATGTAGTTGGCAAACCCAGCCAGCACACCACCCAGAATCCGGTCGTTAGACCGGTATAATCTTTTTGATTTGCTGCTTCTTTCCATGATTTACTCCTCTTCTTCAGAATCCATGAAGTCTTCATTCTCAAATTCCTTTTCAAGGAATTCCTCAGCTTCTTCCACCAGTTGGGCAATTAATTTCTCATCATCAGGTTCTTCATCAATCCAATGAATTTCCTGATTGTTTTCAAAATCATCGATATCGGCTTCAATAATAAACCGGGGAATTTCATTATGAACCACGAAAATCGTTTCGGGGGTTTCCAATGAGTTGTCAGCTAACAAAAATCTGGGCAACATATTTTCTGTTTTAAAATTTATATTGCTAATTTATGAAATAGATTACTATTTTTAGCTGAAATTTAAAAAAATGAGCCTTTAATGAACGAACTGAACCAATTTCTTTCCATAATCGACAGTTACATAGGCGGATCGCAATGGTTCGTTTTTTTACTTTTAGGCACGGGATTGTTTTTCACAATTTATCTTAAGTTTCCACAGTTCCGTTATCTTAAACATTCGATTAGAATTGTACGCGGTAAATTTGACCGGAAAGGTGATGAAGGTGATACATCGCACTTCCAGGCTCTTACCACTGCATTATCGGGAACTGTAGGTACAGGTAATATTGCCGGTGTGGCACTTGCTATTCACCTGGGAGGCCCTGCAGCACTTTTCTGGATGCTCGTTACTGCAGCTGTTGGTATGACAACCAAGTTTGTTGAAGTAACACTTTCACATAAATACCGGGAGACTGCTGCCGATGGAACCATAGCCGGGGGACCAATGTATTATATGAAGAACCGGCTGAACATGAAATGGCTGGCTGTAATTTTTGCAGTGGCAACTGTACTGTCCTCATTCGGAACAGGCAACCTTCCACAAATTAACAGCATTTCCAACTCTATGTTCGAAACTTTTGGCATCAACCATATTGTTACCGGCGCAGTGCTGGCAGTCTTACTTGGATTCGTTATCATCGGGGGTATCAAAAGGATTGCCAAGGTAACTTCACGGCTTGTTCCCATTATGGCAATTATTTATTTTCTGGGAGCAATGGCAGTCATCATCTATAATTATGAAAACATTTTACCCTCGCTTACTGCCATTGTAGGAGATGTTTTCACTGGTTCAGCTGCAACAGGAGGCTTTCTGGGTGGCAGCATTGCCTTTGCCTTTAACAGGGGAGTTAACCGGGGTTTATTTTCCAATGAAGCCGGCCAGGGTTCCGCACCTATTGCCCATGCAGCGGCAAGGGCTCATGAACCCGTGTCAGAAGGACTAGTAGCTCTGCTTGAACCATTTATTGACACCGTCATTATATGTTCACTTACAGGTCTGGTACTGCTTTCTTCAGGAGTATGGACCGAAAAAATTGAAAACCGGTTTCAGGATGCCGACATTATAGTTCTTCAGGGAGCCTATTCGCAGGATATTGAACAGGAAATTGAAGAACTTCACCAGTTCCTGATTGGGAATAAAAATCTTCCCCTTTTTACAGGAAATGTTGAAGTGATTGAGGGGGAAATGGTAAACCCGCCTGCTATTCTTCATTCACGGTCACTTGCAGAAGAGGTAAAGGTGTGGGTTAACAATCAACCTTTTTCCGGAACCCTTGAGTTTCATGCAGGTAAACCGGTAAGCCAGCCTGGCCTTTATCTCACAGGGAAATCTTTATTGCACAGCGCACCTCTTACTACTGTTGCCTTCACCAGAAGTTGGTTCGGCAGTTACGGTAAATATGTCGTAGCGATAGGACTTCTTTTATTTGCATTCTCAACAGCCATTAGCTGGTCGTATTATGGTGACAGGGCCATTACATATTTATTCGGTTCGGACAAGGTAATCTATTACCACATATTTTATGTGCTAGGCTTTTTCATTGCATCATTTACCGATACAACCATTATCTGGACCTTATCAGGGATTACTATTGCCTTAATGACAATTCCCAACTTGTTTGGGATTCTTTCCCTTGCAAAAGAAATGAAAAGGGAAGTAAAGCTTTTCTGGGAAGAATACAGCCTGCGATTCCCAGGGGAAAAGTTGCCAAAAGATTGAATCATTTATAAGGTAGAAGGATCATTTTTTTATTCTGGCACACAGAATTCCATAGTTTCATTACAGCGGCAGGAAAATAAACATATGTCTTCCCTTGTTGTTTATAAATGAGGTAAAGGACCTGATTCAATTAATGAAAAACTTATACTGATCACCATGGTTGAAATGTTAAATCTCCAGCCACATCTTAATATACCATTTTCAAGCTTTTATGCCACTGCATTAAATAAAATTCAACAGGGTATTCTTTTTATAAATGAAGATGGCACCGTAGCAGAAGCCAACGCTGCCTTTAAAACAATTCATGGCTGGAACGAAGATCAACCTGTCATTGTTGCAGAATCATTGCAGAAGCTTTTCACCATTTTTGACCTCGATTATAATATCTTGAATTTTAGTGAGTGGCCAATCAACAAGCTGATAAACCGTATTGAATTTCAGGATGAAAAATACATCCTTCAGATTAATAAAACAGGAAGGAAATTTTATGCCAGTTACAGTGGATTTCCTCAGTATGATAAATATGGAAATTATGCAGGTGGAATTTTCATGCTGAGTGATACAACTGAACTTATTAATACCAAATCATTGCTTGAAAAAGAAGTCGATAAGAAAAACAGATATTATCATGAACTGGAACAATTTCAGCAACAGCTAAAGGCTGACAGGTCACTGCTGCAGTCTATTATTGATACCATTCCGGTAATGATTACTATTTACGACAGGCAATTCGATTCGATTATTTTAAACAAGGCTTTTGTTGAAATTGCAGGTTGGACCAATGAGGATGCAAAAAATACCAACATCATGGAACTTGCGTATCCTGATCCACAGTACCGGGAAGAAATATATGAGTTTGTGCGAACACTTAAACCCGGATTTAAAGATATTCTCCTGAGAACAAAAGATGGGCGGTTTATTGAAACAAGCTGGGCAAACGTTGGAATTCCCGATGGAAGGCAGGTAGGTGTGGGAATCGACATATCTGACAGAAAAAAGATGGAAAATGAATTGATTGCAGCAAGAGAAAAAGCAATTAAAGCCTCACAAGTGCAGCTGGCATTTATTCAAAGCATTTCCCATGAAGTCAGAACCCCAATGAATTCTATTTTAGGTTATACGGAATTGCTGTATAAACAGGTAAAAGAGCCAAAAGGAACTACATTTTTGGATGCCATTTCACACAACGGGTTGCAACTTTTACGACTGATTGATGATATTATTGATTTTTCACGGCTCGACAATAAAGAACTGGCAATTCAAAAGGAAGAGGTACATATTCAAACTCTGATAACAAGGATTAAAAATCAAATCCCGGGATTGAAGAAAAACTATAATAAAAAACATATAAAGGTTCTGTTCCCTGAAAACCCCCACAATGATCAGGACATCAGGCTTCATTCCGATGAAATCAGGTTACAGCAGATATTCATCAATTTGATCAGCAATGGCATCCAATATTCAGAAAAGGGTCAGGTTGAGGTTGGATATGAATTGCACAATAATAAAAAGGAGATTTTGTTTTATGTGAAAGACACAGGAATTGGTATAAGGCAGGAAGATCATCCTAAAATGTTTTCAAGGTTTACCCGTCTGCACGATACCAGAAGAAACGAAGCAAGGGGAACAGGTTTGGGGTTGGCTATTTGTAAACACCTTGTTGAATTAATGGGTGGCAGAATCTGGTTTGAATCAGAACCCGGAAAGGGAACTACATTTTATTTTACCCATCCCCTGGTTCAAAAGAACTTTTCAACACCGAAAGCGGTTATCCAAAAAGAAGATTTCCATTCGCCTGACTTAAAGAAGTTCTCCATCCTGATTGTGGAAGATGACATGTTCAGTTATATGATGATGTCCCATATGTTGTCTGAAACAGGTGCGAATATTTTACATGCCGATAATGGTTACAAAGCAATAGAGATAATCAATAAGAACAAAATTGATTATGTATTTATGGATATCCGGTTGCCCGGAATAGATGGTTATGAAGTACTCGAACATATCCGTAAAGTGCGTAAAGACCTGCCTGTTGTAGCACAAACGGCTAACGCAATGCCCGAAGACAGGGAAAAGGTAAAATCAGCAGGATTTACGGCTTATATTACCAAACCTGTTTCACAAAAATCAATGTATGCAGTTCTGAATAAACATTTGAAGGCTGATCATAAATATATCATCTGATTCTTTTTGAAATAAAATTTATTAAAAAGCAAGAGAATCAACCTCAACTATGGAATGATAACAATACGTTTTGATTGTGATAAATTCCTGTTGTGATATTTTAAAAAATAGATACCAGCAGGCAATCCTTCCAGATTAAAATATTTCCTTCTGCCATTCTGAAGGTAAATATTATTTTCCGAGTAAATTATTCTGCCATTCATATCAGTAAGAACCAAATTATCCAGTGTAAGTTCAGGAGAATTATTGATGATATAAAAAGATCCTTTGGAAGGATTTGGAGCAACAACCAGTTCTTCAGAAAAAATAACGGGGACATCTGATGATGTGCTGCAAGCAAACCCGAAGTCAGAGATATTAAAAAATTCAGAAACGTTCTTTGCAACTGCACAAGGCCGGTTTTCCAAAAATGGTATGATCTGATTACGGATATCATATTCCCAGGTTTCCATGTCCACAGGAAAATTCCATCTTGAAATATGATCAGGAAGATCCTGCCTGTACAATTCCATGATAACTTCGAGCTTTTCCAGCATTTTATCCAGAACAAGTTCGTCTCTTAATATTTTATCATACCGGTCAAGAAAAAGTTTCATGAAGTTTTCATTTTTGAGCAGGTTGGCAAAAAGAAATGTTGAAACCGGCATATTTTTCCAATCGGAGCCCATATTTTCCACAAGGGAATGATGGAGCATGCTGAACTCAGGGTCACTAAAGCCGGCATCCACATCAAACAGGATCCAGCGCCACTTTCCATCAGGGGTTTGTGGCCGCCATAACCGCTGATTATTAATGGGCCAGTCGAGGTTGGCAAAGAACATTTCAGAAATCTGATAATCGATAAAATTGGAAATATCTATTTGTGTAGCTACAAATTCATAATGATCATTTTGCGCCAGATCATTGTTTTCAATAAATTCAGCCAGCCGTACATAATGTTCATTGCTACCTGCTTCAACATCAAGGTAATTTCCATTGATGATGTCAACATGGTCTTTATCGATTCCATACAAATATTCAATATACCTCTCATCCACGCGGTCCCGGATGGTATAAATACCCCAGTATTCCCCGTTCAGAAAAACCACTGCAGGCTGGTAATCCTGGTATTCCAGATCAAAACTCCGGGATAGCTCATGCGCAAGGACATCCCTTACCAGGGTATTGCCGAACCAGTCGCCCATGGTTGTCCTTAATACCAACCTTCTGAAATCAGTAACATTCCTTTGAGGGAGTACAGGGTAGTTGAAGCTTTTCCTGCCATATTCCTTTCTTGCATATAATCTTAATGATTTCTGAGATGCCTGCCTCGATTTAAATCCATGGATGCGGATACCTCCATCAAGAGAAAAGCCGGGTGAACCATTCCGTTCAAAATAAGAAATACTGACAGGCCTCTCCCACTCATCTCCCGTGTTGAAATAATTTCCTGTCCATTCCGGATTATCAGGATCAAAATGTTTCCCCGGAACATAAATTCCACTGTCAGGATCAAAAAGGTTTTTTTCATCTGTAACCAGTGATACTACAGGAAGTTGATATTTGTTGAATATCAGGCTGTCTATTAAATAGGTATGTGTATACAGTTTACTGGTCCGGATGCCATTCCGGAAAGAGGCACTGCGAATAATATTTGCCTTTTGAATAAGCGTATCAGGTGATTCCCACGCCTTGTAACTCATCAAATCCTGTGGTGGAGTGGTTTGAACTTCACTAAAATAATTGGGATCGCTGTACCTGTAAGACAACAGCAGCGAATCTGGAAATACATCTGAACCTTCATCCGGGACTGAGCCATCTGTAGTAAAATAAACGGTATCACCTGTTAGGGATTTTATTGTAAGCATGAAGGGTGTTGTGTAAAATCCCTCTTCATCAGAAAAAATTAAATGGTTGACTGTATTGTTGCTGTTACCAGGAGTTGTAATTGATGATTTCAACCAGTTCTCACTGCCGTCGGGATACCGCCCCACCGTTTCATCCTCCCATAACATCAGGGCTTCTGTCTGGTCAATCAGTTCACCGTTATTATTGGTCAGAAAAATAGCTTCACCTTCAGCAGCAATACTAAAATTGGTATGCAATTCTTCAGGGTTATGAATATCTTTACCGGAAGCAAAAACAACTAAAAATCCTTTGGGGGGAATGACAATTTCCGGAAATGTCCATTTAGCTGGTATGTTGCTGTTGTCTGATAATCTGTACTGAAATATATTAACCGGTAAATCGCTGTTGTTATATAATTCGACCCAGTCACTGTAATCACCATCTTTATCTTTTAGGGTGGATTCATTGTCAGACATAAATTCATTGATTACGATTCCCTGGCCATGAATTTTCTCATAAATACCCAGCACCTGAAAAACTGCAAAAAAAACAATTAAAAGAACCTTATGTGCCATAGCGGATGCAAATACTATTGATAATTTAGTTAAAAATAAAAAATATAATTAACATATACTTGATACCATGTTCAAAGTATGATATAAAGAGCAGTTTTATAACTTAAACTTCATCATAATGCCTTAAAAACTTTGAACTACTTTCCCTACTTTTGTGGGGCTTATTAGGTAACAATCAATGCATCAAATTTATCCGGAACATTTCGAAGAAAAAACAGGATTTGAACGAATACGTCTCTCCCTTCATGGCAAATGTCTGAGCCAGATGGGGGTTGAGTGGGTAGAAAACATGCACTTTCTCGATGAATTTGAAACGATTCAAAAACATCTTTCAGAGGTCAATGAATTTCTTCGGATAGTAAAGGAATTTGACACATTTCCTGCAAGCCATTTCTATGATTTACGCGCGGCTTTGAATAAAATACGGACCGAAGGAAGATTTCTTGAACCGGAGGAATTGTTTGATTTGAAGCGTTCACTGGAATCTGTGAGGGCTATTGTACAATTTTTTAAAAAACAGGATGAAAAAATCTTTCCCCTACTGAAGAAAAAAACAGAACGGGTGCAGATCTTTCCCTATATCTATGACCGGATTGATACCATTCTAAATAAGTTTGGAAAAATCAGGGACAATGCTTCACCTGAACTTGCAAAGCTTAGAAAAACAATCCTGTCGCTTGAGTCTAATCTGACAAAACGGTTACAGGCTATTCTTAAACAGGCCCAAAAAGATGGCCTTGTGGATGAAGATGCTTCTGTTTCTATCCGGGACGGAAGAGCTGTCATACCTGTTTCATCTGCCAACAAAAGAAAAATAAAAGGCATTGTGTACGATGAATCGGCAACTGGAAAAACCTCCTATGTAGAGCCTAACGAGATCGTTGAAATGAACAATGAAATCAGGGAGCTGGAGTATGCCGAACGAAGGGAAATCATTCGCATCCTGACAATATTTTCAAATGAAATAAGGCCTTATCTCGATGACCTGCTGTACAGTTATGATTTTCTTGGAGAAATAGATTTCATACGTTCAAAGGCTTTGCTGGCAGCAGAGCAAAATGCCATCTTTCCTGAACTGCAGGAAGAACCTTTAATACAGTGGCAAAAGGCAATACATCCGTTGCTTTGGCAGGCGCTAAAAAAGGAAAAAAGGAATATTGTCCCCCTGAATATCCGGCTCGACCCGGAAAATCATATTCTGCTTATATCAGGTCCAAATGCGGGAGGCAAATCAGTATGCCTTAAAACCGTTGGATTGCTGCAGTACATGCTACAGTGCGGATTGCTCATACCTGTCGGGGATGGCAGCAAAGCCGGGATATTCAAGCAATTATTCATCGACATCGGCGATGAGCAATCACTTGAAAATGATTTAAGCACCTACAGTTCCCACCTGCTTAACATGAAATACTTTGTTAAAAACAGTAATGATAAAACCCTGGTGCTCATTGATGAATTTGGAACCGGCACGGAACCCATGCTGGGAGGAGCCATTGCAGAATCCATCCTCGACAACCTGAACCAATTGGGCACATTTGGAGTAATTACAACGCATTACACCAATCTTAAACATTTTGCTTCTTCGGCTAAAGGAATTGTAAATGGTGCCATGCTTTATGATTCGCAGAATATGAATCCCCTGTTTCAGCTCGAAATAGGGAAACCTGGCAGTTCATTTGCATTCGAAATCGCCAGAAAAATTGGATTGCCTGAAGATATTCTTCAAAAAGCTACTGAAAAGGTTGGTAAAAAGCATATCGACTTCGACCGCAGCCTTCGCAAGATCAGCCGCGATCAACGATATTGGGAAATAAAAAGGGATAAGATCAGGAAAGTGGAAAAAACCCTCGACAGTATGGCCTTGAGTTATGAAAAAGAACTGGAGGAAACGAAAAAACTTCGCAAGGAAATTCTTAGGAAAGCAAAAGAAGACGCAGAAAAACTTCTTTCTGGAGTCAATAAACAGATTGAAAACACAATAAGGGAAATTAAAACTGCCCAGGCAGAAAAGGAGAAGACCCGTCAGGCACGACAAAAGTTAGAGGACCTTAAGGTAGTAGTTGAGAAGAGTACTTCCGGCCAGGATGATAAAATTAATGCGAAGATTAATAAATTACGTCAGCAGGAAGAAAAGCGGAATCAGCGCCGTCCTTCCGAATTCCAGAAAGAACCACCTAAAAGAAAAGTTGAAAAACCGGTAGAACTAAAAGCCGGCGACAGGGTGAGAATCATTGGGCAAAACACCACGGGAGAGCTAATTGATATCAATGAGAAGAATGCCGTAATTGCATTTGGCCAGCTTATAACAACCATGCCACGCAACCAGGTGGAGCGGATCAGCAGTAATGAAGCAAAAAAAGCTGAAAAAGCTTACAGGCAGAGTGGCACCCGTTTATTGAGCAACTACTCTGAAAGAAGACTCAGCTTCAAGCCTGAGATAGATATCCGAGGACAAAGAGCTGAAGAAGCCATTCCGCAAATTCAGGAATTTATTGATGAAGCCATTATGTTTGAAGTTTCCCAGCTAAGAATTCTGCACGGAAAGGGACATGGAATTCTAAAAGAAACCATCCGCAATTATCTTCGGTCTGAACCAATGGTCCGAAGCTTCAGCGATGAACATGTTGATTTTGGCGGAGCAGGAATCACAGTGGTAAACCTTGCCCTATAAGTGCCATTAAGAACGTCTAAAATCCTCTTACAGGAAACTGGATCTGCATGTAATCCATTTCAACAAATTCATCATCTACCGGCAGATAAAGTTTAATATAAACAGCATCCCGGTAAGCAGGAAAAAACTTTAATTGGCTTATGCTTAATTAGCTATAGAAAACAAGAATTCAATTCAATGGTGATTACTTTTAACTGTTTTAAGGTACAGGATTTCAACTTTCGTTCTTGCCCATGGAGTTCGCCGGAGAAACTTTAAACTTGACCGGATACTTGGATCTTTCAGAAAGCAATTTATGGGAATACGCCGGCCCAGCTCATCCCAGCCATAATAACTTAACAGATAAACCATTAGGGCTTCCAGTGTAATACCATGTAAAGGGTTGTTTTGCTGATCCATATCTGATAAAACTAAACCAGTTTCAATCCATCGAGCAACGCAATGTATCTTTCAATACCAGCAATAATTTCGCTTTTTAATATATACTCATCGGCAGTATGTGACCTGGCTGAATCTCCGGGTCCCATTTTTACCGATGGGAAAGATATAATTGCCTGATCGGATGTTGTTGGTGATCCATACACCCTGATCCCCATATCACGCGCCTTTCGTGCAACCGGATGATCCGTGCTGATACCAGAAGAATTGAGCCGCAAGGAACGCGGCTTAACTTCTGATGATAGCAATTCAGCAATCTTTTTGGCAGCCTCCTTGTTTGAATAATGCTCATTTGTACGCACATCCACTACAAAATGACATACATCGGGTATGACATTGTGCTGGGTACCGGCTTCAATCTGAGTGACTGTTATTTTTACTTTTCCCAGGATATCTGAAACATTTTCAAACTCTAGGTTTTTCAGGATCTGTATATCATCAAGTGCCTTGTACAGGGCATTATCACCCTCTGCACGTGCAGCATGCCCCGATTTTCCATAAGCATAACAATCAAGAACCAGCAATCCCTTTTCTGCGATTGCAAGTTCCATACGGGTAGGTTCCCCAATAATAGCAAAAGTAACGGGACTGATTTCAGGCAGAACAATTTCAAGTCCCTGCCGGCCTGAAATCTCTTCCTCTGCGGTTGCAGCAAATACCACGTTCCATGGCAGGTCCTGCCTGTTGTAGAAATGATTAAAAACTGCAAGCAGGGATACCAGTGGGCCACCGGCATCATTGCTGCCCAGACCATAAAGTTTATCCCCGTCTTCAATAGGTTGAAAAGGGTCGAGCTTATATCCTTTTGCGGGCCTGACAGTATCAATATGCGAATTCAGTAAAAGAACGGGCTTTCCACTGGTATAATACCGGTTCCAGGCCCAGGTGTTATTTTTTTTCACCTCGAATTCAATGTTCTCATCCTTTAAAAACTGCCTGATTATCCCAGCTGCCTTTTCTTCTTCTTTACTGAAAGATGGTGTGGAAATCAGGTTCTTAAGCAGTCCAATATATCTATCCATTTTTGTTTATTCCGCGCTGCAAAAGTGGTAAAAATTCGGGAATTATATCAACATCATTTTATCGTATATTTGTGCTATATCCATAAAAAATGACAATTAAAGAAGTTTTAACACCAGATCAGAAGCAACTTGCCCGGTTTGCAAAGGCTTTAGGTCATCCGGTCAGGGTATATATCATAGAATTACTCTCCAAACAAACCTGTTGTTACAGTGGCGATTTGTCTGAAGAACTTCCCATTGCAAAATCCACCCTTTCACAACATCTTAAGGAGCTAAAGGAAGCAGGCCTTGTGCAGGGCGAAATTGAAGCTCCTAAAATCAAATATTGCCTGAACCGCGAAAACTGGGATATTGCTCAGCACCTTTTTAAGACTTTATTGCAGAAATAAACCATTTCTTCCTGTTTTTCAATCTGCCAGGATACTGGATTATACGTAACAACCATATTTTATTTCATTAAAAAACCCCGGGTTATTACAATCACAGAAACATTTAAAGCCGGCTCATTACAGCGGCTGGTTTTAGAAAAAAAATAATACATTTGCACATCAATTTTAAACAACAATTTATCATGGACGAAGGCCCGTGTCATAGACAGAGACAAATTTTAAACCTGCTTTAGGAGGGTCGTCGTATTTGCCTTCCTAAAGTTTAAAGAAACAGGAGGCGAATTTATGTATAATACCGTATTTAAATTTCATCTTATCCCCCGCTTGACTGATTACATGCTTTTATTACGCTGGCATAATTATAAATGAGTCAGCTCTTCCGGATGCTGTTGCTATTGATCTGATCAATGGTCGCAAACAGTCATAAACTATTATTCTCATTTTGATCATTAATTAATAAGTTGAACCGTGGAAGAATTAATAATTGCAGTAGAGGAATTTCAGGAACTGATTGATGCCCGTGACTGGAAAACAATCCGGAAGAAACTGGTAGATCTTGACCCTGCAGAGATTGCAGAATTAATTGAAACCTTCAAAAGAGAAGGAGACGACATCATTCTATTCAGATTATTACCCAGGGAGACAGCAAAGGAAACATTTTTCAGGCTGGATTATGACAAACAGGAAGAACTGTTAGAAGGTCTGGCCGACAGAAAACACCTTCTTGCAGAACTATTAAATGACCTGGCCCCTGATGACCGTACTGCACTTTTTGAAGAACTGCCCGGTCCGGTAACCCAGAGGCTGATCCAGCTTCTTTCGCCGGAGGAAAGAAGAATATCCATTCAGTTGCTGGGATACCCTGAAAGCAGCATAGGCCGCTTAATGACACCTGATTATGTAGCTGTAAAGCCAGCAATGACAATTGAACAGGCACTTAACCATATCAGGCAGTTTGGGAAAGATTCCGAAACGCTGAATGTAGTGTATGTTGTTGATAACAACTGGAAGCTGATTGACGAAATCAGGCTGCGTGAAATACTGCTTGCAGAACCTGACCATACAATTGCCGACCTGATGGACAACCGGTTTGTTTCGCTGAATGTACTCGACGACCAGGAAAAAGCAATTAGCATCTTTCACGATTATGACAGGATCGCATTACCTGTTATTAATACGGAAGGTGTCCTGCTGGGTATTGTAACTTTCGATGATGTTATGGACGTAGAAGAAGAAGAAGCAACTGAAGACTTTCACAAGTTTGGATCGATTCAGGATCTGATCTTTAATCCACTCAAAGCCAGAGTAACATTACTGTACCAAAAAAGAATTGTATGGCTGGTGGCCCTTGTATTTATGAATGTGTTCTCTGGAGCAGCATTAGCCCATTTTGGAAATGTTATTGAAGCAATGGTATCGCTGGTCTTCTTCCTCCCGCTTCTAATAGGCAGCGGAGGAAACGCCGGTGCACAGTCGGCCACCCTTATGATCCGCGCCCTGGCAACAGGCGATGTAGAGATAAAAGACTGGTTTACCCTGATGGGAAAAGAGCTGCTGGTTGCCCTGCTCCTTGGAATAACAATGGCTGCAGCCGTCGGACTGGTTGCCAGTTTCAGGTCGCCGGAAATTATAATTGTTGTGGGATTATCCATGGTATTTACTGTATTGGTAGGATGTATTCTTGGGCTTTCCCTGCCTTTTATTTTCACCATGCTGAAATTAGACCCGGCTACTGCAAGTGCCCCACTCATTACCTCCCTGGCTGATATTTCAGGAGTCTTTATATACTTTTCCATAGCCACATGGTATCTGGGAATGTAGCTAAGACAAGGAAGCAGTTACATTAGTTGGAAGATATTCAGGAATAACATGATGCTGCCAATTGACATGATTAAAGTACTGAGTATCCACCAGGTATTATTCAGTTGCTTCATTCCCGTTATACCTGAAACAATGGCAATTATACAACCTGCAACACTCAAATAATAAAGAAGTGAAGATTGATGAAGAAATTCAGGAAAGTAACTGTAAAAAGTTTTTCTGGCAAGGTAACTTTCAACAGTTGAATAAATATATATCCAAAGGAACTGCATATATAGAGGTACCAATAAAAATATTCCTCCAATAATTACAATTGATTTCAATGTACCTGTTGAAAGGTGCGCTAAAGGACGGCTAAAGAACTCTGCTTTTTTTTCCGGATCTTTAAAACTGGCATTTAGATGAAATACAATAATCAATAAAACCAGATCTATTCCAGGTCGAATGAGGATAAAGATAACAGCATTGTATACGGATAAAATGAGAACCGGAATTATTCTAAAAAAAATATCAGCGACTAATGCCACATAACTTAAAGGTGCAGAGAATCTTTTCCCCAGCAGAAAAAAAACACCTGCCATCAGAAAGAGCAGGTTAATAAACAAGGCAAGCTTTGGGGCATATATAAAATGCCAGGTGAATTCACGTGTATGGGAAGCGGGAAGTTCCGAAAACAGAAGATCTATATTACCAATAAGACCGGTACCTCCCATAAAGATGAGGAGGATGCCAACCAACTTTATCCAGGATTTGATTTTCATGTTTAGCTAAATTTGTAACTTTTACCAATTTCCCAATTAAATTGTACAAAAATACCTTGCACATCTTTGGCTGATTCAGTTAGCGCATCTCAGTAATTTTTAAAAGTGGTGATGGCAAAATACAGAAAATAATCCTTGGAGTTCATTTTATGTATCAGAAATATAAATTGTACCCAATGAATTATCCTGTTGCCGTCAATAGAGGATATCTATATTAAATTATTGAATGCAGCACCCTGAAGTAATTTTTTATCTTTACGCAAAATCTTATTCAGATGAGCAGACAAAACCTTCCGGTAATTCTTTCAGCACTATTGGTAGTGATGCTGCTTATTGCATATTTTAAGAAAGATAACCTGAATGACTTTATCTCGAAAAAAATGATAGAATCAGCAGGGTATGAATCCAGGTTAACCGGTCAGCAGTGGGTTGATTCGCTATTCAACTATACAAAGAACAAAAATGATTTTGATTTTACACTTCTTCAGTTTAAATCATCGGGATGTACCCTCTGCAAACAAATGGAACCTGAACTTGAAACATTGAAAAAGGACAGGTCTGCCAATATTAATGTAGCTGTAATAAATATAATGAACCCAAACAGCCAGCAGGTGATGAAACACTTTGGAATTACGGCTGTCCCCACCCACCTCATTCTGGACAAGGAAGGAAAGGAAATCTTCAGGAAGTATGGGTTCATACCCGCTTCTGAATTAAAATTGCAACTCAAACTATAATCGATTTTATTCAGCTCAGAAGACTCTCATGAAGGCTTTGGGAATCTTTGTTTCAAAATTCATCTTGCTGCCCGTTACAGGATGGATAAAAGAAAGCTGCTGTGCATGAAGGCCCAGCCTTTTCATCGGACTGGTTACAGCACCATATTTCTTATCACCCACAATGCTGTGACCCATTTCCTGCATGTGAATCCTGATCTGGTTTTTCCTGCCGGTTTCAAGGTTTACTTTCAACAAGGAGTAGGAATCATTTTGCCTGACAACTGAATAATGTGTAACTGCTTTTTGCCCTTTTCCAGGATATTGTGAAGAGTGCATAGTATAATTTTTATCTTCCCAAAGATATGATGTAATTACACCTTCCTGCTGTTCTACCACTCCCTCCACCACAGCAACATAAGTTCTCTCGAGTATGGTATCGTTCCAAAACTCCTGTAACCGGTCTTTTATTTCTTCATTTTTGGCAAATATCATTAACCCGGATGTCTCGCGGTCGAGACGGTGTACAATGAAAATTTTGTTCTGAGGATCCTGTTTTTTTACATGCCGGCTCAGTAAACTGTAAGCAGTGGCCCGCTTCTCGCTTTCTGTTGCCATTGAAAGCAAACCTGCTGCCTTATCAATTACAATGATATGCTGGTCCTCATATATGATTGAATATTCTTTGAAACTTTGCTCCGGTGACACACGGTTGGTGCTGATTTCAACTCTCTGCCCCGGAACCAGTGGATGATTGAACTGCGTAACAGGCTTACCATCAACAAAAATCTGTTTATATCCCAGTAAAGCTTTAATATTATTCCTGCTTTTGTGAGGCAACTGTTTCAGGAGAAACTCCAGTAAAAAAGTGCTCTCAGTTACCTGAAAGCCCGGCATTTTCTGACTGCCCGAAGGTTGCTTATTAATTTTGCTGCCACTGTTATCCATTCAAATCATATTATTAAATCCTGCAAAAATACTTCATTTATCCTTCATAAATAAATAAACATGAAGGATTCACAGCATTGATCAATAACTTTGGCCTTCTTGTCTGTTATTACAATACGTCATTCTGTTTAAAAGAAAAAATTGAAATGAAGACCACAGATAACCTAACATTACAGGATTTTCATCTTTCAGGAGTTAAGCATATCCTGCCTGAAGATGCCATGGAAGCACATAAAAACAAGGAAGCAATCCTGATTGACGTAAGGGCAAATTATGAACTATCAGCTGCTCAGATTCCGGATGTGCTTAATTTTCCAATGCAGGGAATCTCAGGTTGGATAGCGGGGCTGACTAAAGAGCAGAACATGATTTTCTTTTGCAACAAGGGGATCAGAAGTGCCCATGTTGTAAATTTTCTTCTGCATGAAGGATATACCGGAGCATTGAACATGGATGGAGGTATATCTGCATGGAAAGGCAGAAACCTTCCCTATCTTGAATTTGGTCAGCTCCGTAATATTTAGCCAAATCTTACCCTCTGTATAACTTTCCAATTAAGTATAAGATATACCAGTATTTTCCTGAAGTAATTTTTGAGAATATAATTTATTGTCGTATGTTTGCGTCATTAGACTCAAAATATATTATTTAGTTCAGAAAAAATTAGACAGGCAATCAGATGAACAAATCAGAACATTTTAACGATAACCTACAGGAACTTGCCCGGTTTGCCAAAGCAATTGCCCACCCTGCAAGACTTGCAATTCTGCAATATTTAGCCGAAACAAGGACCTGCATCTCTGGTGATATTTCAGATAGCCTGCCATTGAGCCGTTCAACTGTATCCCAGCATCTAAAGGAATTAAGAGATATCGGATTGATACAGGGCACTATTGAAGGGCTTAAAATAAATTACTGTTTAAGTCAACCTGTGATCAGGATTTATCTTGAAATGTTGAATGCCTTTTTTGAACCCATGCATTCTGCATCAAATATATGTAAAACCAAAACAGATTCTATTAAATAATTTAACTCAATGAAAATGAAAAGAATAATTTTTGTCCTTGCTTTAATCAGTGTTTTTACTTTCAGTTTACAGGCACAACAATCCACACCTGTAACGAATGATTCCATTGTATTCAACCAAATTGTTCATGATTATGGAACAATAGAAAAAGGAAGTGATGGTACTTCAATTTTCACATTTACAAACAAGGGACAAAAGCCTTTGATATTAAGCAACGTTAGGGCATCCTGCGGATGTACGGTTCCCGAGTGGCCTAAACAGCCTGTTGCACCGGGTGAAACAGGTGAAATAAAAGTAAGATACAACACAAATATTGCCGGCAATTTCAACAAAACAATAACCGTGAGTTCAAATGCGGCAAATTCAACAGTAACCTTGAGGGTCAGGGGAAATGTAACCCAATGACCGACCTCCTGTAAAAAACAACAAGAATCCGTTAAATTTACGCCCTATGCAGAAGAATGATTCTGTATTAGAAATGGTGCTACCCGACCAACCTGAAAAGACGATCGGTTTTTTTGAAAAATATCTTACAATATGGGTAGCACTTGGAATTTTCGCTGGCATCATACTTGGCCATTTAGCCGGTGACAGCATAAATGTTATCAGCAGGATGGAAATTGCCAAAGTAAATATACCAGTAGCTATCCTCATCTGGCTGATGATCTACCCTATGATGCTGCAGATCGATTTCAGCAGCATCAGGAAAATTGGTAAAAAGCCGCGTGGAGTGGTATGGACAGTCATTATTAACTGGCTCATCAAGCCTTTTACGATGGCTTTCTTTGCCTGGATATTCTTCACAAAGCTTTATTCAGCCTGGATTGATCCCGATCTGGCCGGTGAATACATCGCCGGGGCGATCATTCTTGGTGCGGCTCCCTGTACGGCAATGGTGTTTGTATGGTCCTATTTGTCGGGTGGTGATCCGAACTACACCCTGGTACAGGTTTCAGTGAACGATTTGATTATCCTTGTGACTTTTATTCCCATTGTAGGGCTTTTATTAGGTATCACCGATGTGGTTATTCCATATGATACCCTGGTTGCAAGTGTGCTAATATTTGTTGTAGTACCACTTGTAGCCGGAGTATTAACCCAGCGTTTGCTGATCAGGTCAAAAGGAGAAGAATGGTTTAAAAATGAATTTCTTCCAAAATTCAAACCTGTAAGTATAGTGGCTTTGCTTGTCACACTGATTTTATTGTTTGCTTTTCAGGGCCAGAATATTACAAACAATCCTTTAATCATTTTACTGGCTGCCATACCTCTGGTCTTTCAAACTTATTTCATCTTTTTTTTAGCGTGGTACGGAGGAAAAAAGATGAAGCTAAATTACCAGATATGTGCACCTGCAGCCATGATCGGTGCCAGCAATTTCTTTGAGCTGGCAGTAGCCGTTGCCATTGCATTGTTCGGATTACAGTCACCTGCAGCCCTGGTAACTGTAGTCGGAGTACTTGTGGAGGTTCCGGTTATGCTTTCGCTTGTGGCTTTTGCCAACAAAAAAAAATATTAATGTACCTGATTGTTATAGTAAATAATTGAATATACTGATGACGATGAAAATATTGATTTTATGCACAGGCAACAGCTGCCGCAGTCAGATGGCTCACGGCTTCCTGAAATCATTCGACCCCAGGCTGGAAGTGTCATCTGCCGGAACAGAAGCTTCAGGCGTTTTAAACCATAAAGCCGTTGAAGTAATGATGGAAGCAGGAATTGACATTAGCCTGCATATATCCGACTCTGTTCATAAATACCTTGATGAAGAATGGGATTATGTTATTACAGTTTGTGGTGGGGCGAACGAAAATTGTCCTGCCTTCTTCGGAAAAGTTAAAAACAGGCTTCATATTGGGTTCGATGACCCTTCTCACGCCACAGGCACCCCTGAATTTATTGAAAGCGAGTATTACAGGGTACGGGATGAAATCAGAGAAGCATTTTTAAAATTATACGAGGAAAATATAAAACCCCAATTGAAATGAAACCAGCAAGTATTAAAGAGACGGTAAAAAAGAAATACAGTTTAATCGCCCGAAATAATTCACACAGCCAGGGATGCTGCGGGCCTTCCTCATGCTGCGGAGAACTCGAATTCAGTATGATTGGAGATGAATACCTTCACATTGAAGGTTATGTGCAAGATGCAGATTTAGGACTGGGATGTGGACTGCCAACAGAATTCTCAGGAATTAAAAGGGGCGATGACGTCCTTGACCTTGGATCCGGGACAGGAAACGACTGCTTTATAGCACAACGGCTTACTGGTATGGAAGGAAGTGTAACCGGCATCGACTTCTCTGAAGATATGCTCAAAAAAGCAAACCTGAACCTTGAAAAAACTGGTTTTAAAAATATAAAATTTATACAGGGTGACATTGAGGAACTACCCCTCCCCTCCTCTGCATTTGATGTGGTTATCAGCAATTGTGTACTTAACCTTGTACCTGACAAAATGAAGGCTTTCTCTGAAATCTACAGAGTACTCAGACAGAAAGGCCACTTTTGCATTTCAGATGTGGTGTTGTCTGGGAATCTTCCTTCAGGATTGAAAGAAGCTGCCGAAATGTATGCCGGATGTGTTTCTGGAGCAATGCCTAAAGATGATTACCTGAAGATCATAAAAAAGCAGGGATTTAAAAACATCATAATCAGAAAGGAAAAACCTGTTATCATTCCGGATGAAGTGCTTTCATCCTATCTTTCAGATCAGGAGAAAATAACCTTCAAAAACTCCGGAACAGGTATCTTCAGCATCACTGTAACAGCTGAAAAAAACTAAACTTGATTTCAATTGAACTGATTGTTTAAACGAAATTAATATTCGGCTAATAAAAAGCAGATAATATATTAATTATCAAAATTAACTAAATGGTTAAATTTTATAGTTAAAATATTTTACCAGTAAATTTCATATGCTTACCTTTAACCAACTGGTTTAAATAAATAGTTAAAAACAATAGCATATGAATGAACAGAAAAAAGACAATCCGGAAGAAAAAATCCTTACCGCAGCACAGACAGTTTTTATCAGAAAAGGGATGGATGGCTCCCGGATGCAGGAAATTGCTGATGAGGCAGGTATCAATAAGGCTCTGCTTCACTACTATTTCCGCAGCAAGCAAAAACTTTTTGAAGCCATCTTCAGCAAGGTTTTCAACCAAATCTTCCCCAACATCAGGAATCTTCTTTTCTCAGAAGAACCATTTGAGGTTAAGATTGCTGCTTTCATTGAAAGGTACATCGATTTACTTCTGAAGCATCCATTTCTTCCGTCATTCATCCTGAAAGAAATCAACCGCGATCCTGAATTTCTTGCTTCTATCATAAAAAAACAGGGAATAAATCCTTCTGATCTCGTTACACTGATTGAACAGGAAATGGAGAAAGGAAAATTAAAAAAGATGGATCCCCGCGAATTGATGGTCAATATTCTTAGCCTGAGCATCTTCCCTTTTGCAGCCCGACCACTCATGCAGATTGTTTTTTTTAACAATGATCAAAAGGCATATAAAAAGTTTTTAATCCAGCGGAAGGTTACTGTTAAAGAATTTATACTGAACTCAATCCTGCTAAAATGAAAACAATTCTTTTCATACTGATCCTGACTTTATCCTCATTTCTGATTTACGGACAAAATGAAATATCACTCGACAGCTGTTATGCTTGGGCCCGTAGTAATTATCCCAACCTAAAGCAAGCTGGTATCAGAAATGAAATTTCATCCCTTCAGAAAGAAAACATCATGGTAAATCATCTGCCGCAGATCACTTTCAACGGACAGGCAACTTACCAGTCGGATGTTACAGGTATCGATATTCCTATTCCAAATATAGTTGTCCCAAAACCTTCTAATGATCAATATAAAGCATTTGCTGAAATCCGTCAGTCATTGTGGGATGGTGGAATTTCCACTGCCAGTGCCCAACTGGAAAAATCTATCCTGCTGAACCATCTCAATCAGCTGGAAGTCGAACTTTACCGTTTAAATGAACAGGTAGCGCAGGCATTCTTTACAGTGCTGACAGCCGAAAAACAAATGAATGTGCTGCGCGCACAAAAAGTGATTCTCGAGGAAAGAATGAAAACAATGGAGTCAGGAGTCAGACATGGAACTGCTGAAAAAACTCCTGTACTGGTAATTAAAGCAGAAATTCTGAACCTTTTCCAAAATGAGTTACAGATGGAATCGGTAAAAAATACAGCAACAGAGTTGCTTTCTGTTCTTACAGGAAAACAGATCAACAGCAGTTCCAGCTTCATTTATAAGCCTGTTCCACAAGCTGCAGACAGAAGCTTAAACCGGCCGGAATTAAAATTATTTGAAAGCCAGCGTCAACAGTTTGAATACCAGATAATACTTGCTGACAAAAACCGGCATCCAAAAGTCTTCACCTTCGGACAGGCTGGTTACGGCAAACCTGGATTAAACATGCTGAGCAATCAATTTGAACCATACTACCTGATTGGAGCCGGTATATCATGGAATGCCTTCGACTGGAAAAAAACAACCAGACAAAAAAGAGTATTGGAGCTTCAACAGGAACTGGTGAATACCGGACAGGAGACTTTTATTCAAAATCTTAACTTGCTCCTTGTACGCCAGCAGGAGGAAATAAGAAAACTTGAAAAAGTGATTCAGACGGGTGATGAATTAGTTGCCATACGAATTGAGGTTACAAAAGCGGCAGCATCACGCCTTGAAAATGAAATCATCACAAGCTCAGAATATATACGGGAAGTACAGGCGGAAATTGTGGCCAGGCTAAACCATGAACTGCATAAAATCCAGCTGGTTGAGGCAATTGAAAAGTATAACCTTATAAAAGGGCAAAACCATTCAAACATTCAATAAACTACAATGAATAATCTTAATGACATGATGATAATAAACCAGAAAATGAAATACTTGGTAATGATAATCCTGTTGGCCCTCTTGTCGGCAGGCTGTAACAGGAATGATGAAAAATCGGATGGATACGGAATTTTTGAAACTGATGCTGTCATTGTTGCATCGGAAGTGCAGGGAAAACTCCTGCAGTTAACTGTTGAGCGCGGAATGTATTCGGAAGCAGGATCGATAGCCGCTTTGATCGATACGATGCAGGTAAAACTTAAACTGGATCAGATTGAAGCACAAAAAAAAGCGGTGATGGCTGGCAGAAATTCTGTGGAAGCACAGATAGCCGTATACCAGGAACAGAAAAAAAACATCGGAAACAACCTGAAGCGCATTAATGCCATGTTTGCTGAGGGTGCAGCAACCCAAAAACAACTGGATGACCTGACCGGTGAAATGAATGTTGCAGACAGGCAGATAGCCAGCATCCGGACAAAGTTCCTTCAGATTAACAGTGAACTAGAAGTACTTGAAGCGCAACGGGCTGTTACCATCGACCAGCTACAGCGCTGTAGTGTAACAACTCCTGTCTCAGGGATAGTCCTTGAAACTTATATCGAAAAAGGAGAACTGGCTACACCAGGAAAGGCTTTATTTAAACTGGCTCCCCTTGAGGAACTGACTCTGAAGGTTTATGTCAGCGGAGCTCAGCTCCCTCAACTGAAATTAGGACAAAAAGTACAGGTTCTGGTTGATAAATCAGAAAAAGAAAACCAGCCATTTGACGGAACAGTTACCTGGATATCACCCCAGGCTGAATTTACACCTAAAATCATTCAAACAAAGGAAGAACGGGTAAAACTTGTGTATGCCGTAAAAGTGGCTGTTAAAAACGACGGCACTTTAAAAATTGGTATGCCCGGTGAAATCAGATTATAGTCCCGTGCATTGCAATCCGCCCATGAAGTATCATGAACAGTCCATTTTAGGAAATAAAGATACCAGGCATTAATAGAAAATATGATAATAATTGATAAAATATCAAAAAACTATGCAGGGACAAGAGCGCTGTATGATATTTCCCTTGAAGTAAAAAAAGGTGAACTGTATGGCATTATTGGCCCGGATGGTGCAGGAAAAACCACCCTCATGCGCATCCTGATGACCCTTTTGCTTCCAACATCGGGGAAGGCTGAAATGAATGGATTTGATATTGTGAAGGATTTCAGGAAAATAAGGCAAATAACCGGATATATGCCTGGCAGGTTTTCCCTTTACCAGGATTTATCGGTAGAAGAAAACCTGCGTTTCTTTGCCTCCGTGTTTGGCACCACACCTGATGAAAATTATGATCTGATAAAGGACATATACTACCAGATTGAGCCTTTTAAGAAGCGCCGTGCCGGTAAACTTTCAGGCGGTATGAAGCAAAAACTGGCATTATCCTGCGCACTGATTCACCGGCCCAAAATTCTGATACTGGATGAACCTACTACCGGTGTGGATGCCGTATCCAGAAGAGAATTCTGGGAAATGCTTAAAAAACTGCAGCAAAAAGAAATTACAATCCTTGTATCAACTCCCTACATGGACGAAGCAAACCTGTGTGACCGTGTTGCCCTGATTCAGAACGGGCAGGTACTGGATGTAGACACGCCTGATGAAATCACATCAGGTTTTAAAAGAAAAATTATCAGTGTACGGTCAGGTGAAATGTACAGGCTGATTACTGACCTGCGCCGATATGAAAAAGCTGATTCTGTTTTTGCATTTGGACAATTTGTACACTTCACCGGCGTAAACGACAAGGTAGAACCTGCTGAACTGATAGGCTATCTGGAACACCTAAAACATTATGAAATTGAAGCCCAAATCATCAAACCTGTTATTGAAGACGTATTCATGGAGTTGATGAAGGAAAAGATCAGTAATGGCCATGAAAGTTCTGATATCAACAGTAATATTAAAATTGAAAGGGGGGAAAAAATATGACCGATAAAATCATTGAAGTAAAGAACCTGGTGAAAAAATATGGTTCATTTACCGCAAATGACAAACTGACCTTTGACGTCTTTAAAGGCGAAATTTTTGGTTTCCTGGGGGCAAATGGTGCAGGAAAAACAACTACGATCAGGATATTATGCGGACTTTCAGCCCCAACCTCAGGCAATGTAAAGGTTGCAGGATTTGATATATACAGGGAAACAGAAAAAATCAAAAGAAATATCGGTTACATGAGCCAGAAGTTTTCTTTGTACGAAGATTTAACTGTATCGGAAAACATCCGATTTTATGGGGGCATCTATGGCCTTACAGGCAAAGAAATGAAGAAAAAAGAGGGGGAACTGCTGGAGAAGCTGAATATGGAAAATGCAAGAAACAAACTCATAACAGGCCTGCCATTGGGCTGGAAACAGAAACTTGCATTTTCGGTTGCTGTTTTCCACGAACCTAAAATCGTCTTCCTTGATGAACCAACCGGAGGTGTTGACCCTGTTACCCGCCGCCGTTTTTGGGACCTGATCTATGAAGCTGCCTCTGTTGGCATAACTGTATTTGTTACCACCCATTATATGGATGAAGCAGAATACTGCGACAGGGTTTCAATCATGGATGCAGGAAAAATTGAAGCCCTTGACACTCCGGCTAACTTAATGAAAAGATATAAGGCAGCAAATGTAGATGAAGTTTTTGTCAAAATTGCCAGGCGAAGTGACATCGAAATCCTTAAGGAAAAAAACGGGTAACATGAAGCAACTGAAATCATTTGTTAAAAAAGAATTCTACCACATATTCAGAGATATGCGCACCATGCTGATATTGTTTGGAATACCGGTCACGCAGCTGCTGATTTTCGGAACCGTTATAAAAAATGAAATCAGCGATGTGCCCATAGCCATTTACGACCAGTCGAAGGATGATGTAACCGCACAAATTTCAGCAAAACTTCTTTCATCAGGTTATTTTCTCCTGGATGAAAATCTTGAAAGCACAATCGACATTGATGAGATTTTCAGGAAAGGACATGTAAAACAGGTGGTTGTATTTGAAAACAACTTTGGAGAAAAGCTTGGTAGAGAGGGCATTGCAGGAGTACAGCTGATTGCTGATGCATCTGACCCAAACATGGCACGGCTGGTTACCAGCTATACTGCAGGAATCATAAACGATCATATACGTAAAATGAATCCTGAACTTCAGATGCCTCTTCAGATTGTACCTGAAGTTAGAATGTATTTTAATGAAGAAATGAAAAGCGCATTTCAGTTTGTGCCAGGCACAATGGCACTCATCCTTATGCTTGTATCAGCCCTGATGACTTCCATTTCCATTACCCGTGAAAAAGAAACAGGCACTATGGAAATTCTTCTTGCCTCCCCCCTTCGTCCTGTCCAGATCATTGCAGGTAAAGTTCTGCCTTACCTGTTATTGTCGGTTGCCAATGCCTTCATCATTGTGCTGATGGGCAAAATTGTATTTGGAGTACCCGTAAAAGGAAGCTTTATCCTGCTCATGCTCGAAACAATCCTCTTTATCATGATGGCACTTTGTCTCGGAATTTTGATATCCACAGTTGCAAAAAACCAGATGGTAGCTATGTTTATCTCCCTTATCGCCCTTATGCTTCCCACCATCATCTTGTCGGGCTTTATTTTTCCAATCGAAAACATGCCTTCAATATTACAATGGCTGAGTCACATCATGCCCGCAAAGTATTTCATTACCATCATCCGCACCATCATGCTCAAAGGTATGGGCATTTTGTATATCTGGAAAGAAACACTGATTCTTGCAGGCATGACTTTATTTTTCGTAGCAGTAAGCGTGAAGAAGTTTAAGGTGAGACTGGAATA
>JAEYNZ010000052.1 GCA_023412195.1 Bacteroidota bacterium
GGTTGGTTAAGCCGTATAAATCTCTAGGTGTACGACCAGCGAAAGCTTTATGATGAAAATTAGGAGGAAAGCCGTATGCGGGAAAATCGCACGTACGGTTTGACGAGGGGGCTACAGGGCAAAGAAAATTCTTTGCTCTGTACTCTACTCTACTGACAAGTTCGCGACAAATTCGGGGAATCGCGAATTTGATTCGAATTTGATTCGAATTTGATGCGAGTTTGATGCGAGTTTAATGCGAGTTTGATCTGATAATGATTACACGAAGAAAGGGCAAAAAAATAAGAGGCTGCCTCTGCTGAGACAACCTCTTTAACTCTTTTATATTGTTTTAATACAAGCCTTCTACAGAAAGATATCTTTCACCATGGTCGTAAGAGAAGGTTAATATACGTGATTTGGGCGGAAGCTCCTGTATTTTTTTTGCCACGGCAGCCAGTGATGCACCAGAAGAAATCCCAATGAACAGCCCTTCCTCGCGGGCAGCTCTTTTTGCATATGTGTAGGCTTCTTCCTGGGTAACTGTAATCACACCATCGAGAAGCTCTGTTTTCAGGTTGTCGGGGATGAAGCCTGCGCCTATGCCCTGTATTTTGTGCGGGCCGGGTGCTCCACCGCTGATTACCGGACTGTCAACAGGTTCCACTGCAAAAACCTTCAGCTTTGGAAATTCTTTTTTAAGGACTTCTGCCACACCGGTTATGTGGCCTCCGGTGCCTACACCTGTTATGATGTAATCGAGCCCCTGCGGGAAGTCGTCCAGTATTTCCATAGCTGTGTTTTCGCGGTGGGCCTTTATGTTTGCCGGATTTGAGAACTGCAGCGGAATCCATGAATCAGGTGTCTGGCTGGAAATTTCCTCTGCCTTGGCTATGGCACCTTTCATGCCTTTTTCCTTAGGGGTAAGAACCAGTTCGGCACCAAGGGCAATCAGCACCTGACGGCGTTCCAGTGTCATAGATTCAGGCATTGTAAGGATCAGACGGTAACCTTTTACGGCTGCCACAAGTGCAAGCCCGATGCCTGTGTTGCCCGAGGTGGGCTCAATGATTACAGAATTTCTATTTAGAATGCCCCGTTGTTCAGCATCTTCAATCATCGAAAGCGCGATCCTGTCTTTGATGCTGCCGCCGGGATTGGCTTTTTCCATCTTAACCCATACTTCGTAATTGTCTGGATACAACCGGTTGATCCTGATGTGGGGAGTCTTTCCTATTGTTTCTAAAATGTTATTTACTTTCATCTTTCTACTATTTATATTGTACACATAAAATCAGAACATTCTTTCCGTCTGGAAAGATGAACAATGGATAACCTGGTAAAGTATAAGGAATAGGTAATGCAATATAATCAAAAGCCTGTTTAAATCAGAATAAAATATCTGTTTAAAATAAAAAGGAAACCTAATTTTTATATCGGAGCCATTTTAGTATTTCCATGAGGTTTACTTTTTTCCCGTACATGAGCAGTCCTGTTTTGTAAATCTTTGAAGCTGCCCATATGGCTCCCATGGTTGTAACAATAAGCAGGAACATTGAAAGGAGCAGTTCCCATAAGGGTATTCCGTATGGTACCCTTGCAAGCATACAAACTGGAGAAGTAAAGGGGATCATTGAAGCCCAGAATGCGACAGGCCCTTCGGGGTTCCGTGCAATAGGGAAGAGGAGCATCATGGAAAGAATCAGGGGAATGGTGAGCGGAAACATCATCTGCTGTGCATCTTCATCATTATCGACTGCAGCTCCAACTGCTCCCATAAACGAGCTGTATAGCAGGTACCCTCCAAGAAAGTAGAAAACAAAAGCAAATAAAATAAAAGGAATGTTCAGGTTACCGATCAAACCCAGGATGTTGTTAATCTGGCTGTCGCTCGTTTCAATCGGGACAGGTGTACCTGCAGCCTGTCGGGATTCCATAAAGCTTTGGCCAATTTCCTGCGATGTCTCCGGAGGAAAAATAAATCCTATGCTGATAACAAACATCATCCCAAGAAACACCCAGATAGCAACCTGTGTAAGACCGACAAGTGCAGTACCAACTATTTTCCCTGACATCAGCTGAAAAGGTTTTACTGAAGAGATAATGACCTCCACTATACGGCTTTTCTTTTCTTCCATCACGCTGCGCATCACCATCGCTCCATACATGAATACAAAGAAGTATATGATAAACCCCATCGCATAACTTGCAACAAATGCTATTTGTGAAGAACTTTCCTTAGCCGGACCTTTATCTGTAACCTTAAGCGTAGTGAGCTTTACCGAGGTACGGGCCGATGATAGTTTTTCATCCAGATCAGGGACACCTGTTTCTGCCAGAATTTTCTGCCGTTTCTCATTCTCGATAAAACGGCCAAGCTTCCTGGCAATCTGGTCGGATAATTCAACCGGGAGCTGCTTTTCAGATACAAGCTGTGCCTGGTTGGATTCATAAATATTTTCAGGGATGTACAGTAGCGCATAGAATTCACTTCCCTTCAGGTTTGTTCTCAGGTTTTCAAATTCCTCCTTCGGTACAAAATGATACCGGGTGAATTCTTCCTGTTCCAGTTGCCCCATAAACATAGATGATTCATCAAAAACGGCAATGGTTCTTTCCAGGTTATCGTTCTGCACCGACAGAAATATGATGAGGGCAAACATGCCTATAAATAAAACCGGTACCAGTATGGTAAGGATTATAAATGACTTTTTTGTCACCCTTTTCAGGTATTCGTGGCGGAGTATAAGAAAGGTTTTATTCATTTTGTTTTACTTTATTTTGTATTAGTTTGTTAAGCAGTAATATATATTGGTATCAAGAGTTTTAGACACAAGTATCAAGACAAAAAGACACAGGTATTAAGACTGGTAGACACAGGGATCAAGATGGTATCAAGACTGTTAGACACAAGTATCAAGACAAGAAGACGCATGTACCAGGATTGCCATTCACTTGTACTTGTATTTCACTGTCTTGTGTCTTATGTCTGTTCATCTTGTGTTTTTTATATGTCTTATTTCTATCCATCTGGAGTCTCTTATCTGCACGTCTTATGTCTCATATATAATCATCTATCATTTAAAGTCAAAACGACCCCTCCCCACCTTCCGCCAGCTGGCGGAAAGGGGAAAGACAAGACGCTCTGTAGCAGCATGCTGCCAAACTTGCACTGTCCCAAAGTCCCCCTACGGGGGATTTAGGGGGTCGTGTTTCAGCATCTGGTGTTTCATTTCTAATATTATTTTTCATAGGGCTATAATACTTTTTACTGAGGGACTTGTGTCGATACATCTTGTGTCTATCATTTTCAAGTCTTGTGTCTCTTATGTAATCATCTATCATTTAAACTCAAAACGACCCCTCCCATCCTCCCCAAAAGGGAGGGGTAAGACGCTCTTTAGCAGCATGCTGCCAAACTTGCACTGTCCCAAAGTCCCCTTTCGGGGGATTTAGGGGGTCGTTTATAAAATTATTTTTCATAAGGCTATAATACTTTTTACAGAGGGACGTGTGTCTAAACATCTTGTGTCTATCATCTTCAAGTCTTGTGTCTTGTGTCTAATCATCTTGTGTCTCTTACCTTCACGTCTTGGTTACCTCCACCTCAATTACCTGTTATTTGCTTCCTGGACAGCCCTGATAAAAACATCATTCATGCTGGGAATGATTTCTTCGAATGATTTGATTTCAGTTACAGGGATGAGTGCACGAAGCAGATCATTGTTTGAATGCCCGTTATGCAACTGCACCCGTAACCTGTTTTCTGCATTTCGTTCAGTGTGTTCGACGATTTCGAATTGCAGTCCCAGTGATTTCTGAACCTGCTCAAAATCTCCGGTATACCTGATTTCAAAGATGTTCGATTTAAATTTATTTCTGATTTCATCAGGCTTGCCATCCACAATCTTTTCTGACTTGTTGATCAGTACAATATGATCGCACAGTTCTTCAACCGATTCCATGTTGTGGGTCGAGAATATAATTGTGGCACCGTCATCGCGCAGCTTCAGGATTTCCCTTTTCAGGAGGTTGGCATTGATGGGGTCGAACCCGCTGAAAGGTTCATCAAAGATCAGCAGCTTTGGCTTATGGACCACCGTTGTTACAAACTGTACCTTTTGCTGCATGCCTTTTGAAAGTTCCTCCACTTTCTTGTTCCACCAGCCTTCCATTTCAAATCTTCTGAACCACACCTTCAGGCTTGCCACAGCATCGTGCCTTTTCATTCCTTTCAGCTGCGCAAGATAGATAGCCTGTTCGCCGATTTTCATTTTTTTATACAACCCCCGTTCTTCAGGGAGGTATCCTATATGGGCAACATCAGACTGTGTCATTTTTTTTCCGTTCAGCCAGATGGTGCCTTCATCGGGGGCGGTAATCTGGTTGATAATCCGGATGAGCGTAGTTTTACCTGCCCCGTTTGGACCAAGTAAGCCAAAGATACTTTGTTCCCCGACAGAAATGCTTACATTGGTTAATGCCCGTGTTGTGGAAAATACTTTATGAACATTCCTTGCACTGAATACTTCCATGAATTATTTTTCTTTATGGGTATGTTTTAAGTGCCACAAGTTACAGATTTTGGTTCGTTCACTGAAAAAATAGCGTATTTTGGTGATAAAATGGTCATTCTGGGTTAATGATTTCTAATTTTGCAGATATTAGTTTCCGGTTAAATATCTGAGATTTCTCCCTACGGTCGAAATGACGATGTTTTCAGAGCTTTTGTTTTGGTATGGGTAGGTTGGCGGCTTAGCCATCAACCTACCCATACCAAATATATAATTAACTGGTTGTCATCTTGAACGAAGTGAAAGATCTCAAATTATTTGTTTGAAAAAAGTTAACGGACAACATTGTATTGCAGACTAATAAATCACATGAGCAGGACATCTTTTATATTAACAGTTACATATATATTGCTCCAGGTTTGTGTGCATGCATCTGAAGATGAATCCCGCGGACAGGTTGTAAGGGGTAAGGTAGTAGACAAGCTGACCCAGATGCCTTTACCCGGTGCAAATGTTATCGTGCAGAATTCATCTCCGTTACTGGTTACAGCTTCGAATGAAGATGGGGATTTTCGACTGAACAATGTACCCTTTGGGCGACAGTCGGTTGTGGTGAGTTTTGTGGGTTATCACAGCAGCCTGATAAACAACCTGATTGTTACTTCGGGCCGGGAATCTGTGCTGTATGTTGAACTTGAAGAAAAAGTTGAAATAACGGGTGATGTGGTGGTAACAGGAAACCTGCGAAAAGATCTGGCAATAAATCAAATGGCCAGTGTAAGCGCGCGCACTTTCACTGTTGAGGAGGCAGGGCGCTATGCAGGCAGCCGTGAAGATGTTGCCCGGATGGCCATGAACTATGCAGGAGTATCGGGATCAAACGACCAGAGAAATGATATCATCATCAGGGGAAATACGCCTGCAGGCATCTTATGGCGGCTTGAAGGAGTGGACATTCCCAATCCCAACCATTTTGCTGCCGCAGGCACAACAGGCGGTCCAATCGGGATGCTCAACAACAATACCCTCCGGAATTCTGATTTTTACACTGGTGCGTTCCCGGCTGAATTTGCCAATGTGTACTCTGGTGTTTTTGATCTGAACATGAGGGAAGGCAACAATGAAAAGTATGAATTTCTGGGGCAGGCAGGTTTCAATGGATTTGAACTGGGAGCGGAAGGCCCATTGAAACGCGGGAGCAAGAGCTCATTCCTTGCCAATTACCGATATTCCACCCTTCAGGTTTTCGATTTGCTGGGCATCAGTTTTGGTACATCTGGTATCCCGCAATACCAGGATCTGAGCTTTAAGATAAACATCCCTGTCAGCAAAGGAAAGATCAGTATGTTCGGGCTTGCGGGCAGCAGCAGCATATCGGTGGAACACAATGAAGAGGAAGAGGAGTTATATACTTCTGAAGGGATGAATGTGGTGAATGGCTCCATTTCGCTGGCAGCGGGCATTCATTATTCACGGTTTCACAACGACAATGCCTACAGCAGGTTCATTCTTTCATATGTTACTCAAAACGGCTATACCAACCTCGACAAGTCTGAGCCGGGAGAAGATCCGGAGCCTTATTACCGGGAAGATAATATGGAGGGAAAACTGGCTTTCAGATATATTTTCAACAGAAAATATAGCCGGAGATTATCCTCACGAAGCGGTTTTACAATTGAAAAACAAGGCTACGGACTGAATGCAAAAATTGATGAGGATGGCCTTGGCTGGAAATATTACCTTGATAGCAGAAAAGAAATCACGGATGGTCCTGTACTTGTAAATGCCTTTACACATCTGGCTGTTAAGTTTTCCGACAGGTTTGAGGTCAAGCCGGGTATCAGCTACCTGCACTTCAGCCTGAACGGAAGCTCTTCCGTTGAACCACGGTTGGGAGCCAGCTGGAAAACAGGGGAGAAGACCAGCCTGAACCTGGGATATGGTAAACATTCCAAAGCTCAGCCGCTTACTGCTTACTTTATGGAATCGTATTACAACGACGGAACTGTGGTGCTTGAGAATAAAGATCTCGATTTTACCAAAGCCCATCATGGGGTACTGGGTTTTGACGCGCTGCTTTCCCGGCAGCTTCGTTTCAAGGCAGAAGGTTATTACCAGTATTTGTATGATGTGCCTGTGGAGAATAAAGCTTCATCATACAGTATGGTCAATGCAGGAACAGGTTGGGGGCTTAACACCCGGAATGGATTGGTAAATGAAGGGGAAGCATGGAACTATGGAATTGAGTTTACACTGGAGAAGTTCTATCACAAAAACTTCTACTTTCTGACCACCCTTTCGCTGTTTGATTCAAAATATACAGGTGGCGACGGAGTGAAAAGGAATACGGCCTTTAACGGGAATTTTGTATACAATGCTTTGGGAGGCAAGGAGTTTATCCTGAACGATAAAACTACGTTTATCGCAGATTTGAAGATAACATGGGCAGGAGGTAAAAGATATACCCCTATTGATGCGGAAGCTTCCAGGAACACCAATGATGCCTTTGGTACAGCATATTTCGATCATCTTGCTTTTTCGGAACAGTTTCCGGATTACCTGAAAGCAGATGTGAAGATCGGAATGCGCAGGGATGGCCGGAAGGTTTCACAGCTATGGGAGTTTTATGTAGAGAATGTGACCAGTCATAAAAACCCGCTCCACCAGTTGTACAGTCATGAAAAAGGACAGGTTGAAACCGTTTACCAGCTGGGTTTTTTCCCGCTGTTTAATTACAGGATTTACTTTTAAGGGAAAGTTGAACTCAGCCGGGATATAATACAGTCAAATTTTATCTGGTATTCATTCGGCCGGTATATCTGATTGTGGCTGTTCTACCGGTTCGCTTTGCAGGTGCCTGATATAATTAACAAGGTGCCATGAATCGTTCACATGCATCATAAATCCATGTGGCCCCATGACTCCAAATCCTGCCCTGATGTTGTGAAACAGCTGTCCGTCAGTTTTATTCATGGCACGTTCAAGATGAAAATTGGCAGGTGGAATGGGATATTTACCGCTTGTAAACAGATTTCCCTGTCCTGTTCCTTTTTCTCCGTGACAAATAATACAATACCTGTCGTAAAGCATTTTTGAATATTCAAGGTTCACTTCATTGGCCACAGGATTTTGCAGCGAAGCAGCTTTCAGTTCATCTTCAGGAGTTTTTTCGAAGTTGTAGGCATATTCATGAGTGGCTACAGTTCCCGGAACAGGGCCAGTCATCATTTTGCCATCCTGAAAGAATGGGTTTTCAGACCAGGTTTCATAAGCCTGCGATTCTTCCATATCGGGGAAATACGTCCAGCCCGGGTGGTTCCTGTCTCTGTCGCATGAAACCAGAAGAATGAGGGCTCCTGATAAAATGACCTGGGGTAGTATTTTAAAGATTTTCATAACTTGAACTTTCAATATAATATGGATGATTTTCGGGCACCGGCTTTGCTTTTGCAAAAAACAAGAAGAAGACTGATAGGAAAGCTGCAATATAAAAGAATGGCAGGCCTATTTCAAGGACACCTATGGCTGCTGCTTCATGCCCGACTGCCCCTGGCATAATTGCCAGGTAAAGATCGAGATAATGCCCCATCAGTACAATGACTGATACCCCAACCAGAAATAATGGCTGCCGCTTGGCATTTCGGGTCATCAATGCCAGCAAGGGCACAAGGAAATTTATCCCAACATTGAGATAGAAAAGCGTTTTGAAGTGACTGACCCTATCCACATAATAAAAGGTTTCTTCAGGTATATTGCTGTACCATATCAGCATGAACTGGCTGAACCATAGGTAGGTCCAGAATATGCTGAATCCGAACAGGTATTTTCCCAGATCGTGCAGATGTTCTGTGTTTACATTGGGTAGTATGTTAAAGTGCCGTAAAGCTACAGTAATGATAATAATAACAGCCAGTGCCGATACAAACAGGCTTGAAAAAATATACCATCCATAAAGGGTGCTGAACCAGTGGGCATCGATTGACATGAGCCAGTCCCAAGCTGCAGTTGAACTGGTAATGGCAAATAATACGATGAACCAGCCTGAAGAGCTTCGTATCCGGCGCAGATAATTTTCATGCGGTTCGGAATCATTTCTTACAGATACCTTGCGCATGTAGATGGCAAAGAAGCTCCACAATGAGAAGTATACAACCAACCTGATTATCCAGAAGGGGAGGTTCAGGTAAGGGGTTTTTTCCTGGAGCAGTCGGTCGAGATGTTCGGTATGCGTCCATTCAAAGATATGACCAATCCCGGGAAAGGTTATTACAAAAAGAATAAGAGAAAAAGGGATTGTAAGGGCCATAGCCTCAAGAACCCGCTGAATATTGATTTGCCAGGTTGATTCGCCAAGGGAGTTTACTGCCCAAAAGAACAATGCTCCCAAACCCAGGAACAGAAACATCAGGGCGTTCATCCACATATTGGCCCATATGCGTGAAGCAGGTGCCTGTGATATGAAAATTCCCCATAGCAGTGCAATCAGACCAACAGCAGCTGCAATTCCAAGAGCCTTCTTTAGATTTTTCCCAAAAGTGAAGGGAACAGCATCGGGTACATGTATATCTTCCTTCATTTTCCGGTGTTTATGTTTTGAACTCCTAAGGCACCTGTAGAAGAAAGAGCATTGACAAGTTCAGCGCCTGAGAGTCTGTTGTTTTTATCAGACAATATGATCTGGAAATGGTCGTCTGTAACTTCTTCATCATGAATATCAGGTATCGAGCCCGGGCCGAGGTTTGAACGAACAAGAAAAACTATAACCATGGCAAAGGCAGCAAAAAGTACAGTCACTTCAAAAGTTACAGGTATAAACGCAGGTAGGGACAGATAGGGCTTTCCTCCAATTACAAGAGGCCATGCACTGGTGAACACCCAAATTTGAAACCATAATGCCAGAACTCCACCTGCCAGTCCGGCTATGAAAGCCACTTTAGGCAATCCGGAACGGGGTAGTTTCAATACGGTATCCAGTCCGTGAACAGGGAAGGGTGTTCTTACATCATGTATCCTGATGCCATCGTCCTGAAGCTTTTTTACAGCCTCAAGCAAATCATGTTCATCAGTAAAATATCCGTAAACTATTGAATTCATATATGAGGTTCTTCTGGTTTTTCAACTTTAACAGACTTTTCTATAAATTTCTCAGCAGAGGACCTTGCCACTGATTTTACTTCTGATAATGCAATCACAGGGAATACACGTATGAACAAAAAGAACAGGGTAAAGAATAAACCTAAGGTTCCCAGGAAGATTGCTACCTCCACCCACGTTGGTGAGTACATCGACCAGCTGGACGGCAGGTAATCGCGGTGCAATGATGTCACCACAATAACAAAGCGTTCGAACCACATTCCTATGTTGATGAATATGGAAAGGATGAATGTGAATGTCAGGCTTCTGCGTAATTTCTTTATCCAGAGAAGTTGCGGGGAGATAACATTGCAGGTCATCATAATCCAGTACGCCCAGGCATATGGTCCCATCATCCTGTTCATGAATGCATATCTTTCGTATTCAACACCGCTGTACCAGGCCATAAAAAGCTCAGTAATATAGGCAATGCCCACTATTGAACCGGTGGCAATGATCACTTTATTCATCGATTCAACATGCCCGACAGTGATGTAATCTTCGAGGTGCAAAGCTTTCCGGGTTACAATCATCAGGGTAAGCACCATGGCAAATCCTGAAAAAACAGCACCGGAAACAAAGTAAGGCGGGAAGATGGTGGTATGCCATCCCGGAATAACAGATGTGGCAAAGTCGAAGCTAACAATGGTATGCACCGATAGCACAAGAGGTGCTGCAAGTCCTGCAAGTATAAGGCTCATGGATTCGTGGCGCTGCCAGTGGCGGGCTGAACCTTTCCAGCCAAAGCTCAGGAAGTTATAAGTTTTTTTCTTCCAAACGGTTTTCATCCGGTCCCGGATGGTTCCCAGGTCGGGTATAAGTCCCATGTACCAGAATAAAATGGATACGAGCAGGTATGTTGTTATGGCAAAAACGTCCCACAGCAGGGGCGAATTAAAGTTGACCCATAAATCCCGGGTGTTTGGGTAGGGCAGAATGAAAAAACCCAGTGGAAGGCGACCCATGTGGATGAGCGGGAACAGCCCTGCGCACATAACAGCGATGATTGTCATGGCTTCGGCTGCCCTGTTGATACTGGTCCTCCATTTTTGTCTGAAAAGTAGTAAAATAGCTGAAATGAATGTGCCGGCATGCCCGATACCTACCCACCATACGAAGTTGGTAATATCCCATCCCCAGCCGATTGTCCGGTCGGCACCCCATGTTCCGATACCAAACCATGTGGTGTAACCGATCATTATAAAACCGAAAACCATCAGGATTGCAGAAACCGTGATTCCTACATACCAGAGCTTTCCGGGTTTTGCGCGTACAGGAGCCATCACGTCGTTGGTGATATCCTTGTAGCTTTTGGCCCCGGTTATTAATGGTTCTCTTACAGGCGATACATGTATCATCTTGTGGTTAATTTTAGCTTTTATTTCTGATCTTAGTCAAATATCCTACGCTGGGCTTGGTGTGCAGTTCTTCCAGCAGGTGGTAGTTACGCGGGTCGTTTCGCAACTGTGATACCTTGCTCTGCGGGTCGTTCAGGTCGCCAAATACTATTGCATTGGAAGGGCATGCCTGCTGACAGGCTGTCTGCAATTCTCCATCCTGCATAGGACGGCCTTCCAGTTTGGCATACAGTTTTTTCTCCTGAATCCTTTGAATGCAGAATGAGCATTTTTCAATAACACCTTTTGCCCTGACAGTCACATCAGGATTATGCCGCAGGCGGCTGAAATCAACGGTTACCCCGGCAGGGTCATACCTGTTGTTTGGGATCGCATCGGCACCTGTATAGTCGAGCCAGTTAAAACGCCTCACCTTGTACGGGCAGTTGTTGTTGCAGTAACGGGTTCCGATACAGCGGTTATATACCATCTGGTTTATTCCTTCGCTCGACTGGTTGGTGGCGGCAACCGGACAAACGTTTTCACATGGTGCATTATCACAATGCTGGCACATAACCGGTTGCCTGACTACTTCAGGGTCATTTTCGTCGCCGTTATAGTACCTGTCAATCCGGAGCCAATGCATTTCATGTGCACGTGATACTTCTTTTTTGCCAACTACCGGAATGTTGTTCTCCGTATTGCAGGCCAAAACACATGCACTGCACCCGGTACAGGTGTTGAGGTCAACGATCATGCCCCATTTATGGCCGGGATAAACTGTTTCCGGATACAATGTGGTTGCATGTTTTTTTACTTCTTCATGTAATTCATTTCCTGCAGAAGGATTTTTCTGCCATTCTCCAAAAGTAGCTTCACGGACAATAGGCCTGCCTTCCATCGATTGATGTCCCTGCACCAGGGCAATGATTTCTTTTCCTCCGGTTTTCTGAAGGTTAACGCCATATGCGGTAAAACGCCGGGTTCCATCCTGCAGGCTGCTTAACCGGAAAGCATTTACTCCTGTTACCAGTTGTTCAGGAATACCGATAGACCTTCCATAACCAAGTGCTACAGAAATCGTATTGTCAGCCTGTCCGGGCTGCACAAATGCCGGAATTTCAAGGCTTCCCAATTGAACTACATCGCCATTTTTAATTTCCATCTGCCTGGCGACGGCAGGAGAAACAGATGCATAATTACCCCAGGCAACTCTTGTAACAGGATCAGGAGTTTCCTGCAGCCAGGGATTCAGTGGCCCGTGGCCGGTTCCGGCATGGACTGATTCAGTCAGTTCAACGGTAAAACCTTCAGGTGAGGTTTCGGAGACAAGTGTCTGAAGTGCCCTGCCAATTTCAGCGGAATTAAAAGAAACATTAACAGGCGCTGCATTCATCACAAGTTCACCGTTTCTAAGCGTATCTATCCAAAACTGATCAGTATTTGTAGTTTTAGCCTGACCTGGGAATATATCTGTTATCCAGTTGTTTTTGATATAATCGGGCCAGGTAATTTCATTACCCATCCAGGCCAGAAGCGTCTCCTGTGGCTGTCGTGTATTTAAAAGTTTGTGCAGGGTAGGCTGCATGACAGATACCACTCCCTTTTTATATTCAGCATCATCCCATGATTCCAGGTAACCAGGTGCAGGAAGAATAAACTGGCACAATTCTGTAGTTTCATCGGGTGAATTAGCCAGAGCAACAGTAAGAGGGGCATTTTCAATGGCGGCCTTAATTTTTTCTGATTCAGGGTGGTTGTATACGGGATTTGCATCCCACAGGATCACTGCCCCCGGGTTCTGAGTCAGTAAAGCCCCGATTGCACTTTCTGTTCCGCGGAAATGATTATAGGTACGGTTAAACAGAATGGTGTTGTCGAGGTTGCCTAACATCTGGTTGATGCCGTTAACCAGAACCTGGTATTCAGGATTGTTTACACCGCAAAGAACCAGTGAACGCCCCTGGTGTGCTGCCAGATCGTCAATGGCTGCATTGAGCTTTTCTTCCAGTCCGGGTGGGGGAGAAGCTGTTTCTGCTGGATTAAGGCCCTGTTGTGAAGCCAGCCGGTTATAAATGTAGGTTAATACTTTCCCGTAATCTGATCGCTCAACCCTGATGCGGATATCTGCATTGGTGCCTGTTAGCGACATGGCACCCTCGATATGGTAGTGCCTGCTCAGGACTTTATTCTCGCTGTTAAGCGCACGACGGCGGGCATAGGCAGCTGAAAATTCAACCGGCGATAACCATGTTCCCAGGAAATCACAACCTACAGAAACGATGCAGTCGGCATTTTCAAAATTATATTCAGGCAGTTCATCTGTTCCAAAACTGCGCCTGTTGGCTTCACGGTAGCCATCCATGGGAATGGCATCATACTGCATCCATTGGGCACCATATTCACGGTTGAATTCATCGATTAGCTTTCTTGTTGATGGACTGATAATCGTTGAGGTGATAAGCAGAATTGGTTGTCCTGATGAGGATATTTCCCGCAGCCGGGTTATGATTTCAGAATCGGCTTCTTCCCATGTAATGCTTTGTTTGTTCCTCAAGGGAGTATGATACCTGTTAATGTTGTAAACATCCATGACAGAAGCCTGTACCCGTCCGCTGGTTCCGGTAGGAGTAATAACCGACTTCGGATTTGGTTCCAGTTTTATAGGCCGGTTATCCCTTACTTTTACCAGTACGCTGCAGAATTCGTTCTGATTAAAATAGGAAGAAGCGTAATAGGATGCGATACCCGGGGTTATTTCTTCGGGTTTTATGAAATAAGGAATGGCCTTTTCAACGGGCCTTTTACAAGATGCAATTAGTGTGGCCGATGCAGCACCAAGTCCCAGCACCTTTAAGAAATTGCGCCTGGATGTAGGGCTGACTACAGGCTCAGGGCCTTTGGCATCCCTGATATCTTTTATGGGTTCAAATTCTTCAAGAAGTTCCCAGTATTTTTTCTCTTCACTCATCAGATATTATCTTGGTTGAAACAGATTCGGTAATAAAATTAATAGTGGCAGCTTGAGCAATTGTTTGCCCCGATATTCACTGCAAGAATGGAATCGCGAACACCTTGTTCCAGATCTTTATGGAATGCTTCAAAAATTGAATAGTATTCATTGTCGATGAAATCAACTTTTGTTTCACGGTGACATTCAACGCACCATCCCATCGACAGATCCTGTACCTGCCGCACAACATGCATTTCTTCAACATTACCATGGCACTGCATGCAATCGAGATTTCCTGCACCAACATGCTGGGCATGCGAAAAGAATACGTGGTCGGGAAGTTCATGTATCCGTACCCATTCTATTGAACGTCCTTCTTCATATGCTTTCACCAGTTTATCTATTTCAAACCTTCCTGAACGTGAGCCTTCCCGCACTACAATATGGCAGTTCATACAAAGATTAGTAGATGGAATATTGGCTGTTTTGGAAGTGGTTACTGTGTGGTGGCAGTACATGCAATCCATCTGGTTCTCGGTCATATGTACCTGGTGTGAAAATTTTATAGGCTGGTCGGGTTGATATCCCGGGCTTCTGCCAAGCAAGGTGGCTTCTTCATATAACATAAAAAGCTGGTATCCAAAAGCAGCAAAGAAGATGGCAAGAGGGATAAACTTATATTTTATCTTTTTGAATATAATTAAATCGAGCAGGGCAATTGTAAGGATGATTCCCAAAAATATAAATAGAAGAATCCTGTTGATGCTTGGTTTTGCATATTCAACTCCGGTTTTTGACAGATTTTCCAGATATATTTTGATGAAATGTACATCTTCAGGATTAAGCTCTATATTCTGGTGAACCCTGCTGATCACATTTCCTGTGGGTTCCATTACAGATCTGTAAAAGGAAGCAGAATCGGTTCCTGATATTTTATAAGCGAGATCAATTGCCGAGGGATTCCAGTTGAGGGTATCGGGTGCAACAAGATAATGGCACGAAACACATGAAGGATTTTTACTCTGGAAAGGCAAAAGGCCCATGAAAAACCTCCGTCCCCTGTTTATTTCATCCCTTGAAGCACCTTCAGTTATTACTGATTCATGCTCCTGGGCAACTGATACTTTAGGTATTGAAAAAACAGGAAGTGTAAGAAAAAGAAAAAATAAAATACGGTAAATAAATTTACATTCATCACTAGAGAGATTGTTTCTCATGCTGCTCAGTTTAGTATAACAACAATAAGCCTGGTTATTTCATTTATCAAGCTAACAAATTTTATTACGAAAGGTTGCTAAATATAATAAAAATTTTTCATTAAAACAGGCTTGAAAGCGGGGGTTCATGATGGTTTAAGGGGCTATTGTTCATTGTTGCAATTATTAATATGCACAATCCTTTTTCTTTAACAGGATTATTTTTACAAAATCCTTTTTATGGGATATCTATAAATCGATAGTTATTTAATCTGTAATGAATAAGAAAGTTTACTTCCTGGTGCCTGTAACAAGTATTCTGGCCGGTGCTTTATAGGCCATATTCATCATCCGGTCTGCCAGTGCCCACAGCTTAAAATTCAGGTGTCTTAATACAAAATGTGTTCGCAGATGAATCAAAATCTTATTGCCAAACAGGATAGAGTTCCAGTTTTTTAAGTCATTTTCCTGGTATAATGTTTTCAGGATTTCTTCATCAAAGGAATGAAGATGGGCATGCACGGGAGTGGGCTTGTTGCAATGGATGCAAAGGGAGTATTGTATTTTTTCCTTATATGGGGTTGTAATGATAAGCTTTCCGCCCGGCTTTAAGATGCTGAACAGATTTTGAATGAAGGTTTTGGGATCATGAACATGTTCTATGATTTCAGAAGCTACAATATAGTCGAATGTATTTTTTATAAAAGGCAGATGGAATACATCGGCCACGATGGCAAAATGATTGTCGAAAGGAAATCTTTTCAATGCCCTGGAGGTGTTTCTTAATGAAATGTCCATGGATACAACATCAAAGCCTGCAGGGCAGAATAATTGTGCCACCCAGGCTTTTCCGCAACCCACATCGAGAATCTTTCCTTTTTTGCCTGTTACCTGCGCTGCGATATATTCCCTGGTTCTTCTTTCGATATGTTCTGTTCCCGGATCCCGTTTAGCAAAATAGTCAGATGAGTAAGCATCTTTCTCATAATGATCGATATATCTGAAGGCCGACTTCGTCTGATTGTGAATTTCCGTTTGTGCTTCAATGGTGTAGCCATCTTCAGGTAGAATTACCGGCACGTTGTCCTTTACTTCATACAGGTGACTGCAATCCCTGCACTGAAGTCCGCTTCCGGCATCATTTGAAGCTAAGGTACCTGTGCTGCAATGAATACATTTTAATATTTCAGTAAACTCTGATTTCTTTATCATCATGGAAATCTGCTTAATAGGTGAAATAGAAAACGGTTAAAGTTATCAAAGAATATACCGCCAGTACATTTACCGGAATATAATCTTTGGGAGAAATGCCAAGAACACTTTTATTATATACCATCCAAATGACTTTTTGAACAGCATATGCTATGACTGTCGCAAATGCTATACCTTCAATTCCCCAATAGTTTATGAAAATTATGCTGAGAGCAACATTTACAATGAGTTCTGCAAAAGATGCATACATAATTATATGAGTTTTTTTCAGTCCGATCAGGATAGTATGCGGGAATACCAGCCTGCTTATTATCAATAACAAATAAATATTGAAAATTACAGCACTTTCTGCAAAATCCGGATTAAAGATTCGCGGATAAAGCCAATGGCTAAGCATTAAAAAAAGAATTGATACAGGGAAAAGCAGATGCATCAGGCCTGCTGATCTGTTTTTAAGGGAATTTAAAGTTCCCGAAAGTTTATCCTTTGTTGAGAATTGTGCAATCATTGCTGTGCTCAGGGCATTAGCCATAAGCAATACAAGTGGAAACTCTTTTGCTCCATAGCGAAAAATTGCAAAGGTGGAAGAATCGAAATAGTTCAGGACAAGGATGCCATCTACATAGATAGCTGAACTCCCTACCAGTGTACTTATAATTAACGGCCATGCATAATGAATATGTTCCTTAATAAACGGATATGAGAATGATAACCATGCATGTTTTTTAAGAAGAATCAGCAGCCAAAAGTACCTCAGTACAGAAATAATGATTAACCCGGTTAAGGCCAGCTCCATTCCATATCCAAATATTACAGGCAATGAAACCAGGAGAAACTGAAGGCTAAAGGTTATGAACCCATAGGTTATCATGAAACGAGGCTGGTTCTTAAGCAGATAAATGTATTCAATCAAAAAGGAAGGGCTGCTGAAAAAGATATAGATTAGGATCAGTTCGAAGTAGGGGATGGTTTCTGATTGTGTAAATGCTTTTGTAAGGGGATTTCTAAAAACCAGTAATCCCGTTATCGTTAACACGCTCAGAAAACTTATCAGCATAAAGGCATTAAACAACTCCGGTGATTTGCTTCCTGAAGAACTGAAGGTACTGTTGTTTTTATATAACGGTATGAAGGATTGAATCAGGCCGTTTATCCAGAATGAGCAAAACAATGCAGTGATAAATAAGAAGAGCTCGTATTCACCGATTGCTTCTGCAGAAAGCTGACTTTTTGCAAAAACAATGCTGATTAACAGCAATGTTCCAAAACGAAGCAACTGGAAAAGCTGAAGCCCCGAAATCGTGTTAATGTATTTTTGTATAAACAATGCTTAATTTCCAATACCGTTCAGGCAAATTTAATCTTTTTGGGCAGATATTATGGAAGCAGCATTTATGTTACTTTTGCAAGGTAAGAATTGCAGATATGAGTTTTATCCTCGATAGACCTGAAACTGAAAAGGATTTTCAGCGGTTGCTTCACCTGATCAAACTGCGCAAGAACGGCGATTCTGTTGCTGCCATGAAAAGGCAGGGGATAGAATACAAACAGAACTGGGGGGTTTCCATAGTTGAACTTCGTGAATTGTCAAAAGGCTTCAAACCCGATCATTTGCTGGCACTGAAGCTTTGGAACAAGCAGTGGCGCGAAAGCATGATTCTGGCAACACTGCTTGATGAGCCTGACAAAGTAAATGAAGAGCAGATGGATTTCTGGACCAGAAGTTTTGAAACACAGGAAATAGCCGAACAGGCTTCCGCCAATCTTTGGGTCAAAACCAGGTTTGCGTTTGTAAAAGCCATCGAATGGAGCCGTGGCAAGAAGCACCTGGTCAGGTTAACGGGCATTCATTTGATGGGAAGGCTGGCAATGGTGCAAAAGAATGCCATCGATGAAATGTATGAATCTTTCTTTGAAGAACTGGCTGTAGTTGGTAAAGATCCCCAGTTAAGCGTAGTTGTATACCGTACGGTAATTGCATTGGGATCACGCTCACAGGTGTTGAAAGAACAGGCTGTTCAACTGGCACAGGGTTTCAGAACCAATGAAAAACATGAGATCATCAGGTTGGGGGATATGCTTCTGGATGAATTAAATTTCGTTTCCTTTGACAGTTAAAATAAACGTTGCATGCAAAAAAAGATTTTTCAGTATTTCCTGCAGGGTGTGTTGCTTGTGGCACCGGTGGTGATTGTCGGCTATATTCTTTATTCAATTTTTATTTCAGTGGATGGATGGTTAAACAGCAAGCTTTCACCACTGACAGGGTTTAATGTACCCGGACTGGGAATTCTGTTCCTTTTCGTAATTCTTACATTGCTTGGTTATCTTGGGCAGACTGCTTTAATAAAGCCATTGAAAAAATTCACAGCAGGAATCATTAAGAAGATCCCATTGTTAAACCTGCTGTATTCCTCCATCAATGACCTGTTTTCAGCTTTTGTCGGGAAGGAGAAAAAGTTCAATGTGCCGGTGAAGGTATTGTTCAATGCTGAGAACAACCTTTGGAAGCTTGGCTTTGTTACTAAGGAAACAATGGACGTTACCGGTAACACAGACCTGGCAGCAGTTTACTTCCCCCACTCCTATAATTTCTCCGGGGAATTGTACCTGGTGCCGAAAGAAAGGGTTCATTTCATCGCGCTTTCGCCTGCAGAAACCATGAAATTTATCGTATCAGGCGGTGTTACCAGGTTCGAATCCATGGAAAGTTATAATGAGCATGAACCTGAAAAAAAACAATGATACGATCCTGATCAGGAATGCCTCCCGCTTTGAAGCCATCATTCTTGATATGGATGGGGTGATCGTAAATTCAGAACCATTCTACGTAGAGGTGGAACAGGCAAATTTTAAGCAGCTGGGTTTAGATATTTCAGTTGAAGAACATCAGACATACCAGGGCACTGCCACTGACTTGATGTGGACGCTGATCAAGGAGAGGCATGGTGTAGAGCAGCCACTTGAGAAACTGGTAGAAATGAGCAACAACCTCGTCACACCATTTTTCCATTCATTGGAAACCATTGAACCCATGCCGGGAGTAAGAGAGTATATTCTTAAAGTAAAGGAGCAGGGCATTCCGCTTGCTTTGGCTTCTTCCTCCTATGCTGATGTCATTGAGATCATCCTGCAGAAAACCGGTCTTAAACGATATTTTGATGCGGTTGTCGACAGCAAAATGGCAGGAGCCAGTAAGCCAAAACCAGATATTTTTTTACTTGCAGCACAAAAACTTGGTGTGGCGCCTGAAAAATGCATCGTCATTGAAGATTCCACCAATGGCATTAAGGCAGCTAAGCTTGCAGGGATGTACTGCATTGCATTTGCCGGACCGGGTTCTGAACTGCAGGACCAAAGTGGGGCGGATGAGATTATCAAAGAGTTTTCCGAACTGCTTTGAATGACATTTTTAGCTGCTTGAAATTTAGAATGTTCCTGTCACTAATATTCTTCCTTACTCCTTGCTGCCTAGCGATTAAAATATGCATCAGCAAAGTTTATGAATTGCTGCCAGTCGTAAGGCGTCATGTTGTGATCACCTTCCCTGTTATGAAAACCTGCATGAGAGCGGATAATTTGCTGGTTGACATCAGGCATTTCTTCCGGCAGATTGCTGTTGATCCCATACAGTTTATATACCGGCACAGCTTCCCTGAGTGCAATATATTGCCCTTTGGGGTCAGCCCACAAATCACCTGCTGCGCTGGCAACATATACTGCGCGTGGTGCCATCAGGGCAATAAGCATATGCTGGTCTATCGGCAGTTTATCTTCATTGCCTGCATACTGCCGGTAATTGGGAGCGAACCAGTAAGGAAAGGTTTTAGTGATTCGGGCCACGGTTTCTCCAAAGTTCCTGCGCGATAATGCCGCACCGGAGTTTCCTGACTCATTTGATACGGCAATGGCAACCCTTTTATCCTGCGCACCATGCCAGAGCGATGCCTTGCCACCCCTGGAGTGTCCTACAGAAATTACTTTAGATGCATCAATGGCCTTATCTTTTTCAAAGAAATCAATGGCACGGCTAGCACCCCAGCCCCAGGCCCCCAACGCCCTCATCCCGTTATTCATTTGCAATTGCTCCGGATATAGCTTCTCCAGGATCCCATCTGCAAACCTGTCATTGTTATCAGGAGCAACATCTTTTACATCAAAACCTGCTATGGCATACCCTGCTTCAATCACCTCCTCTGCAGGCCAGAAGCCATCCTTGTTCTGCCTGGTAACATCCATGGTTTTCATTCCCCTGTGGTTGATGACAAGGAATACAGGCACCGGTTTTTTTACTTTATTGGGAACAAACATCACCAGGTTCAAAGTTATGCTGTTTTTGTTGCGGGTAACAGTTATGGCTACTTCCTTCAAAGTGGCTTTCCCATCCATAGCTTTTTTATCCTGGTTCGTTACCTTGAAACTGAAATCGTCGAAATCTTTGGGAACCTGTCCGTATACATTGTCTTCAAAAAGCTGGATAATTTCCGGGCGGCGTGTACTTTCCCATTTTTCTGCAGTTGTAACCGCTTCCCCGCTTTGGGTTACCAGAAGCTCAGGCAGCTCGTAGTTTCCAACCTGGGATTCATCATAGTTCTGAGCCCTTGTGGTGATGAAAAAGAACAGGAGAAGCAAAGTGATTGTGGTAACATTCATTTTATGTCTTGCCATCATAATAATCAGTTTATTTGTAATTCGTTGTATTACTTAAATTTTTCTGCCAGCCAATCAGCCATGTCTTGCCGTATTTCAGGGGAAAAGCGGTTGATATCATAAGGTACCTGCAACTGAATATTGTCAGGTGTACCGTATAATTTATAAATATCTGATGCCTGTTCAACAGCATTCTTTATATCCTGTAAGTGGGCATCCTTGTCATGTTCAGGTGCAATCACAAGCACTGGCCGGGGAGCAATACCTGCAATGATCTCATTAAAATCAACAGGAATTCTTGCCTCATGCCCTGCAAAATATCCTAATCTTGGTTGCAGCCCATGCAGATGCGAGTAAGTAAATATGCCTTCGGTACCTCTGCCGGCTGTATTGGTACGCATGGGGGTAAAACCTGCTATGGAAGCCACTCCTGCTATCCGCTCATCGGTTGCTGCTGTGTATAGACCCACTGCTGCCCCAAGGGAATACCCTGCCACAATGATCCTGTCTGGATCTATGATATCTAGATTTGCCAGAGCATCCACAGCCCCCTTTGTGTCGGCAACCATCTTTCCCATTTTCGACCAGTTGGGATACCTGTCATAAAACCGGGTAGCTTCTTCAATCCGGTTGCCGAAGCCAATCATATCATAAGTGAATACGGCAAATCCTTTTTCAGTAAGCAGCTGCAGCAACGACTCCACCCTGTGATTAGAATTGAATCCTTTTGAATAATCATATTCGTGGAGGTAAATAACAACCGGGAGTTTGTTATTCAAAGGTTTGCCTTCAGGATTGAGCGGGTAGTAAAGGTATCCGTACAACATATCTCCAAACCCGTTGTATGGGTTTACCGGCATCACTCCCATAGCTTTTGTGGCAGATGGTCGTATCATGAAGTTGCCGAAATTCCGTTCTCCAATCCCTGCATTTTTTATACTTCCAGGGCCATAATTTGTTACTCCCGGGGGTTCATCCCCCAGTACCCAGTTTATCTGCTTCAGTATTTCTTTTTTCCTGTTTTGCCATTCATTAATTGATCCAGATTTGATTTCAGATTTATGATGCTCAGGATAGGAGAGCGGATTTATATTTTCGCCACTTGCTTCTTCCCATTCATCAATGGAAAACCTGGTGTACAGCCTGTTTTCGGGCTGATGTACACTCCTTCCAAAAACAAAGTCGAAGAAATCGATGTACACTTCCATTTCACGTGCATCCAGTCCATGCTCCCCATAACGGGTTCTGATGGCCAGGTTCTTTCCTGCACCAAGGAAATCATAAACCTTTTGACTGGCATGATAGGCCTGTTCTATTCCCCAGATATTGCTGGCGTCTTCAGTAAGGGCGGTGGTTAGCATCAGTCCCCGCGGGGCGATCAGTGCCATAAATGAATTCTGGTCAACCGGAAGCTTGTGCTCGTTTCCGATAAAGAACCTTAGCCTGGGATGCAGCCATGAAGGCCGTGCAGTTGCAAGCAGGGCAATGTCTTCAATGTCATAGTTATGGGAAGTATAGCGCCATGGAACTTCTGCTCCGGTACCTCCGCTGCTGGGTATGCAGGCAGTTATCCGCTCATCGAATGCAGCTGCCATCAGGGAAGTCTTACCGTTTCGGGAATGGCCGGTTAAGGCAATTTTATCCTTATCCACTTCAGGCAGCATCATAAGGTAATCGATTGCCCGCGATGCCCCCCATGCACGTCGCATCAAACGGGTAAAGTCGTACTGACCGGCCCATATCTCCGAATATTTTTCCGTATCGTCTTTTGAATCGGCACCGGCGTATATGCACCCAATGTATCCGCGCCTGACTGCCAGCTGTGCCCATTCACGGTGGTTCCACTGGCTCAGGAAAACCGGAAACGGTCCCTCACCGGGAGGGATCATCAGCTCAAGTGTTAATGTGGCTTTATGCTCCGGACCAAATGATAATTCCACCTTTTGAAGACGTACCCTGCCATCTGGTTTTTCTTCAAGTATCCTAAACTTTAAATTATCGGGTGGCGGGGGGAAAGTGCCGGTTATATAATGCTGCAGCTGTTCCTTCATCCATTCCCTTTTTTCCTGCCACTGCTCCATGGATTTTACAGGGATATTCTCCTTCCCTTCATCTATAATCAAAGGGTCGGGCAGGAATGGGAGAGAGGGCAGCTCATCAAAATCGGGAGGCAGTTCTCCTGTCCGCTTCAGCCAGTCGCTAAAGGTGCGGTCGTAGAATGTTAACCTCCCCCGGTCGTCGAAAGAGCTGTTTTCATTCAGCTGGTCAGGTGGCAGCACCTTTAATATAAGCTCCAGACTGGCCTTTTGTTTTTCCTTGTCACCAGCTAATATATTAAACCTGTTTTTCTGTTGGCCATCAGCCATAACAATGAAAGGAACCGACAGTAACAAAGCCGCCATTTTAGTTATGCTGATGAAGAAAAATCGTTTCATATTCCATTAGTTTAGTTTTGATGCAGAGCCCTCATCGAGGTATAGGATAACACCAGGATGTGTTCTTAATATGGTAGCAGGACAAGCAGTTGATACTTCTGCATTAATTGTGTTGTTTACTGCTTCAGCCTTCCTTTCATCTGGAACCACGCAACTAATATGTTTACAGTTCATTATGGCAGGGATGGTAAGTGAAAGTGCATGAGTGGGTACATCATCGAAGGTGGGAAACCATCCTTCCCCCAACTGCTGCATCCGGCAGGCTTCATCGAGTTCGACAACCTTTACCAGTCTGCTGTCATTAAAATCTGCCACAGGCGGATCATTGAAGGCGATGTGTCCGTTCTCACCTATGCCAATACATGCAACATCTACTGGATGTTTCCTGAGCAGGTTTTCATAGCGCAGTACCTCTGCCTCCGTATCGGTAGCATCTCCGTTCAGGTAGTGAACTTTTTTAGGCTGAACCTTATCCAAAATTCTTTCCTTCAGGTATTTCCTGAAACTTGCCGGGTGCGTTTCAGACAGCCCCAGGTATTCATCGAGGTGAAATACTGTAATTTTTTTCCATTCGATGCTATGCTGTTGCAGATGCTCCAGGAACTGGAACTGCGAAGCACCTGTAGCCAGGATGAGGTTTGCATAACCTTTTTCTGCAATGGCTGTCTTCAGCTTATCTGCAACATATGATGCTGCTGCTTTTCCCAATTCATCTTTGCCGGGAAATATTTTTACTGTCAGACTGTCTTTTTGAAATTCCTTCATTTTTCTTCTTTACGTTTAAATATATAACCGAATGACAATCGTGGTGCTAATTCAATACCTGTATCTTTAAACTCATTGCTTGTATTATCGGGACGCTTCTTGTCTTTTTCCACTGTTTTTCTGATGGTAGCCGATAAGCTGAAAGTCAGTTTTTCCTTCAGTAAGAATGTAATTCCAGCAGCTCCGCCAAAATAATGATGGTTCCTTTTATTTATTACCTCGTAAGGAGCCCCGCCAGGGGAGGTTCTTTCCTGTATTTCCCCGGAGCTTCCCAATCCTGATGAAAATTCTATATAAGGTTTGATTCTGCTGACAGTAAAATTTCTTCTGATAAAAAGCCCTGCAGCATAATTGCGGTAATTCATATAGTCTTTTGCATCGAGCTGAAAATGTTGCAGATCCAATCCAGTGGAAAAAAGTTCATCCAGATAATAGCCTATACGGGGAGCCAGCGACCAGGAGAAGGAACTTTGCGAGATTTCCGAAGTTCTGTTATCAGGCATGTAATGAATCGTATTATTGTTATTAAATGAAACACCAGTGTTGGCCATAAAATTCATAAAGTCACCGCCTCCTGCAAGTTTCACTCCTGTTTCAATAAATATCCTGCCTTTGTCGTCCCTGGCTGATAAATTCAGTGAAATGATTAAGAGTACGATGAATAAAAATTTAAATTTCATATGGCAGTAATTGTCTGATAATACATAGGTTTCACTCCATTTTCGAATACATCAGAATAATTCAGTGATTGCAAAATATGTAGTTACCAGTGAAAACAGAATTACAAGAAACACACCTGTGTTTTCTTTCCAGTTTGCGGTATGTCCGTTCATCAGCTTACTGCGGTTCATCAGAATAAATACAGGTATGGCTACCGCAGGAAGAATTACAGCCTGGAACGCCTGGGAAAAGACCATTAATGCAGGGGGCCGCTGCTCGAGGAAAACTGTGCCAAATGCAAACAACAGGGCCACAAAGATGAGGATGCGCGATTGGGTGGAATGAATATTCCGCGGTTGTCCTGTATAATCAGCTAAAAGCCATGGTGCGATCAGCACAATAGGGAATATGGTGGAAAGCCCGGCACCAACAATACCGAGGATCAGAATGAAAGCTGCCACATTGCCTCCGATGGGTTCAAAAAGCTGGATCATTTCTACTGTATTATCCAGTTTCAGCCCCATTACATGAAGTGTGCCTGCAGCTACAGCCATAATGACTGCACTCAGGAACAGCATCATGGATGCAGATACAGCAGAATCTTTTTTTTCCTGCTTCAGGTTGTTTACTCCCCAACCTTTTTCTGCAACTATTGTACTGCGCATGATAAACACTGCCGCCGAGCAGGTTGTGCCTGCAATGGCCGCAACAAGTCCCATGGCACCGGGTGTGTCAGGTATGCCCGGAACCAGTCCCCGGGCAATTACTGAAAAATCCGGACTTACCATAAAAAAAACCACAACAAAGGAAAGTCCCATAAATATGACAAATACAGTCAGGACTTTTTCAAAAGTCTTGTACCGGCCAAACCACAGAAGCAGGTATAGTGCAATTGCCAGAACGAGAATGATCCAGCCACGGCCGATGATCCTTTCATTGAACAGCAACCGGATAGCCTCCTGTACAAGGTCGGCTACAATGCCCATCACTCCCATGAGGGCCAGCAATTCACCTATGATCAGGGCAATTAGTATGTACAGTGCCAGCACCCAGCCTCCTGTAAATTCACTCTTTATATTGTTAAGTGCGGTTTTGCCTGATACCAGGGTCATCTTCCCGTATGCAACCATTAAAATATATGTGAATATGCACGAAAGTACAAGTGCCCAGAATAGTTCCATACCATGTTCGGCGCCGGTTTTTGCCATGGTGGTTACACTTCCGGTTCCAATGTTGTAACCTATAAGAAAAAGCCCCGGGCCGACTGCCGCAAGGGCTATAACCGCTTTTTTATAAATATTCGACATAGATTCAGATGTAATTCATTTAGTTTATTGATTCATGCAACCTGTCAGTTTATTCAGCCAGAAAAGGTTCTGTCGTTCATACTCCCGGTTACTTTGTATCCTGCTTTTCATATACCAGATTCCCATTCACCCAGGTTTTCATGATCTGAATCTCGGAATCATCCAGGGTAAAGAGGACCAGGTCTGCACGTTTGCCGGGTTCAAGCAGTCCGCGGTCGGTGAGGTTATAAAGCCGTGCCGGATTGGTACTTGCCATCTGCACGGCATCGGCCAGTGTGCAGCCGGTAACCTTCATCACATATCCCACCCCTTTAGTAATAGGTGATGCCGATCCATACAGTACATTTTGCGCAGGGAGGCGAAGCATACCATCCTTTGTCAACTCAATGGTTTCGCCTGTCGATGTTTTATATTCTCCCGGCTCCAGCGCAGCATAGTGGGTTACATCGGAGGTAATGATGGTTTTATCTGTTCCCTTCACTTTGTGGAATACTTTTATTTCTTCCGGAAGCAGATGAAACCCATCGCCTATGATGCTGATGTGCAGCCTGTTGTCGGCCAGCTGGGGCCAGAACGGATTGTAGTGCCTGTTAATCATGTTGGCAGCCCCGTTACCAAGGTGGGTTGCAATTCTGGCACCCCGGTCGATGGCTGCTGTAACTGTATTCATGTCAGCATTGTGGTGCCCAAGAGCCACAACGATACCTGCCTGACTGCATCGTGTAATGAAATCAAGGGCTCCTTCCATTTCAGGGGCAAGGGTTACCTGCAGAATGTTCTTTCCCGATGCTTCATACAACTTCATAAACTCATTCCAGTCGGGAAGTTTGACATACTGCTTTGGGTGGGCACCCCTGTATCCATCTTCAGGATTGATATACGGCCCTTCCAGATGGAACCCGGGAACTGAACCCATCAGGTTTTTATTTTGAACAGCCTCGGCAAGAATCCTGAAATTCCGTGATAAAACTTCAATGCTGTTTGTAGTTAAAGTGGGAAGATAGGTTGTGACCCCTTTTTTCCATAATTCGAGTGTGGCCTTTTCAATGCCTTCGGGGGTCAGATCGCTGTCGCCAAAAGCAAATGAAACGCCGGCAAAACCATTCACCTGGTTGTCGAAAAATCCGGGTGCAATGTAAACAGGATTATCACCTGATGGCTTATCTGCAACTGTGATATCAGCGATAATTTCATTTCTAATGGTTACCCTTACCGGCTGTCCTGTATGATAATGAATTCCCTCGATAACCTGTTGTGCATACATTTCAGACATGCTTCCTGATGATATGATGAAAATTAATAAAGCTGTTAGAAGAAATGAATTCGTTTTATACTTCATGACTGCACGTTTTAATAATTAAAACTGGTAGAGCGTTTTCTAAACTTCCAGATATTCCACTTCAACCCACTTTTCACTTTCTGCCGATTTCTCCAGAGCTTCAAGAACCGAAACGCAGTTCAATATGCTTTGAAAGGTGCGGGGTTCCTTGCCTGTACGGAACATTTCTGCCATATCCGTGTAGTTGCGGGTAGGGTTCGACTCCTGCACGCGGGGTTTCAGTTCAACCAGTTTTTCAGGCGTCTCTGCAAATGTTTCCCAGCCTCTTGCTTTTTCTTTAAAGATATAAGTTGCAAACAGGCCCGAGGAGAATTTCAGGCTGGCATTGCCATAGCTGCCATTACGGTTTACCTTCACCCGTTCAATGTCTTCACCAAAAACATACATCATGGGCTGCACGATATGGACTCCGTAAAAGAAGATGCCACCGTAGGGTGAATCCAGGTCGGCCGGGCCGGTGCAAATAATCTGGCTGATGTCTTTCATTTCCTTTACCTGTTCCTTTAAGTCGAAAGTTGCATCGCTGTGCGCAATTGAACTGTAGGAAGTGACAGGTGTGCCCATTTTACGGGCAAGCCTTAAAAATTCCTGACCTTCGGAAGCACGGTAACAAAAAGGCTTATCTATAAAAGTGGGAATTTTTTCTTTGATGAATGGAATTGCCGGCTCCAGATGGTATTTCGGATGACGGTGATCTACGATCAGTGCATCAATTTTTCCCAGCATTTCATTTGAATCCCTTACCTGGTGAGGGATGTTCCCGCGCTGCATGGCATTTTTAGCAAACTCGTCTGTCTCTCCCCAAACATAGAGCACTTCCATTCCCGGGAATTTCTTTTTTGTATTAAAAAGATTTCCAAAGTCTATGGTATGCGAGTTTTCAGCACCAATTATACCAATCCGTATGTTCTTCCGGGGCTGTTCAGAAAATACATCATTTGTTATGAATCCCGGTGCCACGGCTGCCATTGCAAGGCCTTTGCCGGTTGTTTTGATGAAACTTCGTCTTGTATTCATTCATGTGAAAATTATAATTTCATTTCCCATCCTTTTTCATATTCACGCGACCACAGCTTTTGAGCCTGTTTGTCACCTTTGATGTGACCATTCTCAGGATTGATATCAAGCGAACGTCCCACACGCTGTGCAATATTTCCAAGCTGTACGAGTAAAGTGCTCTTGTGTCCTGAATCTATATCAGCCACCAGGTTTTCACCGGAAAATATGTTATTAAACTGGTTTCTTATATGCAGGGAATCGAGGTGGCTTGAAGGATTGGCTGCATCGCGGGGGTCAATCTGCCGGTTATCTTTCACCTCCTTCACAATGTTGTTTTTCATGTCGAACACGGTATATTCATTTCCCGCAGGAATGAGCATACTGCCCTTTTCACCGTAAAATACAACACCGACAGAGCTTCCCTCAATGTGCTTCCCGTTACAGCTGCGTCCTTCCCAGCTCATGGAAACACCTTCTTTAAAATCAAGATTGATAACCTGTGTATCGGGTGTTTCCCAGTCATCGGAGTAGTGGTATCTTCCTCCATTTGAGCTTACCTTTACAGGGTAGTCAACCCCAAATCCCCACCGGAGGAGGTCGATCATATGTGTGCCGTTATTTAAGGCTTCCCCGGTACCCCAGTGCCAGAACCAGTGCCAGTTGTAGTGCACAATGTTGTCCCTGTAATCTATGCGGGGGGCGGGGCCTTGCCACAATTCCCAGTTAAGCCATTCCGGGACTGCTGTTTTTTTGCCTGTACCTATGGAGCCACGGTTATTGGTATACCATCCTTTTCCAAAGTATGGCCTGCCGATGATTCCATTTTTTAGCTCTTCTATACCCTGTACCACGTTGGGGTATGAACGGCGCTGGTTACCCATCTGGACCGATTTTTTATATCTTTTTGCAGCTTCGACAAGGATTTCTCCCTCACGCGGACTGTGACTGCATGGTTTTTCAAGGTAAACATGTTTCCCGGCCTGCATGGCCAGCAAGGCTGCAGGTGCATGCCAGTGGTCGGGAGCTGCAACCACAAGAATATCGATGTCCCTGCTTTCAAGCGACTTTCTGAAATCTGTAAATCCCTGTGGCTTTTTATTCTGAACTTTCTGAACATCAGCAATACACTTATCGGTTGCCCGTGAATCCACATCGCAGATATGCAGAACTTCACAGTTATCCTGGAAGGCAAAATTCTGTGCAAGTGCACTGCCCCGGGAATTGACACCCATTACAGATGCCCTGAGCATATTATTGGCACCAATGATCCTATTATAGCTTGAGGCGCTGAAGCCCGGAAGGATTCCTCCTACAACAATCCCTGCAGAAATACCTGCTGATTTTTTAATGAAGTCCCTTCTCGTCCTGGAATTTTTGTTCATGGTTTTTTATTTAATGATGTATTATAATTACCCTGCTTTACTTCCATCCGTTAAAAGAAAGATAAAAATCAAGGTTCTCACGGATAATGATATCCAGTGGAACATACTGCACCTTATCAGGCATTTTATTATATATAAAAAAGTCGAACAGGGTTTTAATGGCCTGCTTTCCCTGCTGAACTGCACTTTGTGAAATGATATAGTCGATTTTGCCGTTTTTCAGATGTTCGATATTTTCCTTTACCAGATCGAACCCCACAAGCCTGATATCAAGATCGTGAACCCTGTGAAATTCAGAAATAAGAAAAGCTTTTGAATTGGTTGCAAAGACACCTTCAATGGCAGGATGACGGATATAATGCCTTGTAAGCTCAGTGTTAATGGCCTCTTTCCCGGTTGATTTGATTGTAAGTGAATGGATAATATGCCTATTCTTCAGTCCCTTTTTAATGAAATAGTTTCTGAAGCCTGCCTCGATCCGCCGTTGGGCTGATGCATTCTCAAACCCCTTGACCATGTTTACAATGAGTATTTCTCCTTTCTCAGGGAGAACTGAATGAAGCAGCTTACCTGCTATATAGCCGCTGCGTTTTAAATCAGGTCCTATATATGAAAGACATTGCTCCCCTTTGATGTCGGCATCGATGAAAATATATGGTATCCCTTTTTCCTTCAGGTGACTAATGAATGCTTTCCCCTCCTTTATAAATAAGGGTGCCAGAACCACCCCGTCAGGGTCCATGGCTATAATTCTGTTAGCCTGTTCAATGAAAGATTTTTCATCGAAAAGGTCATAAAAGAAAAAGTCGGAAATGATGCCATAATCTTTAAATTGCGCTGAGGCAGTCCTTAAGCCCTGCAGTGGCATCGACCAATAATCACCTGAAGATGTTGCTGAGGGCATAAGAATACAAATATTGAATTGGTTTCCAAGTGCCAGGGTGCGGGCAAGCAGGTTTGGATTAAAGTTCAGCTTCGTTATAGCCTCTTCCACAATTCTGATTTTTTCGGGAGAAACCTTACCACGCTTGTGCAGTACCCTGTCGATTGTGCCTGCAGAAACCCTGGCATAATGTGCAACATCCTGAATGGTTACCTTTTTATTTTTCTGCATAGGATCTGTGTTGATCAGAACAAATCTATGTAAATGATTATCAATTTCAAAATATTTGTGTGTGCGCACACACTACTTTATTGCCAGCTTTCAACTGAAATTGTATAAGTGATCTGAATTATAATGAAATGGCAGTAATGAAAAGCTTCAGTTAAAATTATGAGGAAACAATTATTTTATGCAATAACATTCTTTTACTTATAATCAAATAATTTGTTTTTTTACATCCGGCATTTGGCACTTATAAATTACTGAATATATTTTATGTGGCAATAAGATTTCCATTTTCCGGAATATGTTTATGAGAATAACAATTTTCATCATCTTCTTCTTGTATTGTAGTCATGCATGGTCGCAGGTGACCAATATTGTTATTCCGGATGAACAGGAGCAAGTGCGTTTTAAAAATATTATCGCTTCAAACATTGAGGCACGCAGTTTATACCATTTTGTTGCCACGGCTGCCACTGCACCTTTGAAGCATGTACAGCTTCCGCTTGATAATATACATTATGAAGGCCTGTTTGATATGGATCCTCTAAGAAAAAATACAGTAAAAAGTTTTCCTGATAATGACTATGTAGCTCATCTCAGAAAATCCGGGTTTTATAGTTTCATTCTGTGGCAAATTCATCAAAAACTGATTCGGTTTTTGTTTGTTAAAGGGTTAAATTATTCTATATGCTAATTAACAGTTTATTACTCGTTTTGGGGCTGGTTGTGCTTATAAAGGGCGCCGACTGGATGGTAGCCGGGGCATCAGCCCTGGCAAAAAAGTACAAAGTATCGGACCTGGTAATAGGACTTACTATTGTGGCATTTGGAACTTCGGCTCCTGAACTGGTGGTAAATGTGATTGCCTCAAGCCAAAGCTTCGACGATATTGTTCTGGGTAACGTCCTGGGGAGTAATATCGCGAATCTTTTTTTGATCCTTGGCGTAACCGGCATCATATATCCCCTGATGGTTCAGTCGAGTACGACCTGGCGTGAAATTCCCATGTCGCTGGGAGCAGTAATTGTGCTGTACCTGCTTGCCAACGATCTTTTCGGAACCGGAAACCTAGTGGTTTCACGTATTGATGGAATGATTCTCTTGTTGTTTTTTGGATTGTTCCTGTTTTATATATTCCGTCTTGCAAAAAGCGATCCTGCCCCGCACGAAGTTGTTGTAAGCCCTATGTCCGGATTTAAAATGGGCATTCTGATCGCGATAGGACTGGCAGGACTTGTATTCGGTGGACGGCTTGTTGTGAACAATGCCATTAAAATTGCAACAGAACTGGGTTTGAGTGAAAAGATTATCGGATTTACAATTGTGGCAGTCGGAACTTCTCTGCCCGAACTGGCAACGTCGGTGGTGGCAGCTATCAGGAAAAACACCAATATAGCCGTGGGTAATATTATAGGGTCTAATATATTCAATATCCTTTTTGTCCTGGCTGTCAGTTCACTTGTCCTGCCTGTTCAATATAATACAATTTTCAACACAGATATGTACCTGTTGGCTGGCGGAACTTTGGTCCTTTTTATAGCCATGTTCACCGGCAATACAAAAAAACTCGATCGCTGGGAGGCTGTCATTCTCCTGCTGATCTATATTGGCTACACTGGCTGGCTGGTGTCGAAGGAACTATAACTTCCCTGACCGTAGATTTCTCTGTAAACATCTGCCTGCAATGATACTGGATAAAATCAAACGACTGGTTTTAAGAAGTCGCCCCAGGTATCAAACGGATACTGCATACGTAGAAAGAATTCCTGCAGATGTCATCAGGGATGCAGCACAAGTCTGAGATAATTATTTCTGAAACGAATTGTCCTAAATTATTATTCAAGATACGTGAACTTGATTTATTAAAGCGTCTGTCTGAAAATGTATACATCACCACCATTATACAGGCAGAGTTCACAAAACCATTAACTGGATGGATTAAAATTAAATCACTATCTGATAACCAATAAAAAACCGCCAGGCTTAACCGGCGGCTTATATTTTTCTTTTCGAGGAAGAGATATTCAATATTGGTTACTTTAATACAGGCGTGAGCACAATGTTGCGATACGAAACCTTACCATGGTCGCCCTGGAGATAAATCGGACCTTTTTTGAATACATCGCCACTGATGGCACCTCCGGTTGGCCCATAAACCGGCTGGTTATCGATAATAGTTGTGCCATTGAGTTTAACTGTTACATGCCTGTCCACAAGCGTAATGTCCATCGACTGCCATTCTCCTGCAGGTTTTTCAGCTGCCTGTGAAGGTGTAATCCGGCTGTACAATGCACCCATATTATGTGAATCGGGCTCTTTGCCATAAGAATCCATTACCTGGATTTCATACATGCCACGCAGGTAGACCCCGCTGTTGCTCCCCTGTGGTACATTTACTTCCAGAGTAAGGTTAAAATCACCGAACACTTCTTCTGTACGGATGTTACCATACGACACGCGTTCACCCTGTTTTTGTACCGGGTCATTTACCAGGATGCCCTTTTCAACCTTAAACCCATTTACCTGGTTCGGGTCAAGTAGTTTCCATCCTGCAAGGTCTTTGCCGTTGAACAGTTTAATGGGTTTTCCATATTTCACCTGCGAAAGATCAGGCTTTGAGGGGACAGAAGGAAGTTTCCATCCATAAAATTTCATCTTAGTTGCCGCCATCCCGTTTCTGGCCGGTTCAAGTGATATACCTGAAATACGGTCGCCGCTGCGGGTAATTTCAAATACATGCGGAACGATCATTTTCCTGTCTTTTCCGTTCCTGTCTTTCCGCATAACCTCTCCTGCTCGCATCACAACCAGGTTGTTGTCGTCTGCAAGAAAAACATTCTGAACAGGCAATACGCTTCCCCAGCGCCACAGGAGTTCGGCATCAAGAACTCCATCGTTTTCAAAAACATGCAGCCAGCCAATTGAACCTCCTTCAATCTCAAGGCTCCACATCCCGTAAAAACTGTCAGGTTTCTGTGCACTGGCAGCAAGAGCTGTCAATAATACTGAAATGAACAACAGTGATAATTTCTTCATCTTTTAAAAGGTTTATTTGATTTTTAATCTGTAAAGACAAACATACAAAAAAGATTGAAGGGCATCAGGATGTTTAAACGTGAAAATATTCTCCGTTCAAACCCCCGTCCTCGTTTTAATGAAATCTTATTTGAAATAGGCAATCTCCTTGATAAAGTCATTCTTAACTCAAATTAAATTCAAATTAAATTCAATTATAAATGAGTTTACATTGAATTTATATTGAGTTTAGTTTGAATTTGAATTGAATTTAGTATAGCTTTGGTATGTTTACTTTTGTTCAGTGCTGAATATTTTCCATAGGGTAATTTGTACCATTTGTGTCCGGGTAATATTTGAGATTTCTCCCTATAGTCGAATTAACGGTATTTTCCAGGCTTTTATGTTGGGAAGGGCAGGATGGCGGCTTTGACACCATCTTATCCCTCCACACTATATAACTGATTGATTGTCATCCCGAACGAAGTGAGAGATCTCAAGATTCACAGGTTTAATAATTTTACCGGACAACATTTATTTTGTACCATCATTTTCTTTTTGTTGGTATTGCAACTTTATCAAAGCTTTTTTTATTTTTCCACGGTTAATTTACGCGATACCATAGGTGTTGCTCTGATCAATAAATCAGATCACAGGCTTCGGGCGGCATCCAGTGAGAATCTTTTCCTTTCCACTTAACATTGCAGCCTATTGGATTTGTAACCGGGACAGACACTTGTTTGCCGGAAGTGAGCTCATCAAGTGCACGGTCGAGATCATTAACCGTCATTTTGGAAACATCGCGGGGATTATCTACTCCGCGGCCAGTATAAACAAGCTTCCGATCCTGGTTGAAAACAAAGAAATGAGGCGTTCGGAGTGCACCGTAAGCAAGTGCAATGGCTTGTGATTCATCATGCAGATATTTCCATGGAAACTGATGGTCTTCCATTCTTTGAACCATATATTCGAAACTGTCTTCGGGATATGTTTCTTCACTGTTGGAATTTATGGCCACAAATACTACTCCCTTATGTTTGTATTTTTCGGCTGTTTCCCTGGTTATTTCATCGCTGCCTTTAACATAAGGGCAGTGATTACATGTGAAAAATATGACGAGGAACTTTGCATCTGCAAAGCTATGGATGGAATAGGTTTTACCATCGGTTGCAGGCAGATCAAAATCAAATGCCTTTTCTCCCAATTCAAGTGTATATGCCATTATATGAGGTTTTAATTTAACTTCTAAATAACTTCATTATCAATAAAGGGCACTGCAGCAGGATGAGCCAGCCCATTGCTGACATGTTCTCGTCCGGCTGATGCCACAATGAAGCCACACCATCAAAATCTGTTCTTGTCACATTGTATTGCAGCTTATCCCCTCAATATTCTTTATCTAGTTATAAGAAATTCAACCTTACTTTGTTTAACTGTGAAAGGAAATCTTGTGTATTTTTAACCAATAAAAGTATTTAAGAAAATATATTCTGGCTAATGAACAGGGAAGAAGCTTACAGGAAGATATATGATTTGCGTCAGGAACTGGAAGAACATAATTATAAATATTATGTGTTGCACCAGCCCGAGATCAGTGATTACGATTTCGATATGTTGCTCAGGGAACTTGAAAAACTTGAAGCGGAATTTCCTGAATTTTCTGATCCTTTTTCACCCACTCAAAGGGTTGGAAGCGACTTAAGCAAAGCCTTTGAGCAGGTGGAGCACCGGTATCCGATGCTGTCGCTTTCCAATGCATATTCCGAGGGTGAGATCAGGGATTTTGACAACCGTATTAAGAAGCTGACCGGCCCTGATTTTGAATATGTTTGCGAGCTTAAGTTCGATGGTTCATCCATCAGCCTGCTTTATGAAAAAGGTCGTCTTGTCAGGGCTGTTACAAGGGGCGACGGTGTAAAGGGAGATGATGTAACTGTGAATGTAAAAACCATACGATCGGTACCTCTGACGTTAAGGGGAAAGGATTATCCGGATGTTTTTGAAATCAGGGGTGAAATTGTAATGCCTCTTCTTGTTTTTGAGGAACTCAATGCACAACGGGAGAAAGCAGGAGAACCTCTGTTTGCCAATCCCCGCAATGCTGCCGCCGGCACCCTGAAGATGCAGAACCCTTCCATTGTGGCTTCGCGTAGGCTGGATGCCTATTTCTTTTCGCTGATGGGTGATAACCTGCCGGAAGACGGGCATTATCAGAATCTTCGTAAGGCTGCATCATGGGGGTTTAAGGTTTCGGAAGCCATGCAATTGTGCCGCAACCTGGATGAGGTACTGGGTTATTTAAATAAATGGGATCTTGAACGTCATAAAATTCCTGCCGGAACAGATGGGGTGGTAATCAAGGTAAATTCCCAAAGGTTGCAGGAGGAACTTGGCTTCACTGCCAAATCGCCCCGATGGGCAATTGCTTATAAATTTAAGGCTGAAAGTGCAGCCACTGAACTGAAATCGGTTTCATACCAGGTAGGTCGTACAGGGGCAGTGACACCGGTAGCCAATCTCGATCCTGTACTTATAGCCGGTACAGTTGTCAAAAGGGCGTCTCTGCATAATGAAGATATCATAAAAAAGCTCGACCTGCACCTGAGCGATACGGTATATGTTGAAAAGGGAGGTGAGATTATTCCTAAAATAACAGGGGTAAATACAGAGATGAGGCATCCTATAGCACAACCGGTTCAGTTTATTGATAAATGTCCTGAATGCCGGACACAGCTTGTAAGGAATGAGGGTGAAGCTGCATGGTACTGTCCGAACGACATGGGCTGCCCGCCGCAGATTAAGGGCAAAATAGAACATTTTGTGAGCCGGAGGGCCATGGATATTGACGGCCTTGGCCAGGAAACAATTGAATCGCTTTACAACCATGGCCTTATTAAAGGATTAGCCGACATCTACCTTCTGAAGAAGGAACAGTTGACCGGACTGGAACGTATGGGTGACAAATCGGCCCAGCGAATACTCGATGGGGTGGAGGAATCGAAAAAAGCCCCTTTTGAACGGGTGCTTTATGCCCTTGGAATTCGTTATGTAGGCGAAACAGTGGCTAAGAAACTTGCCTCGCGGGTGCAGTCGGTCGATCATCTTAAAGTCATGACTCAGGAAGAACTGGAGGCTATTGATGAAATAGGATCCAAAATTGCTGAAAGCATTGTAGCCTGGTTTTCTGAACCGGGGCATATTGAGATGATTGAATTCCTGAAGAGTCAGGGACTTCAGTTTCAGCTGAGCGAAAGCAGGCTTACCAACCGTTCCGAAAAACTAAAGGGTTTGAGCATAGTCATTTCCGGTACTTTTGAAAAGCACTCCCGCGATGAACTGAAAGAACTGATTGAACAAAACGGCGGGAAAAATGCAGGTTCCATTTCAAAAAAGACATCCTATATACTTGCCGGCGATAATATGGGTCCCAGCAAACGGGAGAAGGCAGAGGAACTGGGAATACCTCTTATAACAGAAGATGATTTTCTTAAATTGATCCACGACTGAAATTATTCTGCAGCCATCCATTGAATACTGTAAGTTGTTTCTGCACATTCCCGAAGTAAGGTGGAGCAGATGAGACAAAACTTTTATTGTAAAGCAAAACTTTTTCACATTTCATTAACTTTGCCAGCAAATGAAAATGTTTAATGCATACGCTTACAAGAAGCTCCACAGGGAAGCAGCCACGGTAGTACGGAGGGTAAAACTGCCCCATCCCGAATCATTGGCGAAGGTATGTGTATTATGGCAACCTGGCGGTGAGCAGGCATTTCAGTATCTGCATGAATATTTTACACATTCACTGGTAATTTTCCGGAACATATGTGTTTATGACAAAAAAGCTGTCATTGAAACAAGCACCAGTATTATTACTCCTAAGGAGTTGAACTGGCTGGGCCTCCCTAAGCCGGGTATTGCCGATGAGTATTTGAAAACAGAGTTTGATCTTCTTTTAAACATAGCTCTAAAGCAAAACCTGGTGCTCGATTACCTGACAGCCTTAGGCCGCGCACATTTTAAAATTGGCTGGTCGCCCGAGGCCCGGAATTTTTTTGACCTGAATATTAATATTGAAGGAAAACCCGATTCATTATATCTTGCACAACAACAAATTTTTTATCTTGGCCAACTTAATAAAACGACTGTTACATGATTCATCCATTTAAAGGAGTGGGAGTTGCGCTGGTCACACCTTTCACCGAGGATAAAAATATTGATTTCAATGCACTTCAACAGATCATAAAAAATCAGGTTGAAGGAGGCACCGATTACCTGGTAGCACTTGGTACTACCGCTGAAACCCCCACCTTATCGGGGAAGGAAAAAAAGGAAGTTGTGAAGTTTGTAAAGGAACATGCCTCTGGTTTGCCGGTGGTGGTGGGAATAGGCGGCAACGACACAAAGAAGATCCTCAAGCAGATGAGCAAGCTTGATTATGACGGCATCAGCGGACTACTTATGGTTACACCGTTTTACAACAAGCCTTCACAGGAAGGGATGTTCAGGCATTATTCAACAATTGCAAAAGAAAGTCCGGTTCCAATTATTCTGTATAATGTTCCTTCACGTACAGGTATTAACCTTGAAGCAGAAACTGTGGTGAGGCTTGCCGAATCTTCTGATAAATTTGCAGGGGTGAAGGAAGCTTCAGGTATCATGTCGCAGATCGCACGAATCAGGAAGTATGCACCTGAAAATTTCCTGGTTATATCAGGCGACGATGTTCTGGCACTGCCTATCATCTCAATAGGGGGTGCGGGAGTTATTTCTGTTATTACCAATGCCTTGCCAGGCAAGATGAGCAGTCTTATCCACCATGCACTTGACAAGAATTATATTCAGTCCAGGGAAGTTCATATGGAGTTGATTGATTTGTTTGTACTTTTGTTCAAGGATGGAAACCCGGGTGGAATAAAAGCCCTGATGAATATCCAGGGAACCATCAAAAACGAGTTGCGGTCACCACTGACAAAGATAAGTGACGCAACATATCATGAAATTAAAGAAGCATTTGGAAGATTGAAGATGTAAAAATCTGTTTTTTTAAATGTCTGATCCCTGTTTATGATTTGTAAATCAAAATCTTTTATCTATTTTTGCGCCCGTAATTTTAAGCCGTTGTTATTGATAGCGATGCTGCGGCGTAAACATTGTATAACAGTTTTAAATTTAAAGGAATGTATTTAACACCGGAGAAAAAACAGGAGTTTTTTGCCCAGTATGGCAAAGATGAAAAAGACACAGGAAGTGCAGAAGGCCAGGTTGCCTTATTCACATTCAGGATTAACCACCTAACCGAGCATCTGAAAAGGAACAAAAAGGATTTCAGCACACGCCGCTCACTCATTAAACTTGTAGGAAAGCGTCGGCGGCTGCTCGACTACATGAAAGATAAAGATATTGAACGCTACCGCGCAATCATTGAGAAACTGAATCTGCGTAAGTAGTTAAAAGAATATGAGAAAGGCAATGCAAAAGTTGCCTTTCTTTTTTGTATCTTGCAAAACCTCACCACCCATTAGAATGAACATTAATAGTGAATTTTTTTTAACAGAATTATGGTAAATGCAACAACAAAAACAATTGAACTTGCCGATGGCAGGCAAATTACGATAGAAACCGGTAAACTGGCAAAGCAGGCCGATGGTGCGGTGGTGGTACGAATGGGTGAAACCATGGTGCTTGCAACTGTAGTTTCAGCTAAAGAAGCAAATGAAGATGTGGATTTCATGCCGCTTTCGGTAGATTACCGTGAAAAATTCTCAGCGGCTGGCCGTTTTCCCGGTGGTTTTCTGAAGCGGGAAGGGAGGCCCAGTGATGAAGAAGTTTTGGTGGGGCGTCTTGTCGACAGGGCTCTGCGTCCGCTTTTCCCTGAAGATTATCATGCTGAAACTGCAGTGATGATTTCCCTGATTTCAGCAGGAAAGGAAGATCTTCCCGATGCTTTGGCAGGCCTGGCCGCTTCGGCAGCCATCGTAGTGTCGGATGTACCTTTCGAGACACCCATTTCTGAAGTTAGAGTGGCAAGGGTAAATGGAGAATTTGTTATTAATCCCACTTATTCGCAGCTTGAGAACGCAGATCTTGATATCATGGTAGGTGCTTCCTACGACAATATCATGATGGTGGAAGGGGAGATGAATGAAGCCTCGGAAGAGGACATGCTGGAAGCAATTAAGTTTGCACATGAAGAAATTAAAAAACATTGCAAGGTACAGGAAGAACTTGCCGCTGAACTGGGTGTAGTTAAAAGAACTTACAGCCATGAAAACAATGACGAGGAACTTCGTTCCAGGGTAAAGGCTGAGTTGTATGAAAAATGTTACAGTATTGCCCGTCAGCTGATCACTAATAAACAGCAGCGGCTTGAAAGTTTTGCTGCTGTGCGCGATGAGTTTATTGAATCGTATAAGGAGGCCAATGCCGGCAATGAAGAGATTGACCTGAATGTTCATGAGAAACTGATCAAAAAGTATTATCATGAAGTGGAAAAGGAAGCTATGCGTCGGATGATCCTTGATGATAAAGTCAGGCTTGATGGCCGTAAGCCAGAAGAAATCAGACAAATTTGGGGCGAAGTGGATTATCTTCCCGGAGCTCATGGTTCTGCACTTTTTACACGTGGTGAAACCCAGTCGCTTACTTCTGTAACTCTGGGTACAAAAATGGATGAGAAAATCATTGATTCCGTTACGATCCAGGGAAGGGAGAAATTTCTTCTGCATTATAATTTTCCTCCGTTTTGTGTTGGAGAACCCCGTACACCCAGAGGGCTCAGCCGCAGGGAAATCGGTCATGGGAATCTTGCCCACCGTGCATTAAAACGGATAATACCTGAAGATTATCCATACATCGTACGTGTGGTTTCTGATATTCTTGAATCGAATGGTTCTTCATCCATGGCCACTGTCTGCGCAGGAACGATGGCAATGATGGATTCAGCTATGAAAATTAAAAGGCCCGTTTCAGGAATTGCAATGGGTTTAATTACAGATAAAGACTCTGATAAATTTGCAGTTCTTTCTGATATTCTTGGTGATGAAGATCACCTGGGCGATATGGACTTTAAAGTGGCAGGTACAGTGAATGGTATCACAGCTACCCAAATGGACATAAAGGTTGACGGTCTTTCATACGAAGTACTTTCCAAAGCGCTTTACCAGGCAAAGGAGGGCAGGTTACATATTCTTGGAAAAATGCTGGAAGTAATTCCTGAGCCGCGTTCAGAATATAAACCTAATGTTCCAAGAATTGAAGTGATTGAAATTCCTAAGGATATGATTGGTGCGGTAATTGGACCGGGAGGAAAAATTATCCAGGCTATCCAGGAAGAAACAAAAACAGTCATTGTTATTGAAGAGGTTGAAAATATCGGACGTGTACAGATTTCCGGTTCAGGAGTTGAAGCCCTTGAAGCTGCGAAAAAGCGGATTAAGGCCATTGTGGCTCTTCCTGAAGTGGGAGAAATTTACAAAGGAAAAGTAAAATCCGTAGTATCATTTGGTGCTTTCGTTGAAGTCATTCCTGGCAAAGACGGGCTACTTCACGTTTCAGAAATGGATTGGAACCGCGTAGAGTCGGCCGAAGATTATATTAAGGAGGGCGATGAAATAGAGGTCAAACTCATTGGAATTGATGAAAAAACAGGCAAGCTGAAACTTTCACGCAAGGTGTTGTTGCCTAAGCCGGAAGGTTATGTTGAACGGCCACCCCGTGAAGAGCGTGGTCCCCGCAGGGACGATCGCAGGGACGACCGCCGCGATGACCGTCGACGTGATGACCGGAGAGATGACAGAAGAAACGATCGGAGAGATTTTCCACGCAGGGAAAACCGGCGCGATGATGACAACAGGGACCGCAGGCCAAGGCGGGATAGCTGATTACATTAAAATTAATATAAAGAATAAGCTGTTCATCACCGGACAGCTTTTCTTTTTTAATGCTATTTTTGAAATAAAATACTGCCAGTGGAAGATTGGACAACGAACATAGTGTTGCAGGTTGACGAAAAACTGAAAGATGTAAAGAAAAGTGATCTGCGGTTTTTCAGGGTGGATGAATTTAAACGGAATGTGAGAAGGACAGATGATAACGCACAAACTTGTCCTGCATGTAACCGTGAAAAAATCAATATTTCATCAGTGGTTCCCAAAATCAATGAAGCCATTAGTGTACCTGGAAAATCGCGCCGCGAATATGACAGGCTGATAAACAGGATGGCTTCCCATATGCAGAAAGAACATGGCTATTATACTCCATACCATTTTAAATATCGTTATTCCTTTTACGGTCTGGTAGCAGGAATTGTAGCCGGTTTGCTGATCATGAGCCTGGCGGGTGGACAGAACTGGGCTATATTTTCGGCCAGTGTAAGTGCAGGTCTTCTCATTGGATACCTGAGAGGAGGTACGAAAGACCGGAAGATCAGGCAAAAGAAAATGCTAATGTAACTCTGTGATAATAGCATGCAGTATTTAGTTATTGAGGGAAATATAGGTTCAGGCAAAACAACCCTTGCCGGGATGCTTGCAAAAGATTTAAATGCCAAACTGATCCTGGAGCAGTTTGCAGATAATCCATTTCTGCCAAAATTCTACAAAGAACCTGACCGTTATTCTTTTCCCCTTGAATTATCATTCCTGGCCGACAGGTACAATCAGATTAAGAAGGAGTTATTGAACCTCGATCTCTTTCAACCAATGGTTGTTTCAGATTATCATTTTGCAAAAACAGCCATTTTTGCTGCCAACACACTTAAATCAGATGAATACCATTTGTTCAGGCAAATTTTCGATATGGTGTCAGAAAATATTCCCAGACCCGATTTATATGTATATTTGCATGCTGATACGAAAAATCTTCTGAACAACATCAAAAAAAGAGGCAGGGATTATGAGCAGGAAATAACTTCCGGATATCTCGAAAAGATCAGGGAAGGATACTTCAGCTGGTTCAGGCAAATTTCCACTTTTCCTGTACTGATTATTGATATAAATCAGATCGATTTCGTAGAGAATAAGCTTCATTATGAACTTATTAAAGAGGTGGTATTCAATAGTAAATATAAATTAGGCATAAATCGGTCGATTTTGTCCTGAGACTATTTTCTAATTGAAAAAGCTTACTATTTTTGTGCGGGGAGAAAACGTTAAAAGTCAATTAATAAATTAAGGTATGTTATGAAAAATTTCAATTTAAAACCTTTTGTTCTTCTGCTTTTTGTGGCTGTGGTTTTTTCGGGCTGCGCAGGTCTCAAAAAGATGAAGAGGAACGCTGACCAGATCCAGTTTAAAGTCACGCCCGAAGTTCTTGAAACACATGCAGGAGAAGTTGATTTATCTATAGATGGAAGATTTCCTGCAAAATATTTTAATAAAAAAGCTACTTTGACAGCTACACCTGTTCTGGTATATGAAGGTGGTGAGACAGAATTAAGTCCGGTAACTTTACAGGGTGAAAAAGTTCAGGGCAATAACAGGGTTATTAGTCTTAATGCAGGTGGAACATTCAGCTATAAAGACGCCGTTGATTTTAATGAGGATATGAGAAAATCGGAGCTTGTAATGAATATTCAGGCAGCCAGGGGAGCACGTACCCTCGATTTCAATCCGATTAAAATTGCTGACGGGGTTATTGCTACAAGCACAAATGTTGCCAATTTTCCAAAACCAATTCTTGGTGTTCGTCGTGAAGCCAATAATTCAGGTAAATATGATCCTAACATCGATCCATTCCAGAGAATTGTTCCTGATGAAATGGTTGCTGATATTCATTATCAGATAAACCGTGCGAATTTGCTCAATGAGGAAATTTCAAAGGAAGATGTTAGAAAATTGCTGGAGTATACCCAGAGTGCCAACACAGAAGAACGTATCAACCTTCAGAACATTGAAGTTTCAGCATACGCTTCACCTGACGGATCTATTGATTTCAATACCGAACTTGCCGGTAAAAGGAAAGACACATCATCTGAATTTCTTTCAAAAAGGTTACGTCAGCTGGGTGTTGACATGAGCCTTAGAACAAGATATACACCTGAAGACTGGGACGGATTTAAGGAAAAAGTTGAACAATCCAATATCCAGGATAAGGAACTTATCCTTCGTGTACTTTCAATGTACAACGATCCAGAGGTTCGTGAACGTGAAATCCGTAACCTGTCTGAAACTTTTACAGCACTGGCAGATGATATTCTCCCCCAGCTTCGCCGTGCAAAACTTCTTACAAGCGTTGAACTCATAGGTAAAACAGATGAAGAACTGATGTCTCTTGCAAAATCAGATCCTGCATCTCTTAATCCTGCAGAATTGCTCTATGCAGCCACCCTGTTCAGCAGTCTTGAAGAACAACTTGACATCTACAATTCGTTCATTAAAGTATACCCTAACGACTGGCGCGGTCCAAACAACGCTGGTTACATACAGGTAAAACAAATGAACTATACTGCTGCCAAACCTTTATTTGAAAAAGCAGAGACTTTAAGGAACAATGAACCAGTTGTTAAAAATAATCTTGGTGCCATTGCACTTTATGAAAACAGGATTGAAGATGCAGAAACGTTGTTTGGTGCAGCATCCGGGGCAGGTGAAGAAGTGAACTACAACCTGGGAATCGTTAGTATCAAAAAAGCAAATTATGATCAGGCAGTGAAATATTTCCAGAATCATCAGGATGTCAATTCTGCACTGGCTAAAATGCTTACAGGTGACAATAATGGCGCTCTCAGGGATCTGGAAGCATTCGACCAGCCAAAATGTTTCATGAAAGAATATCTGAAAGCAGTTGTTGGCGCACGCACAGCAAGGGAGAACCTTGTGTTTGATTCGCTGAAGGCAGCCGTTCAAATTAATCCGGAAGTGAAACAAAGAGCAAAAACCGATCTGGAATTTGCCAAATATTTTAATGACTCACGGTTCCAGGCCATTGTGAACTAGATTATACAGTTATAATAAAAAAAGGGTAGTCGATGATCGGCTACCCTTTTTTTATGACTTTTTACTTTCCTTATTTCAAATGAAAACCGTATTTTTTCGGAATTGAATACATCTTTATAAATTTAATATGGAAATCATAAACAATTACATCGAGGAACATAAGGAAAGGTTCCTGGAAGAATTATTTGGCCTGATGCGTATTCCATCCGTCAGTTCATTGAAGGATCATAAACCTGACATGTATAAAGCTGCAGAATACTGGAAGAAAATTCTGACCGATGCAGGTGCTGATAAAGCCGCCATTCATGAGACAGAAGGCAATCCTGTGGTATATGCAGAGAAAATTATAGATGCTTCACTGCCTACTGTGCTGGTTTATTCACATATGGATGTGATGCCTGTAGATCCGGTCGAAAAATGGGTAACGCCTCCTTTTGAACCGGAAGTACGTAATGGTAAAATTATGGGCCGGGGTGCCGATGATGATAAAGGACAAGGCATGATGCATGCAAAGGCTTTTGAATTGATGGTAAAAACCGGATCGCTTCCTTGCAATGTGAAGTTTATGATAGAAGGTGAAGAAGAAATAGGTTCACCCAATCTTGGAAAATGGTGCAGGGACAATAAGGAAATGCTGAAGGCTGATGTTATTTTGGTTTCCGATACCTCCATGATTGCTGCCGATATTCCTTCCATTACAACCGGACTTCGCGGACTTGCCTACTGGCAGGTAGAGGTTACGGGGCCAAACCGCGATCTGCATTCCGGACTGTTTGGAGGAACAGTTGCCAATCCGATAAACGTGCTGTGCGATATGATCAGCAGTATGGTGGATGAAAAAGGGCGTATCACAATTCCAGGGTTTTACGATGATGTGCTTGAAGTTTCGCGCGAAGAGCGGGAGCTTTTGGGAAAGGCTCCTTTCAATGAAGAGAGTTACAAAAAGGCTATTGATGTAAAGGAACTTTCCGGTGAAGAAGGATATTCACCTACAGAGCGGACAGGAATCAGGCCATCATTTGATGTCTGTGGCATTTGGGGTGGTTATACTGGAGAAGGTGCCAAAACTGTACTGCCATCAAAGGCTTATGCCAAGATATCTACAAGGCTGGTACCTAACCAGGATCATGTGAAGATATCAGAATTGTTTAAAAACCATTTCGAAAGCATCGCACCGGAATCGGTAAAGGTTGAGGTTACTCCGCTCCATGGAGGACAAGGTTATGTATGCCCTATTGATTTTCCGGCATATAAGGCAGCTGAGCAGGCGTATACCGATGTTTACGGGAAGAGGCCTGTTCCGGTACGCTCAGGTGGCAGTATCCCCATCATTTCAACATTTGAGGAGGTGCTGGGTATTAAGTCGGTACTGATGGGGTTCGGCCTCGAATCAGATGCGATACATTCACCCAATGAAAATTATCCGTTAGAGCAGTTCTATAATGGTATCCGGACAATACCATTATTCTACAAATATTTTGCGCAGAAATATTCATAATATATAAAGGTTTATGATCACTTCAGGAAGAGGGATTCCATTATTTGGAGTCCCTCTTCCGGTTTCTTGGGATGAGGATGCTGCTCAGAATTTCTTAATGCTGATTTTCAGTATAGCCTGTTTTTCTTTTAGGGAAACAGAAATTTCCTTCTTATCCAGGCTGCTCAGGATTTTAGCAAAATCAATTCCGCCGGTAGATTTTTCCTGAGGCTGAATTGAAGGTGGAGGATCAGATTTCGTGGGTGCTGCTTCCATAAATGATTTTATCAGGCCATTTAAAAATTCTTCGGAAACGGGTATTTCACCTTCAATTGTTAATCCTTTCATTTCCTGAAGGTTATTATCAGTGATTTTGTTGATAATTGCGTACATAAGAGTTGTATTTTTATGTGATTTTCAAACTGAAGCGGACGATTAACTGGTTTTGGTAAGTATATATTCCTTCCCACTGAATGAGATTGTTTATGAATCCAAGATTCTGTTGACGAAGAACCTCTCCAAGGTTCACAACTATTTCTGAACCGGTAACCTTAAAAGCAGCTGCTTTTACAGGATCTTCTTCATCTTCCCCTCCTAAAATTGATTTAAACCATCTGAATCCCTTCTTTAAGGAAACAAAGGAATTGAGAAGTGCCCTTTCATAGAACCGCAGGCCTTCAAGGAAACCTATAATGATTTTAGGATCTCCATTGCTGCTGTATTCAATCTCCTGAATCCTGCACCTTATTGATCTTTTTATTTTTTCATGGTCGATCTCTACTGTTAGTTCATCCTGGTCAAGTTCATGTACAGCCAGTGTTCTAAAATCTTTCATTTTATCGGATGATGAGATCATTTCAACAAAAATTGAATTTAACAGGGTCTCATGCACCGGCAGTTTCACTGCAATGTCTGCACCCTTGAAAGCATTGAACTCATGTTCCCTGAGTTTCTGAAGTAAATCGTCTTTGAATGAACCTGAATTCATGATAATCATTTTGATTACAACATCGTTAAGGCAGGTTGTGTTCGATTTGAGATTTACTGCAGATGAAAATTAGTGCAATTGGAAATGATTTTTAGATATAATCTCCTGATTGTCCCGTACATGTTAAATGTACTGTAGCAGGATTGATTGCATCTGAAAGAAAGTTGAAAATGGAGGTAATAAGTGAAAGAAAATCCAATACATTATATGCTTCTGTACTTTCTGAAATATAAAAGAATCAACAGGAAGTACATTCAGGATTAATGTAATAAATAATCATTTATGATACATAATGATTTCCGGGGTATTTTAATATGGTGCGTCCTTTTACCTAAACCGCATCCTGTATTCAATCCCAAGGATATGGATGGATTGTTTATCTGTGAAATAATCATGTAACCTGTAGTAAAGACCTATACGGTGAAGTTTTCCCATATTGCGTGTAAAGCCAACATCCATCCGCGATTTATGTATTTCCTTTGAATTCAGGTTATGAAATAACTCATAATTGGCGAAAGGTGTGATTTTATTACCCTTAATATTGTATTCCAGGCTTACACGTGGCCTTAAATATCTTCCTGGTTCGTCATCCTGCGAATCATTGCTTGAAGTATACCTTGTTCGCAGGGAAGCTTCAAAGCGGTCAAATTTCCGCGATGCCGTCGCATCAAGGGCAATGCGGCTGTAGTTGACATCCCCCTTGGCCTTGATTTCCGTGCCAAGCCTGTATGAACCTGCCAATGTAAGAAAATTTACAGGTCGCCAGGCTAATTTGCCCTGAACCAGGTATTCATCGAGGTTGAACTGATCCTGAAACCGGAATTCCGGCGTAATGCTGAATGCAAAATCTTTTAAAAAGTCTTTTCGGAATTCAAGTTCAAACCAGGTTCCGAATTTCTCTGTTTTGGCAATTGACTGAAAGCTGGCCAACAGCAGGATGAATATTAATATGGAATTTAATTGTTTCATAATCTGATTTCTCTTTTCGATTGTCCGTTGTTATCAAAATAGATGGTGATGCGGGCAATATCGCGAAGGTAGTTGATTTTATCCACCTGGTACCTTACTATTTTAACACCTGTCCGGGCTTCCAGGTCACGAATCATTTCTGCTTCTTTCGACTTATGCATGTTTTCTATTTTTTCATATAAAATAACAAGTGAATTTTCCTGCCGTAACATCAGGACCCTCTCCAGCGCCCATAAGGCACCTACAAGAAGCAGGTTTACAAAAGTCAGTTCTATATAGCCGAAGTAATCTTTGGAAAGGGCATTTATAACCGAAACTGCTATAATGATAAACAGGTAGGTCATCTCTTTTGGAGGGATTGCGTCGGTTCTGTATCTTATAATACCGAAAATAGCAAAAAGACCCAGGGCAAACCCCAGTTCAATGCGCACACTCTCAAGTAGGAAAACCAGCAAAAAAACAGCGATGCTTATAGCAAAATAACTGAAGTAAAACTCTTTCCGCTTGCTGATGCGGGCATAAAGCAGTACCACGATTACAAAAGTTGCCAACAGGTTGAAGGCAAATCGCAGAGCCAGTGTAATTAAGGATTCCAGCAGAGCTGACTCAATGTTTAGAAGATAAGGCATTTTTCGTTTTTATTTAGTATTTTATTTTCAAGTGTCATTAGCCGTGGTTTGAAGGCATTCCGTTTCATTTCTGTATCAATCAAGGCCCTTCCTGTGCAATATTTAGACAAGCCTTTATGCCTGATTCCTAAATCCTTTAATATGGAAACCAGTTTAGAAGCTTTTAACTGGTGTCCACGTTTCACTTCAATGATAGCCAAACTGTCGGGTGAAAAACCTCCTTTGGCATTCCAGAACTTCAGGCCAAAATCAATGGTGCACCTTTCCGTTTTTTCTTTATCAACCAAGGAGATGCGGTTAAAGCTGTTAAAAAGTACCTGTTCTGGAAGCATATCCCCGTAAGGTGATTTTTCCTTTAGAAACTGGTATTCTTCTTTTGTCAGGCTTCCGGTGGTGAACGGTACTTCAATCCTGCTTTTGATGGTTCTCTCCTTGTTGGTTTTTCTCTTTATTTCGAAGTATCCTTTAGCAGACGTGCTGTATTTTCGCCGCCTGATTTTATATCTGTCGCGGAATCCATTATGATGCTTAAGATATAATTCATTTCCATTTACCTCGAAATAGATCGTCTGGTATTGTATAATTCGTTGATTATTCACCTCCAGTACGTCATAATAAGGCAACAGAGCATCAAGCAATGGTTTTAGTTGAGAATCATGGAACCAGAATTTCCTGTCAATGCGGTTCATAAGTTTTACATTGCTGATATCCTCAAGTGTAACTGATTGGAAAGCGTATATTTTAGAAAAGTCCGTCACCCCTGGTATTATTCTGTTTTGTACAAAAATGTAAAAAATAATTAAGACAAACCAAAAATTTCATGGTGTTTTCTTTTTCTGCTTATTGCTAAGGCAGATTGATCCTTTGAAAAATCATTATTCTGGTTATTTTTGCTTATTACCAATGAAACTGACGGAATGAAACATTTATTTGTACTTAGGTATCGTTTCAACATAGTTAGCTCTTTGGTAAATCATGCTGAAAGCCCAACAGTGAATGATAGAGATTTGTTTGAACTGGCAGGATAAAATCTTAAAAAATAAATGGCAGCCATATTGAATCTTCTCCTGAAAGGTTTTCAAAGAAAAGAGTTCTATAAAAGATCTGTAGTAAGAGAGCAGATGAAACGTTCAGTGAAATTTATGAGACAATTAAATGAAATCATCATGAAATCGACATTCACCGTAGTTCTGTTTATTCTGTTTTTATCAATCTCTGTTTGTGCGGAAGATGGCTATGATTTATGGCTGAGATATGTTCCTGTAGAAAACGCATCGTTGCTTGAAAAATACAAGCTTCAGATACAAAATGTTGTTATTGATGGTTCTTCTCCGCAATTAGCTGCTGCCAGACAAGAATTAATAACAGGATTATCCGGAATGCTGGGTGTAAAACCTGATTTCCCTGAATCAGTAGCTCCTTCCGGATGCTTGGTGATTGGAAAGCCCGAATCCTTCGATTTTGTAAAAACGCACACCGGGCATGAGGAATTAGAATCAATAGGTGGCGAAGGTTTTATAATCAGAAGTACTCCTGCCGGAAACCTCCTTATTGCCGCAAATTCAGATATTGGCCTGTTATACGGGGTTTTTAGGTTTCTGCAGATCCTGCAACAGGAGAAGGATCTTTCGGAACTAAACATCATTGATGCACCAAAAACCGGAATCAGGATACTAAATCATTGGGACAACCTTGACCGCACTGTTGAAAGGGGTTATGCCGGCTTTTCACTGTGGGACTGGTTTCGCCTACCTGAAGTGATTCACCCTCGATATATAGATTATGCCCGTGCCAATGCTTCAGTTGGAATCAATGGAACGGTGCTTACCAATGTGAATGCCAATGCACTGATACTTACGCCTGTTTATCTTGAAAAGGTCAGGGCACTTGCCGATGCCTTCCGTCCTTATGGATTAAAAGTTTATCTGACAGCAAGGTTCAGTGCTCCTATTGAGCTGGATAAGCTGAGTACTGCTGATCCGCTGGACCCACGGGTTCAGGAATGGTGGAACAGGAAAGTAGAAGAAATATATAAATATGTACCCGATTTCGGAGGTTTCCTTGTGAAGGCAAATTCAGAAGGACAGCCTGGCCCACAGGATTATAACCGTTCTCATGCTGAAGGGGCCAATATGTTGGCTGATGCAGTGGCTCCCTTTGGCGGTATTGTGATGTGGAGGGCTTTTGTTTATGACCAGGATGTACCCGAAGATCGTACCAAACAGGCTTATAATGAGTTTAAGCCATTGGATGGTCATTTCAGGGATAATGTAATCGTTCAGGTTAAAAACGGCCCGCTCGATTTTCAGCCAAGAGAACCTTTTCATCCTCTTTTTGGAGCAATGGAAAAATCAAACCTGATGATGGAATTCCAGATTACGCAGGAATATCTTGGTTTCTCGACCCATCTGGTTTACCTGGCTCCCCTATTTGAAGAATGTCTTAAAGCAGATACATGGGCAAGAGGAGAGGGGTCAACAGTTGCAAGATCTATTGATGGCTCTTTACACGGGCAGAAACTTACGGGTATGGCAGGTGTTGCCAATATTGGTACCGACCGGAACTGGACCGGACATCCATTTGCCCAATCCAACTGGTATGCTTTTGGCAAACTGGCATGGGATCCATATCTTTCATCAGAGGTTATTGCGGATGAGTGGATCAGGATGACTTTTAATAAAAATACTACCTTTCTGGGGAGCATTAAAGACATGATGTTGAAGTCAAGAGAAACTTGTGTCAGATATATGACTCCGCTGGGATTGCATCATATTATGGCGCGTGGGCACCATCATGGACCGGGCCCCTGGGTAGAGGGAGGAAGGCCCGATTGGACTGCTTTATATTACCACAGGGCTGGGTCCGATGGCATCGGGTTTGACAGAACCTCGGGTGGAAGCCATGCCACAGGACAATATTTCCCTCCGGTAGCAGGAATTTTTGATGATATAGAAACTTGTCCGGAAAATTTACTTCTGTGGTTTCACAGGGTGCCGTGGGATTTTGTTATGAAATCAGGAAATATTCTCTGGAATGAATTGGCTTTACAGTATCAGCAAGGTGTATCAGAAGTACGTGATATGCAGCAAAACTGGGATGCCTTGGAAGCGTATGTTGACCGGGAAAGATTTCAGTATGTAAAATCACTTCTTGCTATTCAGGAAAAAGAAGCTGTGTGGTGGCGCAACTCATGCCTGCTATATTTCCAGACTTTTTCAAAAATGCCACTTCCTGAAGGAGTGGAAGATCCAGATCAAACTCTGGAACATTATATGAAAATAAGGGAGGTTCATATGCCAGGGCACCCTTAGAGAGCGGTGCCTGAAGTCTGGTTCAGCATCTGGGCATCTTCCATGATAACTTCATATGAATAACCTGAGCCAAAATCTTTATTAAGAATGATTTTGCCTTTAAACGTAACTTCATCATGAACCTGTGGTGCAGCCTGGGTAGTAACAGTTAAATCAAAGCTGCCATTGCTGTCGGTGCCATCCTGAAGGTGTATCCAGTTCTTGCCAAGAATTTCTTTATTTACTTTTACAACAACGCCCCTTATTTCAACCTCCTTGCCCGAGAACTGATCCCTTTTCTCATAAATCTGTGCTATAGTAACCTCTTCGAGCGATTTTTCAAGCTGAACATTGCTTTTTTGTCCCTGAATACCTTTCCCCGAATGCATGCTGCCCATCATTTGGTCCATTCCATGCATGTCAGCAGAATGATTGTGGAATTCAGGGGTTTTGCTTATCTGATTCACGAAATAAATAACATCAAAATTACGGTCAAGTTCTTTGCTGTGAAAATTGGTCATCTGCAGAGCTTCATCATAATAATAAACCTCGCCTTCAGCTATTTCCTGTCGGCTTACAGCCACCCACCGCTCTTCAGAATTTTCCATAACCTTCAGATAGGTGTATGTGCTGGTCTGAACCACTTCGGAAACCTCAAATACTTTTGCCCCCGATATAGTATCCTGGGCATTTTGGCCATTTTTGTTTCTTACACATGAAACAGTCAGAATAACAGCAGCCAATATGAAATAAACTCTCATTTTTTGCATCTTTATATCTTTATAGAAGCTGCAAAAATAGTCAAATAAACAGGAATGCAAATTATTTTAGCCAATTAACGACCAGTAACCCTTCAAATATTTAAGTGTCATTTCAGGTATGACTATGGGTTAAAACCATAGAGATCAGGATATAAGTCCTATTCAGGAAGAACTGTTGTTGTTATATGATCTTCGTTGGCAAACATTTCGGGATCCCATCTGATTTTCTGCAACTCATTCAGCAATGAATCTTTCATGACGAAGTAATCAGGCAACCTTTCCTTTTGCACCGGCTCTGCAGGCGGTGCTTCCATTTTAAGGGGATTGATAGGTGTGCCATTTTTAAATACTCGGAAGTCGAGATGAGGCCCGGTTGATAATCCGGTAGATCCGACATAGCCTATGACCTGTCCCTGTTTCACCCGTGCACCCTGTGTAATTCCACTGGCAAATCCTTTGAGATGCATATAAACAGTTGTATAAACAGAATTGTGTTTTATTTTCAGGTAATTACCTCCTCCATTTGCCTGGTACGCTCTTGTAACCACGGTTCCGTCGCCGATACTTTTTACAGGAGTGCCGGAAGGTGCGGCATAGTCCACTCCGTGATGTGGTCTCGCTATTCTTAAAACAGGATGCATTCTGCTGTTGGAGAACCCTGAACTGATTCTTGCAAATTCAAGGGGAGCTTTCAGGAAAGCACGGCGGAGACTGTTTCCATTCTCATCAAAATATTCTTGCCGCTCATTCTGCTCAAATCTGAAGGCATAGTTTTCTGTTCCATAATGGTCGAACTGGACTGCATAAATTTCTCCAATTCCAACTGATACTGAATCTACATATTGTTCTTCGTACACTACCCTGAAGCGGTCTCCTTTCTGAATGGCAAAAAAGTCGATTGTCCAGGCATAAATATCACTGAGGCGGAGGGCCAGCATTGGATCAAGCCCGTTTTTCTTCATGGTGTTCCATAAAGATGTTTCGATTTCACCATGTGCAGTTTGGATGCGGATTTCTACTTCCTTTTCTCCATGGTAAACCTTGAGGGAATCAAACAACTCAAAAACATAGTAATCTGTAGCAGAATTTTCATATACAAAATACCGTGCTTCCGATAAAGAATCGGCTGTTGTAAAAACAGAATAGTTGTTGCCAACCTTTATTCTTCTAACATCAAATATTTCTTTCGATAATTTTGCAAGTTGATCAATAACTGCCATTCCTATTCCAAAATCACCAAGGATGTGGCTTAAATGCTGGTTAGGTCGTATTTTACCTTCTTCAATCATAAAAGAATCAACAGGGAATCCATATTTCAGAACCGGCGGTTCAGCAATAAGTGAATCTTGTTCAACAACCGCCCTGGATTTGTTTTTGTTGTGCTTAAAATTACATGAATTCAGAAATGCTATTGTTGCTGCCAGTATGAATATAAGGTTGATATATTTTCTCATCAGTTCCCGGTTTAAAGTTTAATTTGATCAAATCCCTTTCCATATACGCCCATTACACTGCCCATGGTTATAAAGGCCTCGGGATCAAGTTCCTTTATCTTTCTGAAAATCTGGCTGGTTTGTTTTTTACGTACCACCGACATAATTATTTTCGTATCTTCCTGGGTGTACCACCCTTTACCTTCCAGAATAGTAACGCCTCTTATGGCCTCTTTATTGATAAAGTCGGCAATATTTTTATAATTTTTTGAAATGATAAACATCTGTGCCGACCGGTTTGCCCCACTGAGAAAGGAATCGAGAGAATAGGCGACTACCCACATGGAAACATATCCGTAAACAAGTTTTTCCGGAGAACGGAAAACAATATAGGATGAGGCAATGATAATGACATCGCAGTAAAGGATAATTCTACCCGGACTGACATTCCTGTATTTGTTGATAATCATGGCAAAGATATCCGTACCACCGGTACTTCCTCCACGGGAGAAAACAACTCCCAGGCCTATACCACATGACATGCCTCCCAACACTGCCGATAAAAACACATCATTTACCAGAGGCTCTGGAACGATATTCTGAAACAATGCGAATAGAAGCGTCAGCATTAAAATGCTGTAAATGGTTTTTACCCCGAAGTTGGCACCAAGAATTTTTATGGCTATCAAAACCAGGAAGACATTAGCGGAAAGGTAGGTTATACTTACCGGTATTCCAGTGGCAAAATATATGACAGCCCCTAAACCGCTTATTCCTCCCCCGGTAATCTGGGCTGGAATCAAAAATACAAGCCAGCCTGTTGCAAAGAGCGACAGCCCAAAGGTGATAATGATATAATCCTTAATCGAGTCGGCCAGTCTGCGGTTCATGTTTATTATTCCTGTAAGCATTGCAAGATATAAGATTTTTGTTTAAAAAGTGCGCAAAAGAACAATTCGCAGAAAGAAAAAAAGGTGAGGATTATCAGGAAATCAGTTAACAAGCTTTAAATGTAACCTACCGGAACCTGACAAACTGATTATCAATTGCAAAAGATTATTCGTTTTGCAAAACAAAACAATACTATTTGGTATTTATATAGAAATTATAACAATTAAATGATGAAAAAAGCAGGCATAATCGGATCAGGCAATGTAGGAGTGGCACTTGCCAAAGGTTTTATACAGTATGGCTACGAAACAACACTTTCTTCAAGAAGTGAAGAAAAAAGGAACAAGCTGAAACAGGAAATCCAGGGGGTGAAAACAGATACGCCTGAGAATGTGGCCCGTGACAATGAACTTATCATTTTTGCAGTTAAGGGAACAGAGGCAAAAGCGGCACTTCAGGAAATTAACCCGGAGAACCTTTCAGGGAAGACTGTGATAGACACTACCAACCCCATTGCAGATGAAGCTCCTGTAAACGGGGTGCTATCCTATTTTTCTGATATCAATAAAAGCCTGATGGAAGAACTGCAGGCTGCTGCACCAAATGCTAAATTTGTAAAAGCATTCAGCTGTATTGGGAGTCCGTTTATGGTGAATCCGGCCTTTGAAAGTAAGCCAACCATGTTTATTTGCGGTGACGATGAGGCAGCCAAAGATGAGGTAAAAGAAATTCTGGAGCGGTTTGGATGGGAAACCGAGGATATGGGGAATGTTGAAGCTGCACGCGCCATTGAACCCCTTGCCATTTTGTGGTGCCTCCCGGGGTTCAGGGAAAACCGCTGGACTCATGCGCTGAAACTGCTTAAAATGTAGCTTATACCTATTTGAATCTTTTTTTTGATGGTTATTGATTTTCTTGAGGAAGTTCTTCTGTTTCATTATAACTTTTAACTGGCAATAACGTAACAGAAGGTAGAAAATCAACTATAACTACAATGGAAAAAAACAGATTCAACTCAAAAGTACTGCTTTTAGGTTTATGCCTTTTATTCTTTACAGGTTGTGGCTTTAATCAGCAGAATAAGAAAGAAGCTGATCCTGTTGCCCAGGACACTGAAGCAGTAGCTCAATTCCAGCAGGAGCAGAAGGATTTGCTGGCAAAGGCAAATACAGAACTTGCTGAATTGAATAAAAAGATCATGACTCTGAATGACAAGCTGCGCGGAAAAGCTGGTAAGCTAACCGATGCCCAGAACAAACAGCTGGATGATTGTGAAGCAAAACGCGCGTCCATAAATCAGAGGATGCATCAGATCAAAAATGTATCCATGAACGATTGGCCGGCCTTTAAGGCAAGTTTTGAGACTGATCTTGCCGATGTGTGTGCAGGGATTGACAAAGTTCTGACAGAATTATAAGTCCTTCCTGAAATGAAGTCATAAGAAAAAGCCGGCTTCCATTACAGCGGCCGGCTTTAATTTTTGGTTTTGCATCACATGATGCCCAACTTTTTCTTTACCAGACGCGGGATTTCACCAGGCTCCTTTGCTACCGGGACTCCTGCTTCATCAAACGCCTTTATTTTTTCTTCTGCCGTGCCTGAACCACTGGATATGATGGCTCCGGCATGTCCCATCCGTTTTCCGGGAGGGGCTGATTGCCCTGCGATAAAGGCAACCACCGGTTTGGTCATATTTTCCCTGATAAACCTGGCTGCCTGCTCTTCTGCATCTCCGCCTATTTCTCCAATCAGCACAACAGCTTTGGTCTCAGGATCGTTTTCATACATCTGGAGCAGGTCGATGAAATAGAGGCCTGATACAGGGTCGCCTCCGATGCCTACACAGGTAGATTGTCCAAGATTATTTTCTGTAAGCATGTTAACCACTTCATAGGTTAAAGTACCTGAACGTGAAATCAGGCCAACATTTCCTTTCTTAAAGATCATGGCAGGCAGAATGCCAATCAGGCATTCATCGGGAGTGATCAGTCCGGGACAGTTGGCACCTATCAGCTTTGTCCCGTTTTGTTTCAGCACCCGTGTAGCTTTCATCATATCCTTTACGGGTACTCCTTCCGTTATGCAAACCACAAGGTCGACTCCTGCATAGCTGGCTTCAAGAATGGCATCACCTGCAAACGGGGCAGGAACAAAAATAACCGATGCATTGGCACCAGTTGCTTTTACTGCTTCTTCCACTGTATTGAAAACGGGAATTCCATTTACTTCAGAACCACCCTTGCCGGGAGAGATGCCTCCAACAATGTTGGTTCCGTATTCCTTCATTTTGCCTGCATGAAATCCTCCGTCCCGGCCGGTGATACCCTGAACGATAACTTTTGTGTCTTTATTAATTAGAATACTCATTGCTTGTCTTTTTTTTTGCGTTTACTTCTGACTAAGTTCAATAGCTTTCTGTGCAGCTTCACTCATGGTCGAAACAGTGGGTAACCCGTATTCCCTGATGATTTCGAGGCCTTCTTTGGCATTTGTTCCCGATAACCGGATAACAATGGGAATTTCAGTTTTGATTTCCTCCAGTGCAGTAACAAGCCCCCTGGCCACATCATCGCAGCGGGTAATCCCGCCAAAAATGTTGATCATTACAGCCTTTACATTAGAGTCGCTGAGCAATATATTCATTGCCTCCACTACCTTTTCGGGGTTTGATGAGCCACCGATATCCAGGAAGTTGGCAGGTTCACCGCCATACAGTTTGATCATATCCATGGTTGCCATGGCAAGCCCGGCTCCGTTTACCATGCATCCGATGTTTCCATCCAGCTTAATGTAGGAAAGCCCCTTTTCATTGCCATCAATTTCTTTGATCTCGTCTTCTGTTGCATCACGCATATCAAGAATGTCCGGCTGGCGGAACAGTGCGTTGTCGTCAAAATTCATTTTACCGTCAAGGGCCAGCACCTGTTTATCGGGTGTCAGGACCAGCGGGTTAATTTCTGCCAGTGTTGAATCTGTATCTTCATACAACCGGTAAAGCTTCATTAAAATAGAAGCAGCCTGGCGCATCTGTTTTGGGTCGCTGAAAAGCTTAAGAGCAATTTTTCTGGCCTGCCATTCCATCAGGCCAAGCGTTGGGTCAATGCTCAGTTTGATGATTTTCTCGGGCGATACGCGTGCCACTTCCTCAATCTCAACTCCGCCCTCGGCACTTACCATCAATGTTACCGCCTTGGTATTCCGGTCATTGATCAATCCGACATAAAATTCCTTTTCTATGTCAGCTGCATCTGCCACCAGCACTTTTTCAACTGTTAGCCCCTTAATATCCATGCCTAGGATCTGATCTGCCTTTTCAACCGCCTCAGCTTTGGTCTTCGCAAGCTTGACACCACCTGCCTTACCGCGACCTCCTACATGCACCTGGGCTTTTATTACCCTAAGCCTGTCGGTATCCGGAACATTTTCCATCACATCCTTAACAGTATAACATACTACGCCTTCCGGAACAGGAATCCCATATTTCCTGAATAAATCCCGGGCCTGATATTCGTGAATTTTCATCCGTATATATTTAATTTTTTAAAAGTCAGATGGAACTCGCATGATAAATTTCATCCTTATTCCTTCTAATAAATCATGCTCGTCTCATTTTTCGATTTAAGATATTATGAAGTGACCAAATTTACCAATTATTTAAAAACAGATACCTATGAATACATGGCTTTTTTTATGATATTTCGCATTGTTAAAACCATCTGGTCTCATAAAGGTTTTGAATGAATGGCAGATATATAAAATTTTATCCTTCGTGTGTCATAAAATTGAAAACGTTGTGTTCTTTAATGTTTTTTTCAGCATGTTATTTTTCGTGATCCACTAAAATACAGATGATGCAACCCTCGTTTTTTTCCTATAGATTTGCATCAAATTAAGAAGATAAATGGAAGATCTGATCAAACAGGTTATAGAACAGGAAGCTGAGGCAATTAAAAGGATTCCTGTTAACGAGTCGTTTTCACAGGCAGTGGAAATAATTTTCAGGCAGGTTCATCAGCGTAAAGGGAAACTGGTAGCCAGTGGCATGGGGAAGGCCGGACAGATCGCCCAGAATATTGCCACCACATTCAGCTCTACAGGTACACCCGCTGTTTTCCTTCATCCCAGCGATTCACAGCATGGCGATCTGGGGATCATACAGGAGAATGATGTGCTGCTGCTGATTTCCAATTCAGGCAAAACCCGGGAAATCGTGGAGCTTGTCGGACTGGCCGGAAACCTTTATGAAGGCCTTCCGCTGATTGTAATTTCCGGAAACCCCGACAGTGTACTGGCACAAAACGCCCATGCATTTATCCATACAGGCAATCCTGAAGAGGTTTGCCCCCTGAAGCTTACTCCCACCACCTCTACAACTGTAATGACAGTTATTGGCGATGCCCTGGTAATTGGCATGATGACAAAAATCGGATTCAACAGCAGGGATTATGCCAAGCGGCACCATGGAGGTTACCTGGGCGATAAGTCGCGCCTGCAGGCCGGCAGGGAGTTTTCAGATAATCATCAGGTGGGAAATAAATAACCTGGCATCCGGCACCGGCAGAATTTAATTGTAATCAAATATTGTGAAACATGAGAATTTTAAGGAACGAAACAGCAGCACTGGTAGTAGATATACAGGAAAGGTTGTTTCCTGTAATGTGGGAAAAGGAAAAACTGCTTAAAAATTGTCAGATCCTGCTGGCAGGACTAAATCACCTGAATATCCCGGTTGTGGTTACCCAGCAATACACCAGGGGGCTGGGTGAAACTGTTGAAGGAATAAAATCGGCTGTTCCGGATTTTGAGTATATTGAGAAACGTGATTTCAGTTGCTGCGATGAACCCGGTGTAACGGCAAAACTGGCTTCCCTTCAGGTGAAAAACATTCTTGTATGCGGAATTGAATCTCATGTGTGTGTGCTGCAGACAGCCATAGATCTGAAGGAGCAGGGGTTTAATCCGGTGGTGGTTGCCGACTGTGTTACTTCAAGAACTCCGGAAAGTATTGAAATCGCCAAAGAAAGGTTCAGGCATGAAGGCATCATGATTACATCGGTTGAATCCATCCTGTTTGAATTGACACGATCTTCGGCATCACCCGATTTTAAAGCCATTTCTGCCCTTGTAAAATAAGTTGGACTCCTTCTAGTACCTAACCGGCTGTAATAACATGGAATTTTTAAAGTTGCATGCCCTGACTGGCGCCGATTGTTTGAATCATGTTAACAAAGAATGATCTGCCATGCCGGCATTCAGAATAAAAAACTCTATTTTTCGGATCTGAAATAAAGTAAAAACCAACATCAGATGAGTGGAATTTTTGGCAGCATTTCAAAGAAAGATTGTGTTTCAGCTGTGTTTTATGGAACCGATTACCATTCCCACCTGGGTACCAAAAGGGCAGGACTTGCATTTTTTAATCCGGCCGATGGGTTTCAGCGAGCCATTCACAGCCTGGAGGATGGTTACTTCAGGACCAAATTTGAAAACGATCTTGTAAAGTTCAGCGGAAACGCCGGCATTGGAGTCATCAGCGATACGGAAGCACAACCCATCGTTGTGAACTCACACCTGGGCAAATTTGCCATTTGTACCGTAAGTAAAATTGTGAATGCGGAAGAACTAGAAAGCGAATTCCTGAAGAAAAACCGCACCTTTTCAGAAACCAGCCAGGGCAGTGTAAATCCCTCTGAACTTATTGCCATGCTCATTGCTGATGGTGAAGACTTTGTATCAGGCATTGAAAATGTGTTCAACAAAATCAAAGGTTCCTGCTCCATCCTGATTTTAACGGAAAATGAACTGATTGCTGCACGCGATAAACTGGGTCGGACACCGGTCGTAATTGGCCGTAACGGTGGCGGCTATTCCATTGCTTCCGAAACATGTGCCTTCTCCAACCTGGGTTTTGAAATTGAAGGCTTTCTCGGTCCGGGAGAAATAGTCAGGCTGACTGCCGACGGGTACGAACAGCTCAGGAAACCCAATAAAAGGATGCAGGTGTGTTCTTTTCTGTGGGTCTATTACGGATATCCGCCTTCATACTATGAAGGGATCAATGTGGATGAGGCACGTTACCGTTGTGGTGCAGCGCTGGCACGTCGCGATACGGTGGAAGCCGATTTTGTGGCAGGCATCCCTGATTCCGGAATCGGCCATGCCATTGGTTACAGCAACCAGCGAAATATACCTTATATGAGGCCTTATGCCAAATATACGCCCACCTGGCCCCGGAGCTTTATGCCCCAGAGCCAGGTTCAGCGGGAACTGGTGGCAAAGATGAAACTGATTCCAAACCCGGCCATCATCAGGGGGAACAGGGGAATTTTCCTCGATGATTCCATTGTACGGGGTACACAACTGAAAGACAATACCCGTGATCTGTATAATGAAGGAATCAAAGAAGTGCATATGCGCATTGCCTGCCCACCCCTTACTTACCCTTGTGAATTCCTGAACTTTTCGCGTTCACGGCAGGTACTTGAACTTGCAACGAGAAAGGTAATCAGCAGCCTGACAAACGGAAATGAAGCTGATATGAAAAAATATTCCAACCCTGAAACGGAAGAATATAAGTCGATGGTTGAAGGTATACGAAAAGATCTGGGGCTTACAACGCTGCAGTTCCAGACATTGCCCGACCTGGTGGAAGCGATCGGCTTGCCCCGTGAAAGCCTTTGTACCCATTGCTGGGACGGAAGCAGTTATTTCGACCATCCGGACGAACAGGGGAATTAATTATCTTTGAATGCCCAAAAATACGATATAATGATTGAGATATGTGCGCTGGCATCGGGAAGTAACGGGAACTGCTATTACATCGGGAATGATAAGAATGCTGTGTTGATCGATGCAGGAATCTCCTGCAAGCAGATCATTAACCGGATGAAGGAAAAAGGATTGAAACCCGAAAAAGTGAAAGCTGTTTTTATTTCGCATGAGCACAGCGACCATATCAGGGGCGCCAGGGTGCTGGCAAAAAAGATGCATCTGCCGGTTTACATAAGTGCCAAAACTTATGTGGCAGCATATCACAACATGCAGCCGGCCTCCCCGCGGTTTTTTGTTCCGGGAACGGAAATTAAAGTAGGGGAGTTTACAATCTTTCCTTTTCTGAAGAACCACGATGCATCAGAGCCCTGTTCCTTCAGGGTTTCCTATGACGACAGGAATATTGGCGTATTTACCGATATTGGTGAACCCTGTTCCAATGTAATGGCTCACCTTCAGTTATGTGATGTTGTGTTTCTTGAATCGAACTATGATGAGGAGATGCTGAGAACAGGGTCGTACCCGTATTACCTGAAGCAGCGTGTTGCTTCGGCACATGGCCACCTTTCCAATGTGCAGGCTTTCCGGTTGCTGGAGGGAAGCGCCGGACAAAGGCTGAAGTGTGTTTTTCTGAGCCACCTTTCAGCTGAAAACAATACCCCCGAACTGGCGCTGGCTGCATGCAACAGCCTGACTTCAAGGATTGAGGTAAGGCTGACATCGAGGTATGCTGCTGCCGATATATATACGTTGCAGTAACAATGGGAGGCGGGGATTCCAATCCACGTATTCATCGCCCGTAAAGTATAATCAGTGGATTGGAATCCGCTGCTCCCGGTGAAGACATCCGCTGTCTTGGATTCAGCTTAATTCCTGTTTGCCACTTTTGACAGCAGGCGCAACATCTCGAGGTACAGCCAGATTAGTGTAACCAGCAGTCCAAAGGCACCATACCATTCCATATGTTTGGGTGCACCCGTATCGGCGGCCCTTTCGATGAATGCAAAATCAAGCACAAGATTCAGGGCTGCAACACCTACCACCACCAGGCTGAACCCGATACTCAGGTTACTGCTTCCGTGCAGGAATCCCATCTCCGCACCAAACAGGCCTGCAATGAAGCTGACAATATATACAAGGAATATCCCTCCCGTTGCTGCCACAACGCCCAGCATAAAACCACGGGTTACCTTAATGATGCCTGACCTGTAAAGAAACAGCATCATGGCAAAAACAGCCAGCGATAAAGCCACTGCACGCATCACGATGCCGCCGTGCCTTGCTTCAAAAAGTGCAGATAAACCTCCAAGCAGCAAACCCTCGAGAACTGCATATATTGGTACTGAAATAGCCGAACTTTGTGGCCTGAAGATCGTAACCAGCGCAGTTACCAATCCGCCAATGCCCCCAATGGCGACCCATGGCATTATGGCCGACATGCCCGCTTCGGTTGAGCCGGCATTGTAAAACTTGTTCCAGGTGTAGACAGCTGCCAATATTACAAGCAAAAGTGAAAGTATTGTTTTGTTTATGGTTCCGTTTACAGTCATTACTTCTCCTGAAGAAGTATAATCCCTGTGAAATATATTTTCCTTTAACGCAGGGTTCGAAGATTTTGCTAAATTCATCATTTTTGTAATGTTTTAATTTTTTTTATGCCGGCTACCCATTGGTTCCTGTAGCTCCGGCAACTTCAGCTAACAAAAAATCTGCCATGGCAACTTAACTGCCATAATTTCGCTTTTACATCATTTATTGCAGGTTGTCTTTCAGAAAACGGGTCATTTTGTTGTATAAATGCATGGTGGTGTTTCCGCCCCTGATGCCATGATTCCGGTTGGTATATATGGCCATGTCGAAATCGACACCTGCCTGTACAAGCTTCTCTGTGAACTCATAGGTATTCTGTACATGTACATTGTCGTCAGCCGATCCATGTACGATCAGCAGTCTGCCTTTAATATCTCCGGGGTAGGAGAGCGGTGAGTTGTTGTCATACCCTTCTGCATTTTCCCGTGGTGTGCGCATAAACCGTTCGGTATAGATGGTGTCGTAAAAGCGCCAGTTGGTAACCGGGGCAACCGAAATCCCTGCCTTCAGAAGTTCACCTCCCTTCTGCATGGTCAGCAGTGTCATAAAGCCGCCGTAACTCCAGCCGTAAATGGCAATGTTCCCTTTATCGACGTATGGCAGTGAACCCAGGTGCCTGACTGCCTCCACCATGTCCTCCGACTCGTACTTCCCAAGCTGAAGATAGGTAACCTTCCGGAACTCTTCGCCACGGGCGGCAGTGCCTCTGGGGTCAATGGTTACAACAATAAAACCTTCCTGTGCCAGGTAGTCGTTCCAGCTGATGCTTTTCCAGGAGTCGGTTACCTGCTGAGAATTGGGACCGCTGTACTGGGTGATCAATACCGGGTATCTTTTTGAAGAATTAAAGTTTACCGGCTTTATCATGATACCATGCAACTCTGTATCCTCCGGTGTTTTAAAAGTGAAAAATTCCTTTTGGGGGATGTCATAGCCCTGCAGTTTGTTCTTAAGCGCTGAATTATCCTGAAGGGTCCGGATCAGCCTGTTTTTCTTGTCGTGCAATGTTACAAGCTGCGGAGTCTGGCTGCTGCTGTGATAGTTGATGTAATAATTGAAATTCCTGCTGAAGGAAACATCGTTGGTTCCCGGCTGGGTTGAAATCTTCCCCTGCTTTTTCCCATCGAGGCTGACAAAATAAACCTCCCGGCGAAGGGGCGATTCGGCTGCTGCCTGGTAGTAGAATACTCTCTGTGACGGGTCGTAGCCGTAGAAGCCGGTTACATCATAATCACCTTTGGTAAGCTGCCCCTGCAGGAACCCCAGCCTGTCGTAAAGGTACAGGTGCGACCAGCCATTGCGCTCGCTGTTGACAACAAACCTGCCGTCATCGAGATAGGTAAAATCATCGAGGAAATTTATGTCAATATAGCGGTCATTCTTCTCAGTATATATAGGCCTTGTTTCGCCTGTAAAAGGATTGGCATATAACACATCGAGCTGGTTCTGCCGGCGGTTCATACGCATAACCACAAGGTCTTTGGAATCAGGCGTCCATTTCAGCCGTGGGATGTAAATATCAGTGTCGGTACCAATATTTACCTTGTTTAACAGCTTCGAATAAAGCTCATAACTTAATACGGAAACGGTTGAATTGGTTTCCCCTGCCTTTGGATACCTGAAGGTTGCCTGTCCCGGATAAAGTTTATTTGCTTCAATTACCGGACTGTCGCCACCGTACATGGTCATGCTGAATTCAGGAACCTTCGTTTCATCGAAACGGATGAATGCCAGGAATTTGCTGTCGGGCGACCACCAGAATGCCTTGTTAAATCCAAATTCTTCTTCATATACCCAGTCGGGGGCTCCATTGATGATTTCATTTGCTTTCCCGTCCCAGGTGATCTGGGTTTCGTTTCCAAATTTCAGGTTCTTGATAAAAAGGTTGTTATCCCTTACAAATGCCACCCGTTCGCCATCGGGTGAAAATGTTGCCAGCTGCTGAGCCCCTTTATCCGATAATGCCTGCAATTCTTCTGTTACCGAATTCCAGATATAATATTCTGCCGTATAGGAGTGGCGGTAAATAGGTTGTACTTTGGTTGTAAGCAGGATCTTGGTTTCATCATCGCTGAAAACAAAATCGGTGAATGCTGCAATTGGGGCTTTTTTTACAGTGGAAATGTCAAATAATACTGAAACAGCCTTACCGGTGCGGTAACTGTTTTTTACAATGGTGGTACGGCCTTCCAGTGTGGTATAATGCTCGCCATCGTTCATTGAACGCAATCCTGCAACAGTTTCTGCCCGGAAAGTTCCATTGCTGAATATGTCACTCAGTGTAATCTGCTGCCGGTTCTGGCTTTGAAGGTTTAATGCCAAAGCAAGTGTAAGGAAAGTCAAAAGGATATTCTTCATTTTCTAGATATTTTTCTGAAATTGGTTTAACTGCTTATCATCAAATGCACATAAAGTTCAAAAATAATCAGAAATTCATATGTGCTGTAACCCTCCCACATCAAATTCGGCAGGAAGTGTATGAAGCAATATAAATCAGCCTGTTGATTGGTAAACGAAAAAAGTTAAAAAAACTTATTTCGAAACTTCCGTTTAATTGAAGCAACTTTTCAGGCAAGTACCTTTACCTGCACCAGCTCTCCTTCGAGTGAAAAATCGGATGCAGAAGTGATCTGTACATCAACAAATGTGCCTGTCAGGTTCCCGGCGTCAGATGGAAACCGCACAATCAGCTTCCCTTCGGTCAGTGCCGAAAGAAAACCTTCCTTTCGGTCTGCGCCTCTTACAAGTGCCCTGAAGGTTTTGCCCACCAGACCCTGGTTGTAAACGATGTTGTGTTTTCTGAGCTCATCTGTCAGGATATGCAGCCGCCGTTTCTTTTCCTCAAGCGGCACGGTGTCCTCCCAACGGTGACTTACCGCACCCGGGCGGGGGGAATATATGGCCGTATAAGCCATGTTGAATCTGAATTCTTCCATGGCACGGCGGGTATTTTCAAACTGTTCTTCCGTTTCGCCCGTGAAGCCAGTAATGATGTCGGTAAATAAGGTAGCCTCAGGAATGATGCGGCGGATTGAATGGACAATCTGCCTGTACTTTTCTATATCATGGGTGCGGTTCATACGGATCAGCACCTTGTTGTCGCCGCTCTGCATGGGCAGGTGTACTTGTTTTGCAAGTACAGGGTATTGTGCCATCACTTCAATCACTTCATCGGTCATGTCGTGGGGATGGGGCGATGTATAATACACCCAGAACTCCTTTCCGCTCCGGTTGCCCAGTTCACCAACCTGCCTCAAAAGTTCAGGGAATGTAATTTCATTTCCTTTCTTGTCAAGGCCATATGAATTAACATTCTGGCCAAGAAGGGTGATGGATTTATAGCCGTTGGAAACCAGCAATGCCAGTTCAGCAAGTATCTCTGCCGAGGGGCGGCTTACTTCCCTGCCACGGGTATAGGGCACTGCACAGAAAGTACAGAACTTGTCGCAGCCGTTCTGAATTGGTATAAAAGCTTCGAATTCCGACTGATAAGAAGGTTTGACATTCCAGAACTCACCGATATTTTTGTTGTGCGG
>JAEYNZ010000101.1 GCA_023412195.1 Bacteroidota bacterium
GGAAGACAAAAAAGGCGATTAAACTATAACCCAGATTGGGAATCCATACAGCTATCATGGGAGGAGTATTACCACTGATGGCAAAAACAGTAGAAATTTGCTGGAACAGAATATACGAAAAACTAAGCATGAGCCCAAGTCCCAGGTGCAAACCAAGTCCTCCCTTAATTTTACGTGAAGCCAGTCCTGCTCCTATAATTGTAAGTATAAATGCAGAAAACGGACCTGCAATTCTTTTATGACGTTCAATTTCCCATTCCACATAGTTGACTCCCCTCATTTTCATCTGATCAATTTCAGCCAGAAGCTCAGGAGTTGTATAATTCTCCATCTGGTTTCTTATGGTCTTAAACTCAGAAGGGGTCATGTTGAGGGTTGTATCTTTCCTGTAGCTTCCTTCAAATTCTTCGTGTGTATCGTAAATTTTACGCAACCACCAGTTGTTAAGAATCCATTTCCCTGATTCTTCATCCCACCTGATGTTTTGAGCTGTAAGCTTTTCCTTTAAAACATGGCCTTCAAAACGTTCAAGCGTAAAACGGGTACCTACATTTGAAGAAGTGAATTGTTGCATGTATATAAACACTCCCGGTTCAATCTGCCGGTGAATATTTAAATCTGTTGGAACCGCCTGTCTGTTGTTGTCTATATATACCTCCCTGAACCTGTTCATGGTTTCATTGGCTGGCGGTATGATATAATTGCCCAGGATAAATGAAAAAACAGCAATGACCAAAGCAGATACAAGGTATGGCCGCATCAGGCGGGCATAGGAAACCCCACTGCTCAAAATGGCAATAATCTCTGTATTATATGCCATCTTTGATGTAAAATAAATAACAGCAATAAAAGTGAACAGTGGGCTGAACAGATTTGCAAAGTACGGAATAAAATTCAGGTAATACTCTCTGATGATAGTTCCCCAGGTGATCTCTTTCGATAAAAACTCATCAAGATTTTCCGACATGTCAAAAACAACTGCAATGCTTAATATCAGAGCAATGGCATAAAAGAAGGTGCCAAGGAATTTTTTTGTGATATATATGTCTATGGTTTTATAAAACTTCATACTGATTTACAATCTGTTTTTTAACCTTAAAACCATTTCCTGTTTCCAGGTTTTAAAATTCCCTTCTGTAATTTTTTGTCTTGCAGTATCAACGAGCCACATATAAAAAGCAAGATTGTGCTGGCTGGCAATCTGGGCTCCCAGCATTTCACCGGAGATGACCAGGTGCCTGAGATAGGCAAGTGAGTATTGGTCTACAAATGAAGTGCCGGTTGCATCAATAGGTGAGTGGTCATTTTCCCATTTTTTATTCCGGATATTAATCATGCCCTCCGATGTGAAAAGCATGCCATTTCTTCCATTTCTGGTTGGCATCACGCAATCGAACATGTCAACCCCTCTGTCAATGGATTCAAGAATATTTACTGGTGTACCCACACCCATAAGATACCGGGGTTTATCTGCAGGCAGGTCTGCTGTGACTACTTCTGTCATTTCATACATCACTTCTTCGGGTTCACCTACTGAAAGTCCTCCTATGGCATAACCGTCGGCATGAAATGATGCAACATGTTCAGTTGCTATCTTGCGTAACCCGGCATATGCACTGCCCTGAATAATTGGAAACAGCGACTGATCATGTCCATATTTTGGAGTTGTCTTATTAAATTGTTCAAAGCACCGGTGGAGCCAGCGCTGGGTGAGTTCCAATGATTTTTTAGCATAGTCATAATCCGCATCACCCGGTGTACATTCATCGAAAGCCATGATGATATCGGCCCCTATGGATCGTTGGATGTCCATTACCCTTTCAGGTGTGAACAGGTGTCTTGAACCATCAATATGCGACTGGAACATGACACCCTCCTCTTTCATCTTACGGATGTCTCCCAGCGAGAATACCTGGTACCCTCCGCTGTCGGTCAGAATGGGTCCGTCCCACCTGTTAAACTTATGCAACCCTCCGGCTGCTTCAAGTATTTCGGTCCCAGGCCTCAGGTATAAATGGTAGGTATTTCCTAATATGATCCTGGCACGTATATCCTCCTTCAAATCCCTTGTGTGGATTCCCTTCACCGAACCTGCGGTGCCTACCGGCATAAAAACCGGTGTTTCAATTTGTCCGTGACTGGTGGAAATGATACCTGCCCGGGCCCGGGTGTCATTTTCAGTTGCTGTTAATGTAAATCTCATTGCCCGTTTTTCAGGCGGTAAATATAGCTATTTAACTTAAATTGAACGGAATTTTGAAATCGCTGGTTCTGTTAATAAATTCTAATTTCATCATAGAAATTTTGCTTCACAAAATTTTGTTATTGCCCTGAATGTTGTCATTTTTGACCCAATCTAATATTCATCATCCACATGCTCGAATCATACCAAAATGCCATCGTGCAGGGGCATCCCATTGAATGGGCCCTCACTGGCCTGTTCGTCCTGCTGTTCCTGTTCCAGGTTTTTTATTTACTGTTCTTCAACCTGCGGGTAGCAAGGCATAAAAGCTCACCTGAAAGTTCTTCCGGCACATTGTCAATTTTAATGGTTTTACGGAATGAAGAGGATAACCTAAGGGAATACCTTCCAGGCATGCTGGCGCTTAATGGTTGTGAATTTGAGGTGGTGGCTGTTGATAACTATTCGCTGGACAACTCATATATTTTCCTGCAGGCTTTGCAGGGCCAAAATCAACATCTTAAAATATCCAGGCTGAAGCAGGATACCGATTACTCTGAGAAGATGGCTCAGAACATCGGACTGAAAGCTGCACGTTATGATTGGGTGATGTCGGTGCCGCCCAATGCGGCAACATTTGGGAATGAATGGATTTCTCATATATCAGCTCACGCAGACCATAATGCAGATGTAATTGTAAATTATTCCAATATAAGGCCGGCCGGCTCTTTTATAAATATGCTTTACAGGGTTGAATATTTTTTTCAGCAACTTAAAAGCTTTGGCTTTATCCTGAACGGGATGCCATATATCGCATCACAGGAAAATGTTGCTTTCAGAAAAGAAAAATACTTTGGGGTGGGTGGTTACCGGGGAAGAATAACTGAATCATTTGTTCAACTTGAAATGGTCATCAATTCCTTTATTAACAAAAAAAAGGTCAAACTGCTTACCTCAGAAAAAACAGCTATTTATGAAAAGAAAAAGGTTACATTTAAGGATTATATAGAGTTAATAAAAAAGGATTGGTATCTGAGAAAATACCTGCCGGCTGCTATCCGTTACCGGTTGGCTGTCCATGATTGGATAAACTTTCTTTTTTTGCCTGTAGCAGTGGCCGTTGTGCTTGTTGTCCCCGAACTCTGGCCCTTTATATTATCTATGATTATCTTTTTGATTCTCTGCAATTTGTTTATCATAAAAAAACTTCTGGCCGCCTTGAACGAACGCAAATTATTCTTACCTTCGTTTTTAATTGCTTTGTTTCTGCCTGTGATAAACTTTATATTCCGGGCAGTGCATGACAGTTATGGACGGAAAAAAGGATGGAAAAAAATAATATAAATCTGTCAGAGAAAGCCCGTCAGGATTATGAACTTGTACAGAACGCCCTGGAGGGTGATGAAAAGGCTTTTACCCGGTTACTCTCACGCTACCGAGATTCCATCTATTTCATGCTGCTGAAAATGGTGAATAACCGCAATGATGCTGAAGATCTTACCCTGGAAGCCTTTGGGAAGGCTTTTAAAAACCTCCACCAATATTCTCCCACTTATGCATTCAGTACCTGGCTTTTTAAAATTGCATCCAATAACTGCATCGATTTTCTTCGCAGAAAAAAAGGTACCTATATTGTAATCGAGAATAATGTAGATCCGGTTGAAAATAATGAAGCAGCAAAATTAAAATCAAAAGATCCTGACCCTGAAGAAAAACTCATAAGGCAGCAAAAAGCCATTTTACTGCACCATGTTGTCAGGCGATTAAAGCCACGTTACCGGACTTTAGTTGAATTACGGTACTTCCGTGAATTCTCCTATGAAGAAATTGCTTCTGAACTGAACCTGCCCCTGGGTACTGTGAAGGCTCAGCTTTTCAGGGCACGTGAAATGCTGTTTAAATTAATTGAACATACAGATATGAGTCTGGAAGATACTGCCGGCGAATGAATATAATCTATAAATATTTTCCAAAATTAACACCTGCACAGGTAGAAGCTTTTGATAAACTCTACCCGTTGTATGCTGAATGGAATGCAAAAATCAATGTCATATCGCGGAAAGACATTGATGAATTATACGAACGGCATGTACTGCATTCTCTTTCCATTGCAAAGTTTATTAAATTTACTTCCGGCAGCACCATCCTGGATGTAGGAACAGGAGGAGGCTTTCCCGGTATACCGCTTTCCATTTTTTTCCCCGAAGTACGATTTCATCTTATTGATTCAATTGGGAAAAAAATCAAGGTTGTTAATGCAATTGCACAGAGCCTTGGCCTTGAAAATGTATCCTCAGAACAAATCCGTGCCGAAAATCTAAATGAAAAATATGATTTTATTGTGAGCCGGGCGGTTACACAACTGCCTGAGTTTGCCGGATGGGTCAGGGGGAAGGTGTCATCACGCCAGCAAAATGCTGTTCCCAATGGCATTCTGTATCTGAAGGGAGGAAACATTGATGGAGAAATACATTCTTACAGGAAGAAAGTATTTGTCCAGGAATTGTCCGATTATTATGAGGAAGAATTCTTCCGTACCAAAAAACTGGTATACCTTCCCTTAACCTGACATGTACTCATCACCAAAAGAGACACCCATCTTTCTTGCTTTCAAAATGAGAGGGTGAACGGGATCCACAAGTCGCAGGTTTCCTCCTGCATCCTCCAGGGGCACAGTTGTAAGATCACCTTTTTTCACTGCAACCATGATGTTGTAATTATCTTCGGCAATACACTGGGCAGCAAATGAACCATACCTGGTGGCAAGTATCCTGTCCATGGGCGTAGGGCTTCCCCCACGCTGTATGTACCCAAGAACTGTTTTGCGTGTTTCTATGTCTGTATAGGTTTCAATGGCTTCTGCAATATAGGAAGCTGCTGTATGGTTTTTTGGATGTTCTATTCCTTCAGCCACCACTACTATGGAATAGGGCTTGTTGTCCTCGTACCGGTTTTCTATCTTTTTGCAGATCGAACGGATGTTGTAAGGCAGTTCAGGCAGCAGGATGATGTCGCCACCACCGGCCATGCCCGAATACAATGCCAGCCAGCCGGCATGGTGCCCCATTACCTCAATGATCATAACCCGCTGGTGTGAGTTGGCAGTAGTATGCAGCCTGTCGATTGCTTCGGTTGCTATCATAACTGCCGAATCGAATCCAAATGTTACATCTGTTCCCCAAACATCATTATCAATGGTTTTAGGAATGCCAATCACATTCATGCCTTCCTGAGACAACATATGAGCAGTTTTCATCGTCCCGTTTCCCCCAATGCACACCACACAATCAAGCCCCAGGTCATGGTAATTCTTTTTAATTTTATCCGGTTTTTCTGTGTCTGCCGGACCGTTCTTAACAAGCTTGTATGGCTTCTCCCGAGAAGTTCCAAGAATGGTGCCTCCCACAGTGAGAATGCCTGAAAGCTGCGACTCCTTCAATTGTATGTAATCATTGTTGATCAGACCTGAAAAACCTGCATTGAACCCGATCACCTCCATTCCGTATTCCACTATCGATGTTTTTCCAACTCCCCGGATGGCAGCATTGAGTCCCGGACAATCACCACCGGCAGTAAGTATTCCGATTTTTTTGGAAATAAACTTCTTATTCATAAATTCAAGGATAAATTTTCTTTCCGGTCACTAATACCGGATTTAAATTTACAAAACAATTTGATTCCATTGCCGGATATATTGCAAAATTGTTAATAACTTAAGGATCGAAATTGATTGTTTTGCATGTATATAATTTCAATTAATTTTGCATTTAAATATGCATGTTATAATTCTTTAACCAATTAATAAGAAAAAAATGAAAAGAGTTCTTCTATTTCTTTTTGCAGGTGCACTGATATTTGCAATAGCATGCACCGGCGGGTCGAAACAGCAATCAACTGAAAGCACTGAGGAAAAATCGGCAGAAGCTGGACCTAACCAGCTTACAGAACAGGAAGAAAACCAGGGCTGGATGCTTCTTTTTGATGGAGAAACGTCTGAAGGCTGGCGTGGTGTGAACAGGGATACCTTTCCTTCCGGATGGGAAATTGTTGACGGAACCCTTCACTGCAAAGGGTCAGGTATGGGTGAAGCCGGTGCACAGGATGGCGGAGACATACTTTATGATGAAAAATTTTCAAATTTCCATTTGAAACTGGAATGGAAGATTTCCGAAGGTGGTAATTCAGGGATCTTCTATCTGGGCGAAGAAAGGGAAGACTGGCCAATCTGGAGAACTGCTCCTGAAATGCAGATTCTCGATAATGAAAAACACCTCGATGCCAACCTTGGCAAAGATGGCAACCGTCAGGCAGGCTCTCTTTACGACCTGATTCCTGCAAAGCCACAAAATGCAAAACCGGTAGGTGAATGGAACTCAGCAGAAGTGCTGGTACAGAAGGGAACTGTTGTACATAAGCAGAATGGTGAAGTAGTCCTTGAATACCATTTATGGACTGACGAGTGGAATGAACTTGTGAAAGACTCAAAGTTCCCCGAACTGAATCCCGATTGGGCAAATGTACCAAAAGAAGGTTACATTGCTATCCAGGATCATGGCGATGATGTGTGGTTCCGCAACATCAAAATCAGGAAATTGTAGAAAGGAGCTTCAAGCGGCAGGCTGCAAGCTGCAAGAGGGAGAAAGAAGCTTAAAGTAAAGCTGCAGCGATTAATTAAAAGGGAAGAAGAAAAGACGGCAGAAGCCGGCTTTCCTTTTTCTCTTTTTTATTTGTATCAGTGGTTGTATGTTCACCTGCATGCAGGATTCGGTCATTCTTATCACGCTGCCACATTATTTTAATTTACCCTCAGCTCGCTCTTCGCTCTTAGTCCTATACCCTGTGTCCCATACGGGACTTGTGGGACAATGAGGACTGTAGCCGGCCGGACTTTACTTGCTCATATCCTGGAAAATTCCTGCGGGCACTCCCCGCCCTCTCAGTGCTCTGTGTTCCCTGCCCTCTGCCCTGTTCCTTCTGCCCCTTGCCTGCCGGTCTACCTGCCGGTAGGCAGGCAGGCAGGTGTGCCCTCTTTTCACTCCGGAAAATATCCCGAATCATTCAATATCTGCTGGTAATTTGTGTTTTCCATCAACTCAGGCAGTGTAACCTCTTTGTGCTTTTTCATATATTCCCTCACAATCTGCCAGCCAATCCAGACACCAGTCCTGCCGGGCGACTCCACCGGGAAGCCTGTAGTGCTGGGGGCATCATTGATGAACCTGACTATGTCCATCCGCTTGTTCGAAAAGAGCATTCTGTTTTCTACAAGATGGTTCCACATCTGAGGCTCGTTGTTTTGGCACCATTTAAGTTGCGCGGCTGTATAGCCGATTTTCAGGCTGTCGTGCATCTCAGGTAGCATGGCATCAACTAAATACATAAGCTTGCCCTGGGAGATAATATTGTCGAGAAGTGAAGTGGCATGTCCCGAATCGTCAAATTCAGTTATGGCCCAGGCATATGCCACATCCGGAACCAGCTTCCCGGGGTGCATATTGGTGATTTTATACATCGGCACGTTGCTCAGCTGGTGATAATAGTTGAAATCACGGCCAAGGTATTTGTCCAGGCTCACCCCAATGATGTTTTCAGCAGTTACTACCGACTGGTTGAAACCGGAAATCATGGAATATATAACCGGCAGTTCCTTTGCCGGGAAATGGTAGTGGTAATACTTAAAAGCCCTGACCAGTTCACTTTCCGTATTCTCAAAACTTCCAAATTCCTCTTCAACCTTTTGCTTCACATCCTGGATCATACTGTCGGTAAGAAACTCCCCCATGATGCCAGAAAAGTGGTTCTGACTAATACCACCGGCATTGATAACCTTGTAGGTAAACAGGTCGAAGAACTCAGGATACCTGTTGCGTACTTCTGTGAGTTCAGCCAGAGTATCCAGCAGTGGGATTGAGAACAATTCCTGATCGAATCGTACAACTTCCACCTCTGTTTCTATGCCTGAAATGTCAACCTTCAGAGGGTTTCTCTTACAGGCGAACACGGCGGCCAGCAGGGCAGCCAGAATCAATACTTTTCTGAACGTCATTTTTCTTTTTTTATAAATAGGTGGAACTGCTGCTTTAGCCAGTGCATCCGGCATTTCCTTATCTGCTTCAGCATCATGCAAACCGCTCCATTTTATAATATTATCATTTCAATACGCTCTGTCTCGCAATTTATTGCGAATTTGGATCAAAAATATGACATTTGCTGATATTGGCTGGAACATATTTATCCGCATGTTCCTTCATTTAAAAATTCAACTAAAGAAACAATGAAAGTAGCACTGGCACAATTAAACTATATTATAGGAGATTTTACAGGAAACACCGCAAAGATGCTGCGGTCGCTGGAGCAGGCCAGACAGGAAGGTGCGGATCTGGTTTTATTCTCCGAACTTTCGGTAACGGGTTATTATCCCCACGATCTGCTCGAGAAGAAGGAATTTATCGCAAAGGCAGATGAATCCATAAAGAAGCTGGCTAACTTCTGTGTAGGCATTGCAGCCATAGCCGGCGCACCTGTGATAAATGAAAATGGCAAGGGTAAAAGGCTTTACAATGCTGCAGTTTTTATGGCAGAGGGAAAGGTGCAGTCGGTACACAGGAAAACCTTGCTTCCCACCTACGATGTTTTCGATGAATACCGCCATTTTGAACCTAACAGGGAATTTAGTTTAGTGGAGCATAAGGGGGAACGTATAGCTGTCACCATATGTGAGGACTTGTGGGACGAGCAGCCTACCGCCAATGAATTTGCAAGGAACAGGCTCTACCAGGTATCTCCCATGGAAGAGCTGGCAAAACTTAACCCGCACCTGGTAGTGAATCTTTCAGCATCCCCATTTTCATATAACCAGGAAAACTGGCGTAAGGATGTACTCATCACCAAAGCGCGGAGGCACAGGTTGCCTGTTGTTTATGTGAACCAAACAGGGGCACAGGCTGAACTGATATTCGACGGAGGTTCTGTTTTTATAGATGATCAGGGTGAAATCGTAAAGGAACTGAAGTATTTTGAAGAGGATTTGCTGGTTGTAGATACAAAAAATCCGGGTGCTAAGCAGTTGCAGCCCTCTTCTGGTCGTATAGATAAGATTTATAAAGCCCTGATCCTTGGCATCCGGGATTATTTCATGAAGATGAACTTCCGCCAGGCCACACTGGGTCTGTCGGGAGGCATCGATTCAGCAGTGGTGGCTGTTCTGGCTGCCCGTGCGATTGGAAGTGAAAACATCAGGGTCCTTTTGCTTCCTTCTAAGTTTTCATCTGATCATAGTGTGGACGATGCACTAAAACTTGCCCGGAACCTGGATATCAGGTACGACATCCTTCCCATCCAGGATGCGGTGAGTTCTGTGGATAAAAGTCTGGAATTAATCTTTGAAGGAACTTCTCCAGGAATCGCTGAAGAGAACATTCAGGCCAGGATAAGGGGTGTTTTATTGATGGCCCTAAGCAATAAGTTTGGGCACATCCTGCTGAACACAACCAACAAGAGCGAATGCGCAGTGGGATACGGAACCCTTTATGGCGACATGAACGGGGGACTTGCAGTCCTGGGCGATGTATATAAAATGGATGTCTACAGGCTGGCACATTTCATCAATCGCGAAACTGAGATAATTCCTGTAAACAGCATCACCAAGCCGCCTTCCGCCGAACTCCGCCCAGATCAGAAAGACACAGATTCGCTGCCTGAATATGAAGTTCTTGATGGCATCCTTTCCGGTTATATCGAAGATAACCTGTCACCGAAGGAAATTGCAGAGAAAGGTTTTGATCCTCAACTCGTAGGGAAGGTCATCCGTATGGTAAACGTTAACGAGTACAAGCGCTTTCAGGCTGCCCCCATCCTGCGCATCAGCTCCAAAGCATTTGGGTTCGGAAGAAAAATGCCGCTGGTCGCAAAGTGGTAGCGTGAGAGATATGAGACCCGAGCATTTGTGTTGGAAAGGCCTGGATTTTGAAGCCGGATCATTCAATCTGTTGAAAATATACATGGTATTGTTGTTCATGCAGAACCCCATGGCAAAGATCATCCTGAAGAAAAGTTCGGCATAGAAAAGAGACTGGTTAAAAGTCTTTGACTGAGGCAATGACTCAGCTGCACCAAAAAATTCTTGTTTAGGAAACCTATTGTCAGGACATTTCCCTGTTTTCTTATAAGTAAATTGTTTAATGTCTGTAAAAATCAGCCCGGAGAAATAGAAGGACCGTGCCACCCCCCTCTCTCAATAAGGTATATTGCCACTTTCTTCAATAACTTTTCTTCCTGCCGGAGTCATCAGTAATTGGTATAACCGGTAAGCCATCGATGAATTGTCAAGATCTTCACGAATCACCAGATATATGTCTGTCGTGTAGGGATATTCCCCGTTTTTTATAGTGTTGATGTCAGGGTACACCCCATCAACAGAAATATGCTTAACATGTTCTGCCCGTGCCATGAACTCCTTATAATACCAGACTGTATAACAAATTCCGCTTTTATGATATGATAACAGGCTAAAAGGCCCCCACATGGTGGGAGAGACTTCCATTTCAGGCAAATCAGGCATTTTAAGATCTTTCATGATTAGATCTTCCATCAGGACCTGGCTTCCGGAAGTGGGATTTCGTTTAAATGGCTTTATGGTTTCATTCATCCCTCCCGTTGTACTCCAGTTAGTGATATCACCGGTATAAATGTCCCTGATCTGGCCGGTAGTCAGCGAGGTCACCGGGTTTTCCTCATTCAGTATGAATATCAGTGCGTCGATGGCTATCGGAGAATGAATAAGAGTGACATTTTTCAGTTCTGCTTCCCACAATTCGGGTTCAGAGGCCTCCCTGGCTGCAATGATTATATCAGCATCCCCATTGATAAGGTTGATAAATGATGAATGGGTGCCGGTATTTCTTACCTGATTTATGATGAATGAAAATGCTTCCTTGTTCTGTAGGGGGGGGCGTATGGTATGATGCATATACAAAGGGTCAAATGCCCACTCATAATCCATTCCCAAAAGTTTGCACGCAATGAGTGATTGTAAAGGCTGAGTGGAAGTGGAATCATCGACTTTTGGATAATTGCTTGTGTTGATCCCATCTATCAGGAATTCATTCATTTCATTATCTGATTTGTTGCATGACAACAAACAGGCCATACATAAAAATAAACAAGGAAATGTGAGATGTTTCATTGATCGGTTTTTTGTCATTTAATTTATTGAATATATAATCCAGGAAGGCTTCAAATTTAAAGAGTCTTATCCTTCAGGTCAGGGTGTTTTCCCTCGGTATTTTAAAAGATAAAGCTGAATCATGATTCCGTCATTCATCTTGTTATCACGTACGGTATCTTTTTTTAAAAGTTCTGATTCTGATAACACCAGATTTAGATTCTCCAGGTTTAATTCAAGGTTATGAAACCTGACCGCACAAAATTCTTCCCCCGGTTGAAGAAATTCTCCCGGGTGGTTGTACTGGTGCACTTCAGTGAAGGCATCAACATTCGACATTTCTGTCTTCAGCCAGTAATGGCTTAATCCGGAATTGACACTGTACTCTGTGAGTGGCCCTGCAGTTATTTCTGTTAAATGCAGGATTTTTTTTATTTCAGGATACGTGTCTGTTATGTATCCGATAGTTTGTTTATAGGGGCCATATGAAAAACCAAAACCGGAAACTGATATTCTTAAGCTAAGTAGTACAATAGCAGAAATCAGGATTATTTTCGGCCACAGTTTCTTCATCCCGGTAAACAGAACAGTGGGCGCAACAACAAGCATCGATATAATGGTCATGACATACCTGGAAGATAAAATGGATTGCGAGAAGAGGGAAATAACTACAGCAATGAACAGCGTTCCAAAAAATACAGACAGGGACAGCCACAACACCAGCCTCCAGCGGGCAAATGATTTTGTAAAGCTCATGAGAAGGGTAATGATGATAAGCAAATACATCAGGATGGTTAACGCGCGGGAATAACCGGAAGTCCAGAACTGTTCGGTGAACGGGATAGCAAAACAGGAAAGGATTACGTCAAAACTGACTTCGGGTGCCCAGAAAGCATGTTGTACCTTTTTTATCTGAACCATAAACATAAAGATCCAGGGGAGAAACAGGAGGGATGCCATCAATAATGACAATAAATGAGGAAGCCACTTTTTATTCCTGTTCAGAAGAAGGTACACTAAGACAAATACATTTGCCACCACAGCAGCAGCCATGCTGTAATAGTGGATATACATGGCAGTGACAGTGAATACAAAAAGAAGGGCCAGATCGCGGTTTTTACCGGTTCTCATAAATAAATAAGAATAAATAAAAACCCCGGTTACCGAAAATGATGACCATTTATACATCCTGGCCTGGTGTGAGTAAACTGCAAGCATTGGAATCAAAATCAGAAGTACACTGAAATAAAGGGCGCCTTTTTTTCCAAAGATACGCTGTCCGCCGGAGTAGGCCAGTAACATAGCCGATAGTACACCCAGGACCGAAAACAACCTCAAGGTAAATGGAGTGATTCCAAATACACCTGTAAAGAATTTTCAATGCCAGGTAATACAGGGGTGGGTGCAGATCGTTATTGAACCGTTCATAAAACTCAGACAAAGAACCCTTCAGCATTGTCTTTGTATAGATTTCATCGCTCCAAAGGTCACTGAACCCAATATTGAATAGGTAGAAGACAGAAGCAAAAACAAAGACAAACAGGAATACCAGCAGTTCATTTGAAAATAGCGAATGATTCCTCCTTTCCCCATCCGCAGGCTGATTGTAAGTTATAGATCCGGGAAGCATATGTTTGAAATTTTTATATTAAAGTTGGGAATATCTGCATGAACAGGATAAACATAGACTTAATTATTATGGCTATTCGTCTGTTTTTTGAATTGAGGGCAAAATATAATCTGTTAAAAACTTTTTCACAAGCAGGCATCAATCTGTTTCATTCCATTTCAAAAAGACATTGGCCACTGAAGGGTGTACCTCCTTTTGCAGCATGTCTGTAAATTCTTCATCCGATAATTCTTCCTGGTGCAGTAGAAATGCTTTCCATAATTTAACCAAAACCATCTTTCCCCCGCTATTGTAAATGTCTTTGGCGGCTGAATGGAATTTACATTGATACCAGCCGTAGTTTTTAGGGCCCATACCCAGGGTGGTATAAAGTTGTTCAAAGTCTTCGAGGCTGGTAAATTCATATTCTGCTGTTCCTGTACCCACTACCATTTCAGGAAAGGTTTCGAGGGCAGGCAGAAGTTCAGGCTGTTTTTCAGCAATATAAGTATGCAGCATGATGTTGACAAATAATTCCTCCATCCAGTAACGGTGTGTTTTAAGTCCTGATTGTGCTGTATAGGAGTGTCCCATCTCATGAAGCGCAAGCAAATCGAAAAATGGCCTCATGCTGTATGTTCCATCCACATTGCCATAAGCTTTGGTAACTTGTACTGCCATGTTGGGTGGAAGCTGGTCAACCGGGGGCAGAAAGCTTCTCCAGAAATCATTGTCTTCTGCCGCTATGGCAAGGTGGATATGATCTATATTATGCGGAAACCCATACACATCACGTAATCCTTCAGCAGCATAAGTTCTCCAGTGTTGTGGCCCAAGAATAAACATGATGGTTTTAGGGGTATACATGATTTCATTCTGAAAAAAAAAGATTGCATTTTCCATAAACGACGCGATATGTTTTGCCCTTTTCACATGCCCCGGACTATAATAGTATGTTTGGGTAAATCCTTTTAATTCTTCGAGGTTTACCGGATTTGCTTTATCCTGTGCCCAGGATATTTTAAAGAGGATCAGCATTGCCGAGGTGAAGTACATGAAGTTTTTCATTTTTTTACTGTTTAATTGTGATTCAATAAAATTACATTGAATCCCAAAGGCCGGCATAGTAAAAAAAAGACTTTTTAAAAATGGAGGTCTCTTTGCATCCTTAATGGTGTTGACAGGAGTTGCTGTTCAATGACCGATGGGTTCACCCCTGCAAAGAATTTAAAATCCCTGATCATATGCATCTGGTCGTAATATCCTGCCTTGTATGCAATATCTATCCAGCTAAGCCGGGGAAAAGCTTCATGAAGCCTGTACGCTTTAGAGAACCTTAATATCCGGGCAAACAGTTTTGGGTTCATTCCGATTCTTTCCCTGCACTTTCTTTCAAACTGCTTCAGGCTAAGACAAGCAAGCGAGGCAGTTTGTTCTATGGGCAGGTTCCCGTTGTTGTTCAACAGAATGTGCAGTGCGGAATCAAATGGCAATTTCCCTTTGAGACGGGTTGCTTCGGTCAAAAGGAAATTTTCAACGATGTTTTTGCCATCTTCCAATTCAGATATTTGCTGCAACTGGTCATTCAGATGCTTCATTTTCGGACCATAAAAATCAACCGCATCAAAACCATCATCAAACAATTCATGCATTGGAACCCCAAGCATGCGGTATAAGCCACCGGGTACAAAGTCAACACGTATAGCCTGAAGGCGGAGGTGGACTTTGATATTCACACGCGAAAACTGGGGTCCGATAAGTACAGCATGAGGTTGTTTTTTATATTCTCCGTTACCAGTCCGTCCCATGGAAATGGGATGATTGCAGTAGAATATCAGCGACTGAAAAGGAGTTGGGGGATATGGTGTTACAACTTCACAGGTCTCTTCCGGAAGTAAGGCATTTACTGTGGATATGCCAAGTATATATTCCTGCAAAGCAGGATGTGGAGTATATGATTTAATTTCCATATGAAGGCGGACTGCTCTCTAACAACAATTACACCATCCTGTAGTTCAATTATTATGATGTAATGTTTACTACTATGAACGAGTAGCCGGGTTTAGCTGGTGTTTAAAAACCAGATATGGTTCCTTTTGTGAATATGATTTTTCATGGAGTGGAAGGTATCTGTAAACTGATTTTATACTATTTCAACCGATGTTCTGTCACGCTTAATCCAATTCCAGGTAGTGGTAAATTCCCCCAAAATGTATTTTAAGCTGAACGTTATCAGCAGCAGTTATGTCCACATTGGGCATAAATGAAACTTTAATGGTTGTCCTCTTATTGCCTGATGTTATTTCAGAAAATACTGATTGAATCAGGTTAACAACTTCATTGGTAGAATACTGAACGTCAGAAGCCAGCTCGTTAACACCCTGCGGATTGGTACTGAAGTCGCCTAAATTGACAGGTTGGCGTGTGCCGATCTGGATTGTAAAATCTTCCAGTATCACAACAACTGTATCCGGTTCTAATTGTTTTAAACCCGACAATTCAAGATAGGTATCGGCGAGTTGTATTTGAGCGTGCGTTAAATTTTGAGCTGTGTCAGCTCCTATAACATCAGCCAACCTCAGCTCTGGCAGGGATAACTCTCCTCTCACTCCTGCTGATCCCCTGACATTTTGCTCATATGTATATGATTTCGATACCTGCCGTGGTGTACCGTCTTCCTTATCTTTGCATGATGTAATCATCAATGCCCCTAACAATAGTATTGGAAATAAATAGTGTGTTTTCATATTGTATGTTATAACGGGTTCTATATTCAAAACAATGTCATGGGTGAAAAGTTTCAGCAATGCTTTTCATAAATTTCACAGCCCGCTATCACCAAAATCGTATCCGGACGCAGACCGGATTTGCCTGTTCGTTTTTTTTCTTGTACAGCTTTAAAGGGAATTGAGAATGGCATGTTAAACCACAGTCATATGGGTTACAATGACCCATTTTTCACCTTGCTTTTTAAGAATCAGCAAATTTCTTCCGCTTACCGTTACCCCGGCATTGGTTGCGGTATACTTGCAATACAAACCTGCAAGCCCGCCCTCAGCCTCCATGCTCTGAATTTCAATATGGTCGATATGCCCGCCTCCGTTGATTCCGTTCTGGAAATTTTCTATGAGTTTGTTGCGTCCTATGGCTTCTAACCCCGCAACATGCGAAGAAGTATAGATTGCGTCTGCAGAATAAAGTGAAACAAGGTTTTGTGCATCGCCACTGTTGTAAGCATCTTTCCATTGTTCCAGCATTTCCTGAAATTCTGCTTTCAACTCAGTTTGTGCCTCTGTTTGGTTCTAGGAATGTACAGCTAAAGAGACTAAAATAAAAAGAAAAAGCACCATTAGCCTAAAGGGTGTCATCATGACTTAAAATATTTTCTTGCAAATATTGTAACAAATGGTTGTACCACTCCGGATGCTAAATTAATAAAGATTTTACCGATTGTATACAGTCGTGTCGACATTATTTTTATACTGTTCCAGGTGGAATTATACTTAAAATTATCACCTTTTCAATATCCCTTCTATGTTAACCAGGATGATCTTACAGGAAATACTTATTTTTGAATTTAAAATTTTACCTGAAAGAAATCATGACAGTCAATATCCGCAAAGCTACAGAAGCAGATTTTCCTGCAATTCTTGAGATGATAAAAGGTCTGGCACTTTTTGAAAAGGCACCCGAAAAAGTTACAAATACCCTGGAGCAGATGAGGGAAGAAAAGCATTTGTTCAGGTGTGTTGTTGCCGAAACCAAAACAGGTGAAATTGTGGGCATGGCGCTCTGGTTTTATGCCTATTATACCTGGGTGGGAAAATCGCTTTATCTTGATGACCTGTTTGTAATGGAAAGTTACCGTAAAAACAGGATTGGAACCATGTTGCTGAATTATATTATGGAGGTAGCCAAAGCTGAAAATTGCAAACGTGTGCGCTGGCAGGTGCTCAACTGGAACACGAATGCCATTGATCTTTACAGAAAATCCGGAGCCGTAATCGATGGTGAATGGCTGAATTGTGATTTTGATGCTGAAGGCATCCGGAATTTCAGGGCAATACAGGTTAAAAACCTGGATAAATCGGAGGAGACATCACATATCTGATTAAATATTTCAATCACAGCCATGCACCTCTCATTTATCTCTCCAGGGAGTCAATATGAGCCGCAGGGAGCTGTCTTTGGTCAGATAACTCCAGGCCCAGTTGATAAATATGATCAGTTTGTTTTTTACTGAAAGGATCAGCATGAGATGCAGAAACATCCACACCAGCCAGGCTAAATATCCCTTGAACCGGAGAAAAGGAAGGTCAACCACAGCCTTGTTCCGCCCGATGGTAGCCATTGAACCCAGATCCCTGTATTCATAATCCTGCAATGGTTTGTTATCTTCCATTAATCGCAGATTCTTAGCCAGCAGCCTTGCCTGATTAATGGCTACATTGGCAACCTGCGGATGTCCATGGGGGTAATTTTCAGTTACCATATATGCAATATCCCCAACGGCAAAAATATTTTCAAAACCTTCCACCCGGTTGTGCCTGTTAACGATCAGCCTGTTGTTTGATATCCAGCAAGATTCCGGCAGCCCCTCCAGTTTATTTCCTGTGACACCGGCAGCCCAGATCACTGTGGACGATGGAATGGGTTCACCCTTCGAAAGAAGTACCAGGTTATTATCGTACCCATTAACAAAAGTTTCTGTTTTTACAACCACCCCCATCTTCGCCAGGTAACGGGACGAAGCCTTACGTGCAGTCTTGCTCATGCTGCTAAGTGTGCTTTTACTCCCTTCAATGAGATAAATGGTCAGCTCTGAAAAATCAATACCCGGATAATCTTTTGGCAGCACATTGTTTTTTATCTCGGCAAATGCCCCTGCAAGTTCCACTCCGGTAGGACCGGCACCCACAATAACCAGGTTCAGCAGGTGCTGTTTTTCCTGTTGATCTGCATGTAATACCTTTTCGAAAACTGTAATGATGTGGTTACGTATCGCAATTGCATCATAGGTGGTTTTAAGAGGAAAGACTTTTTCTTCAATGGTGGGATTATTAAAGAAATTTGTTTTACATCCGGTGGCAATGACCAGGTAATCGTAGTAAAATTCCCCTGTGGCAGTTATCACTTTGTTTTTAGCAGGAAGAATCTGATGTACCTCTGTCAGCCTGATTTGTGTTGACTTTGCCGAATTGAAAACATGCCTCAACGGAAATGATATGCTGGAAGGTTCAATCTGCGAAGTTGCAACCTGGTAAAACAGTGGTTGAAACTGGTGATGGTTCAAACGGTCGAGCAGTAAAACTTCGAACATTTTTTTATCTAGTCTCCTCACCAGTTGAACACCCGCAAACCCACCTCCTATGACGATCACCTTTTTTTTCATATTTGCCCAGGTTATATCTGTTTATCTTGTAACTTGTTTGTAGCTGTAATTGTTTCCAGTGACGCTAAGGCATGTCGTGAGAGATTAAAAGAGCAGCCCAGGCTTTGCTGAGGCCTGATCTTTTTAAACATGATTGGACAAACCATCAGCATTATGACACTTGGTGGACTTGCCCTTTCGGTTGGAATTCCCGTGGATGAGGCAACGGTAACAATTGAAAATATCCACCGGCATATGGAATATATTTCCCCGGGTAGATGCAGGGCAAACGCAGGTAAGGATTCGTATGGCAACCGTCACCCGCATCGAACGAACCGAAATGGCCACAAAACCTGCAATGGCCGCTGTGTGGGGTTTGGTGAACCGAAAAATCTTTTTATTATACGTTGCGTATGCATTGATCGGGTCATTCGCATTTGGTTACATGTTTTTTTTGTAAGGCTGATTTCAGATTCCATCAAGCTCAGGAGGTTGGAAATGGTGCCGGCAGCCTTTGCTGCCGGACACCTTCCTTCTCTCCAAATCAGGCACCGTCACAATGCCGACTCTTTTGGCAAATACCGGAAATTTTTAACCCTCGCCTGCCATTTGCTATACCGGAGGAAGAAGGCACGGTTTATTCCCTTCTTTTGTACAGAGCCTTGTCGATATAAATTTTCTGACCGATGCTGATCCTGTAAATGTACATGGCAGTAACCAACTGTTGGGGTATGAATTCTGCATGGTACAGGGTTTCTTTTTCTACCGGCTGATCAAATACCGTTGCTATCAATCGTCCTGTCATATCATAGACATCAATCCGGGCATGAGCCGGTTCAAGTGAGGAAAATTCAAACCTGAGCCGATCATCAAACGGATTCGGATATACCTTCAGTTCATCTTTCATCAGCTGATTTTCAGAGTCTATTGCAATTTCCGCAGATTTGACTTTGTTTTTAATTACCTGAGGCAAGGAAGCTGACTGACCTGATGAACGGGCTTCAATGATATAGGTGCCGGTTGTGTTAAATGAATTGACGGCAGTTGCTTTTCCCGTTACATCAGTTAAAACGGTTTTCCAGAAAACCCCGTTGATGTAGAATGATACACCCGCACTGGCAAGCGGACTTCCTGAGGCAGTAATGGTTGCAGTGAAAGTAACTGAAGTTTTAATCTGCTGCGGGTTTTTGGAAGAAACCAGTGCAATGCTGACACTGCTGCTTACGGTTTGGGTCAGTATAGCCGAAAGTGTGCCGTAATTTCCGCTGTATTCAGCGGTAATCGTATTGATCCCCGCGGTCAGGGAAGCAGTGGTAAAGGATGCAGTTCCTCCTGCCAATGATACAGTTTCCAATGTAGCTGCACCATCTTTGAAGGTCACTGTTCCTGAAGGCAGGTCACCTGAGGCCGATGCAGTTACCTTTGCAGTGAAGGTTACAGATTCACCTGCTGTTGAAGGATTCTTGTCAGATACAAGTTCGAGTAGGGCAGATATCACTTTTTGCACCACAATATTGGACAAGCCACTGTTGAATCCGTTTGTTGAAGTGTAAGCTGCCGTAATGTTGTGTGAACCGGCAGTAAGGTTGCTTAGAGCCAGAGAAGCCTTGCCTTTAATGAGGTTGACGCTTGCCAGTGTTACAGCACCTTCTTTAAATACAACTGTTCCTTCCGGGACAAGAGTGCTTCCTTTTGGTGTAACAACAGTTTCGAAGATGATTTCATCTCCTGCAAATGAAGGATTAGGTGATGAGTACAACACTACATCCACATCATTATTTGTTACACATTTAATTCCGTTATGAACAACCAGGTTTCCGCCCTCAACCGGTAGTTCCACGGTTTTGTTTACGGGCCAGCTGGATGAATACAGAAGGGTATTGCCGTCATAGACTGTGAATCCGATAGTGCTGGTTGTCACAGGCGACAAATTGTTCGTCATGTTGACCTGCAGGTTCAAATTGCCTTTTATGTCAATGGGCATAGCGGGCAGGGTAACATCGTAAAGGCTCGCCTTGCTTGTGAAGTATGCCTTCTGTGAGCAAGGATTGGTTGAATTGACCGACAGGCTGCTCATGGCAGTTGCCTTGATCTGGTATACCTTCTCCCCCCTTCGGAATACAAGGTTCATGTTTCCCAACAGATTCTTCATTGTCTTGTTCCATTTCACATTGAACCCGAAGTTTACCTTGCGCCCGGGGTCGGATGCATATTTGCCTTTGGAATTTGTTGTCCGGATATGTCCTCCGCCTGAAATAAACTCATACAGGGAGGTCCGGTAAACATTTACGACAGTTTTATCTGAACCATCATAGTAGCCGTTATCTTCAGGATCCTGGGTACCCACTCTTACTCCGATTGTAAATGTATTGTATCCTGATGAAGGAACAGGTGCATCCCATGTATGTATAACAACTCCTTCAGTAGGGTCACCTGGTTGCACCAGTCCGGGAGTGAGCCATCCTGACAGAGTAGTCAGTGTATTGACGTCGTAAAATTGTACACGTGCATTCCGGATATCACCCCTTTGACTGTCGTCAGTATCGGTTAATGAAGCCGATAAAACCACAGGGGTTGTTGTTGCTGTTTGGTTCTGTTCTCCCACAAATTCATTTCCGGTGTAGGCAATAATGGCATCTTCCTGGGTAATATTGAAATCCTTTATGTCGTTGTCTCCCTCATAGGAATTATCTCCTGCAAAAGTTGCAACAACCTGGTATGCCAGTATTGGAGATTGCTGCAGAATTAATGTTGCTGCGGCTTTTCCATTGCTGTTTGTCATCGGATCAGGATCAGTTGACTGGATGCCAATAGTAAAATCAATTGATTTTCCCGCCAATGCGGTGCCTGGTAAACCGTTGGTTATATCATACAATGTTGCGGATAAATCAGTTTTGTCGGAATACTGTTCCAATACATCACCTTCGTAAACCAGCATAGTAGTACGTTTAACCACTGTGACAGTGATTTCCTCTTCATCGTATAAATTATCAGGATTTGTGCCATTGTCCGTAACCCTGACTTTGAAAGTGTAATTCTTATTAATCTGGGCTTCAGCCGGAGTCCAGTTAAATATACCTGTTGCAGGTACAATTGAAGCCCCGGTAGGTGCTCCGATAAGGCTGTAGGTTAAATTCTGCAGCGGTATATCCTGGTCGGTAGCTGATGCTGTAAATGTGAGGAGATTTCCCCATGGGGTGGTTTTGTTACCGATGGCAGCCAGTACTGGTTCATCATTCACTGGAATTACATCAATGCTTATGGTGTGTGGCGACTGATCCAAATCCAAACCTCCATTGGCTGTGCCTCCATTATCCTGGACCTGGAAGGTAAAGGAAGTATAAGGGATTCCATTGGCATTGGCAGCAGGCACAAACGTCATGTTTGGTATATCTGTCAAAACAATTACCTTTCCGGAAGGTACATCATAGCCGCTGAGTTTCAGTATGCCTTCCCCCGGAGTTGTTGTTATCTTAAGAGCCATCAAGTTATTTGCAGGAACATCATTTACATCGCTGAACCCGAAATCGGCAGCAGCAAATGTATAAGCTCCGTCTTCCAGCATGGTGATTGTTTTGTCAGTACCGGCCGGTTCATCGTTGACAGATTTTACATTCATTGTCATCTTATTTGGCGACTGATCCAAATCCAAACCACCATTGGCTGTGCCTCCATTATCCTGGACCTGGAAGGTAAAGGAAGTATAAGGGATTCCATTGGCATTGGCAGCAGGCAAAAACATCATGTTTGGTATATCTGTCATGACAATTACCTTCCCGGCAGGTACATCATAGCCATTGAGTTTCAGTTTGCCTGCAACCGGAGTTGTTGTTATCTTAACAGCCATAAAGTTATTTGCAGGAACATCATTTACATCGCTGAACCCGAAATCGGCAGCAGCAAATGTATAAGCTCCGTCTTCCAGCATGGTGATTGTTTTGTCAGCACCGGCAGGGGCGCTATTAACTTCATATACTGTAATGGTGACTATTTCATGATCTGTCTTAGCCGGATTTGTTCCGTTATCGGTTACAGTAACTGTCACATTATAACTTGTCCCACCCATTGTTTCATCAGGTGTCCATAAGAATGCACCGGTTGAAGGGTCGATGCTCATTCCGAGTGCAACAGCAGCTGCGTCAATTGAGTAAGTCAGTGTCTGTGCAGGCATGTCTGAATCGTTAGCCGAAGCTGTGAATGCCAGTGTGGCTTGTTCGTTAACCGACTGAGCACCAATTTCAGCAAGTACAGGAGCGACGTTCACTTCATTTACTGTGATTTCAACAATTTCAAAATCGATCAGATTCGCCGGATTTGTTCCGTTATCGGTTACAGTAACTGTCACATTATAACTTGTCCCACCCATTGTTTCATCAGGTGTCCATGAGAATGCACCGGTTGAAGGGTCGATGCTCATTCCCAGGGCAACAGCAGCTGCATCAATTGAGTAAGTCAGTGTCTGTGGCGGCATGTCTGAATCGGTAGCCGAAGCTGTGAAAGCCAGTGTGGCTTGTTCGTTAACCGACTGAGCACCAATTTCAGCAAGTACAGGAGCAGTATTGACAGGAATAAAATTAACAGTTATTGAACCGGTTGTTGCACTGCAGCCGGTGGTTGCATCAGTAAATGTAAATGTTGCTGTTCCTGCTGCAACACCGGTTACAACGCCCTCATTGGTAACTGTTGCAACTGCTTCATCGCTGCTCGTCCAGGTTCCGCCTTCAGTGGGGATTAAGGTTGTTTCCCCACCAACTTCTATTGTTGCTGCACCGGAGAAGCTGACAACCGGCAATGGATTTATTGCAATTTTTGCATTAGTAAAATCAGAGCACCCATTGGCATCCGTGAAATGATAAGTTACCATGTAACTGTCGGGAGAACTTGAAGCCAGGTCAATTTCTCCGGTAGAATCGTTAATGGATAGTCCTGAACCTGCTTCGAACCTGCCTCCTCCCTGTCCTGTAATGGTTACAAATGCTGTTCCAGTTGCACAATACGGGCCTTCGTCGTAGCTGATTGTTGCCGTTGGTTTAGGGTTGACAGTGATATCAAAATCTGCCACATCCAAATCGTGACATGGTTCTGTGGTTTCAATGGAATAGGCTATAGTTGTGGTTCCGGCACCAACACCGGTAACATTTCCCACCTGATCAACAATGGCTACACTTTCATCACCACATGCCCATGTTCCCTCCATGTTATTTCCGGTAACACTAAATGATACCTTGTTGTCAATACATATTTCAGATGTTCCGTTTATTATGCCTGCTTCAGGCCGGTCATACACTGAGACTGTTATATTATCGGAAGAGGCAGTTTTAATATCAAAACAGGCAGCATCTGTAACGGTAATAGTACAATTTATCTTGTCTCCGTCTTCCAGTTCATCTGATGAGTAAGTGTTGCTGTTAAAGCCGATCGGTTCACCATTGTAATTCCATTGGTAAGCTGTTAATCCACCACCCGTATTTTCGGGAATTGCAGTAAACTGAACCGGAGTTCCGTAGCAGATCGGTCCTGTGGCGTCAGAGTCGATCACAACGGAAGGTATTGCATCACGATCATAAACCTCATTGTTTATATAATTTGAAACAGCTGTTGCTGAGTTCAGGCATGCCCCACCCGTTATCGTAATCTCACAATGAACCAGGTCATAATTTTCCTCCTCCAGTTCGTCGGTAGTCCAGGAACTTTGATTCCATATCTCATATGATATATCATTCAGATACCATCTGTAAGCCACTGTCCCTCCGCCGGTATTGTGAGTAGTTGCAGTGAAGGTCACAAGTGTTCCGGAGCATATGTTGTTGTCAGCATCGCTTGAAGTTATGGTTACGGAAGGGGTATGAGTTTGATTTACAGTAATCTCTTTTGTAGCCGGGACAGTCGTGCCGCAGGCATTACTGGCAGAAACACTAACTGTACCCGATGTACTGCCGAAAGTAACTGTAATCGAATTAGTGCCTGTACCCGCAGTAATCAAGGTACCTTCGGGTAAACTCCAGTTATAGGATGTTGCCCCGGGAACTATATCAACTGAATATATAACTCCTTCTTCGCCTGAACAAACACTAGCAAGTCCGGCAATAATTCCAGGAGCCGCATTGGGATCAACCACCGTAATGATTCCATCTGCCTTTGCCTCTTCACAGGGTTCAATGGTTCCTGTTGTAATCACTGTATAAGGGTAAATCCCGGCGGCTGATGGGCTTCCGCTTATTGTAAAGGTGCCGTTGCTGAATGCTCCTGTTACGCCGGTTGGAAGTCCGGTTGCTTCTGCACCGGTGGCGCCTCCACCTATGGAGTAGGTGATGGATGTAATGGCCGAATGGGCACAAATTGTCTGTTCAGATGTTTCAGCAGCCGAAGTCAGTGCAATTGTTCCCCCTGTACAAACAGGTGCTGGCTTAAAGGAAGGGTATCCGTCATTTATAGCTTCATTCAGGCCCCAGATGGTTGCAAAATCCCACCCGGTAAAGGTGTCCTGGGTCTTCATTTCTGCAGTTGTTTTGCCTGTACCTCCTTCACTATTGGAAGTCCCTGAGGTAATTATGTCCCAGAAAGAGTTGATGATGTCACCTCCCCCGAAATTTCCCAGAAAACCGCGTACAATACCTGATACCTGTCCTGTGCTGTAACAGTTGGTAATGGAAGATGTGTCACTGTTGTCCCCTGCCAGTCCCCCGCTCCTATATCCATAAGAAGGATGGCTGCTGACACTGCACCTGCTGTAACTATTTGATAATTGCGAAGTACCTATGTTCAAGCCAACCAGTCCTCCTGTAATGTCATAACCTGCTACAGTACCGGAGCTATAACATTTGGATATGAGTCCGTTGTAATTTATTCCTGCTAATCCACCTGTGGTTGAGGAATTATCCGAAGTTCCGTCAACCATCCCCGAAAAGAAACACTCTGTAATGGAAGCACCGATATTTAGTCCCACCAAACCTCCTGTTTCGTGAGATCCTTTCACATTACATGAACTATAGCTTTTGGTTATAATGGAGCCTCCGCTATTTTCCCCTACCAAGCCACCAAGGGCATTAACTATTGTGAGTTCCGCATTCCCACTGCTGTAGCAATTTTCAATTAAAGTTTCACCTGCTGCTGATCCCACCAATGCTCCTGCAGGGTTGTTTGAACCAATAAGGATATGGATACTGACATTGGTAATACCCAAGTTTTTTATTACTGCTCCCATCGTTTTACCGAAAAGCCCCACAGCTACGTAGGAAGGGTTATGTACAACATGAAGTCCTGATATTGTATAATCCTGTCCATCATAACTGCCTGAAAAAACATTACCCTGGCTGCTGTTTTCATACCAGTCACCGATTGGGAGCCAGCCCCCTGAGCACCAGTTTTCTGTTGCAGATGCATTAATGTTGGCAGTCTGAATAAAGTGCTTGTCCCAGGTTAACCTGTTTTCTGTAATCCAGTAAAGGTTTTCAAGCGTGGCTATCTGGTAGGGATCACCAGTTGTGCCATTGCCCAAAAGGGGGGCTGTGGCAACCGGAGTGGTACAGCAATTGTCTGTTACGGTTAAAATAAATTCAGCCACAGCAGCGTCACAACCACCTGTTCCGTTTACCGTATAATTGATTTTTACTATACCTGCAGCTACACCTGTCACCAGGCCATCAACAACAGTGGCAATGTCAGTATTCATGCTTGACCATGTTCCTGTTGCGCTGTTCCCGCTGACTAAAAGCTGAGCGGTATTCCCAGTGGTTATTTCATCGACACCTGAAATGATCCCCGCAACCGGTGGGGCTGTCACTGTAATGGTTCCACCTGCTGTTGCTGCTGTACAGGACGTAGTTCCTGTTGTGGTTATTGTATAGTTATAAATACCTGCAACCGAAGGTATGCCACTGATTGTAAAGGTGCCGTTGTCATATGTTCCGGAAACATCATCAGGCAATCCGGTTGCTTCTGCACCGGATACTCCTCCGGCTGCGTATGTAATATTGGTTACAGGAGTGCTTTCGCAAACGGTCTGATTATCAGTTCCGGCAGCTGAAGATAAAGTAAGAATGGCTTCCGTGCAGGAATAGGATATCCATGAAAGAATAACCGCACCGTCAGCGCCATTTCCTCCGGTAGAATTTATAACGGAGCTTCCTCCGCCACCGCCGCCGCCATAACCCGAGCCATCGCCTCCGGGAGCTTCAGTGGTTGAACCGTCTCCACCTTTACCACCGCCAGCCCAACCCCCGGCACCACCGGCTGGTACTGAACCTGTTCTGCCATTGTTTCCGTCGCCGGCACCACCACCACCGCCACTGCTTGCAGATGTAGGAAAATAAGTTCTATATCCGCCATCACCTCCACGATATGCACGTTGGTTAGTAACCGTTCCTGAAAAGGATCCCTCTCCTCCGTAACCCCAACCAGCTCCGGCTACTGGTCCTGTTCCACCAGCTGCGGTTATGGTTCCCGAAGAATGACTGACAACTGAACTTGCTCCAAGGGCGCCATTATGGCTTGCCACCGAACCACCAGGGGCCACCCTTCCCCACAGTAACAGTTATTATATCGGCAGGAGACACACTTAATGTACCACCGCGGAAACCTCCGCCTCCACCACCCCCGCCGGCATATCCGGTATAGGTATTTCTTCCTGCAGCGCCACCCCCACCGCCCCAGGCTTTTGCATTGATGCTGGTAACATTGGCAGGTACTGTAAATGTTCCTGAACCAACAAAGTTTTGAGAAATTAAGATTCCAACTTTAATTGCAAAATCAGCTATGTCGGATTCACCCTCGCACCCGGTTTCTCCTTCAACAGTATATGTAATGGTTGCAGTACCGGGTCCTACCCCGGTCACTTTCCCAGTGGCATCAACAGTTGCTACATCCGTTTGGGAACTTGCCCATGTGCCGGAGGGATCTCCTCCGGTAACAGAAAGGTTGGTTGTCTGCCCTGCCAGAATTGTGGAAGCCGGACCTGTTATCTCACCTGCTTCCGGCATAGTACTGACTGTAACATCTGCTTCTGCATAATCACTGATGCATTCGTTCACTGTTTGTATAACCGTGTATAATCCGCCTGCATTGGCCTGGATAACAGCTGTTGTCTCTCCTGTGCTCCAGAGCAGGTCACCCGAATAATCTGTGGCCGTAAGCAGGGTATAGCCACAAAAGTTTTGGGTGGTTATTACCGGCGGCGCCGGTTTTGCAGTCACATGAATTGTACCACTGGCCGTTGCTTCATTGCAGGGCGATGAACCTGATGTGGTTACTGTATAGGCATATACTCCGCCAACAGTTGGTGTGCCTCCAATGGTGAAAGTTTTGGTATCAGAACTATAAAAACCAGTCAGCCCGGCAGGGAGCTCAGGTGAAACAGATGCACCCTGCGCTCCTCCGCCAATCGTATATCTTATGTTTAAAATGGATGTTCCTGCACATACAGTCTGATTGTCTGAACCACCTGTCAATGCAATGGTTCCGCCACTACACACAGGTTCTGGCAAAAAGTATGGATATTCATCATTGTTAGCCGCATTGATCCCCCAGATATTTATAAAATCCCAATCAGCAAAAGTTGATGAAACTTTCATTTCGGCAGTGGTTTTGCCTGTGCCTGCAGAGCTGTATACTTTCCGGGATGTTCCCATATCCCAGTAAGAACTGACTGTGATGGCTCCCTCAGACTGATAACCTGCCAAACCACCCATCAGTTCTCCCACCAATCCGGTGCTGTAACAATGAATGATTGCTGAATTTAAATGATTGTGTCCAACCAGGCCACCACTATTAGTACTAAACGAAGGATGTCCGCTGCAGCTGCTCCTGCTATAGCTGTTCGAAATAGTGGCATTTGAATAGTTATATCCCACAAGTCCGCCTGTATTATCGTAACCTGCCACTGTTCCGGTGCTGTAACATTTCGAAACGGAAGCGCCGGAATTTGCGCCCACCAGGCCACCGGTGATTGACATGAAATTTCCGCTTCCGTCCACCGTGCCAGTATCATGATAACAATTGGTAACCGTGGAATTGGAAGTATTTGATCCGATTAAACCACCCACATTACGGGTTCCGGTAACATTGCAGGTGCTGTGGCAGTTTGCCATGGCTGAGCCCGAAGAATGATTTCCCGCCAATCCACCCGCGTCGCTGGTTGCTGATGATACGCTGCCGCTGCTGTAACAATTGTCAATTGTTACCCCGTTGGCATACCCCACCAGGGCTCCGGCAGGACCGGCCACACCACTGATTTGTACATTGATGATATCAAGATTTTTAAGTGTAGCTCCGATTGCAGTGCCGAAAAGGCCATAAGCCGCTGATGAGGAACTGGTAATGTGCAGCCCTGAAATCGAATGATTTTGTCCATTGTAATTACCTGAAAAGACATGGATTTCAGATCCCATGTTTACCCAGTAATCACCTATTGGCATCCACCCACCGGTGCACCATGAAGCTGTTGCGGAGGCATCTATAAAGTCAGTCTGTATGAAATGTTTATCCCATACTGCAGGGGTTGATGTAATCCAGTAAAGGTTTTCAAGTGAGGCGATCTGGTAGGGATTACCGCTGGAACCATCACCTGTAGTGGGTGCCAGAGCAACAGGGCTGGCTTGTATCACTACTGTTGTTTCTCCCGGCAGACTGGTGCACTCTCCTATGGTTTGGGTCACTGAATATGTCCCTCCTGATGAAACCGTAATGAAAGCCGAAGTTTCCCCGGTGCTCCAGTTTAACGCGCCAGTATAGCCGGTGGCAGTTAAAACCGAATTGCCGCAGTTGTTTAATACATCTATACCCGGAGCGGATGGAGTGTCATTTACTGTGATTGTGCCACTAACCGAAGTGTCGGTGCAGGGTGAGGGAGTGCCGCTTGTGGTTAGTGTATACAAATAAGTTCCTTCAACGGTTGGCGTGCCGCTGATCGTAAAGGTCATTGCCGTTGGATCATAATTTCCTGATATTCCTGAAGGCGGTTCAGGGGATAATGAAGCACCAGTGGCATCTCCGCCGATTGTATAAATAATGGGTGTAATTTCAGTGCTTTCACAAATGGTTTGGTAATCAATGCCTGATGTTAATGCGATGGTTCCCCCGTTACATTCACAGGGATATGTTGTTGTAATAGATTCTACACTCAACCAGTAATAAGATTGATTCAGGATTGTCAGGTAACGCATTCCTTCTGTAAGTGAAACATTATAACCTGAAAAGGTTTCATTGCTTACAAAAACATTGACTTCTATTTCTTGCCAGTGATCGCCATCTGTTGATTCAAAAAGGTACGCCAATCCATCTCCTGATCCTGGATCCTTTCTCCAATTAACCGTGACTGAGTTCCCCTCAGGTATGTTAATACCAGCCAGGTCAAAAGTGATGTATTCAAGATATCCTATGGAGGCATAATTTTCATCTGAAGCGCCCAATGCATATGTAACATTCATATTATTGTCCGGATCATTATAGTTTGCAACGGCAACTGCATGACCGGAACACATTAAAGGTGCTGTTGATCCGGCTAATGCTGATATGGGTCCATCAAGCTTCGGGGCCGCCACCTCTTTCATATTTTCCGGCGGATGAACTGCCATAACTGCCAAATTGCAGAAAGAAATCAGGTAAAGAGTTAAAAATGACAAAAGGCAGAAATAAGACTTTGCACCCATTCCTGATACTGATTCAGGATTTGTTGTCCTGGAATAGGATGATAAATTGGATCCTTGATTTTTGGCTAAACAATGCTGATAAAAGAAGTAAAATTTTTTCATGACGGTGCGCTTTAAAATTTTAACATGATGGCCGAACCAAAATGCCGGTCGTTTTTCGGAAGTGAAAATTATGGATTAGAAAGCGGCCCGAAAAGAAAATTGAACCTGTGCATGCATCGGTTTTATAAAATTGATGCACGAAAAAAGATTTGAAGCTGAAGTGAAATATTGCCGTCGCAATTTTCCTGGCGGATGAAAAGAGCAACCCTGCAGGCTTTAATGAGTCCTCCCCGGTATTCACGGCTCCTCCCTGCTTTTCTCCAGCTGGCGGAGAGGAGTAAAATGCTCTGTGGCAGTATCCTGCCTGATTTACACTGTCCTAAAGTCCCTTGGAGGTTTAAGGGGTTCGTATTTTTGCATACAGGATTTTGCTTCTCATATTATTCGTTTTGGCTGTAATACATTTTACTGGGGGACTTACTATCTTATTCCATCTGGGATGGGTGGCGGGAAATTTAATAAGGTAATAAGGTTGGGGTGGAACTTTTTGACCTGGTTACTAAGATTTTTAAAAGAAGTAAGGTTTTCCCGCAATTACTTTAGCAGGCTGCTGAACTCTACCTTCATTGTCTTTATCCTCACATTTTTATAATCATTAAATCTTCAAATGGTATCCAAAACGCGGGGCTGTACTTTATTCTTTACCTGTGCAGCAAAAACACTGGGGGGTATTCCTTCCATACGCTGAAAGGTGGTGCGGAATGAATTGCGGTTCGTGAAACCCGACATTTCTGCAATCGCTTCAAGGGTGAGGTCGTTCATCTTTCCGCCGGCAATCAGCTTCTTGGCATGTGTAATCCGCCAGCGGTTCCTGTATTCGGTAAACGATTCTTTTTTGACTTCCCTGAAATAGTATCCAAGGTGATGGGCCGGAATAGTGGTTTCTACCGACAGTTGATGGATATTGAAAAGAGGCTGAAGGTAAGGTTTATGGTTTTGCATGTACGAATCAATCTGTTCAGAAATGCACTGGAGGTAATTTTTTTCCAGATGCATCGGTGAAGGTTTTTCTTCCGGTTCTGATGCACAGGGTTTTTCTTCTTTCCCGAATGGAATTCCCTGTTGGAGTGGTATTCTCGGAAGCCCGTACAGGATGGCAGGAAAAAAGAAGGGTGATATGAGCAAAACAAACAAGCTTACTACAGATAATACCCTCAGAACATTGAGTGTAAAGGCAACTTCGGAAAAATGCATGACAAATACTTTCCTGATGAGTATCGTCTGGCTTGCTACCAGGATGAACATGGTAACAAGGAGCAGTGCTACCCAGATTTTCATAAACCGCTGACCGGAAAATACATTGTTTAGTTTATTGCGGGAAAGATACCGGAGCAGCAGGTAGCCTGACCACATGGTATAACCCAGCACAAGTACCGGCCGGCTCAGGAAAACAACAGAAGTGGAAAAAATTTCGGAAAGATAGGTAGCCTTGTAAACCTGCATGTACCCGATATCGTTTACCACGGCATGCGCAACCTCTGTTTTTTCGTCCATCGGGGTGAAAGTGTAGGGCAGTGCAGCCATAAAATAAAGAAATGCAGGCAGCAGGTGCCATAAATCCCTTCTTTTAAGGTTGGGTTTGTCGGTAAGAATGCTTCGTACATAGAAATATAAAGACGGCCCGATCAGGTAAAGTGGGGGAGTAACAAGTACAAACCCTACTAGCATCATTTCCACAAGGAAAACTGATTTTGCCTCCAGTAAAACAAACTGGTAAAAGGCATACAGGCTGAACAGCAGGAAAAATACGCCCAGGTAAATGGTGGATCTGTTTGTCCTGCCGTTATACAAAAGAAGTATCAACGACAGGACCACTCCCAGAAGTGACGTGTACAAAAGCATGGTTTATTTCGATATAGCGGATGTAATTTACGAATTAAATGGTACATGGTAAGCTATTGATATAAAATTTTTTATAAGCATTGCAGGTCTGTAAAACGGGGAGATCATCCCGGTGGAAAAATTGCAAAAGTTTGATTGGGTTGACAGCAATGAATCGTTGAAAACTTCAACGAATCCGGAGTATAGCCCCAACCTTCTTTTTCATGTAATTTGTGCAATTCGCGGACCCTCAAGGTTCCCTTCCTGAATACTTTAAAATCTTTAAGGCTCTTTTCTATAAAACAATGCACCGCAGCGGCTCCAAACCAGAAACTGGAAACTAACAACCAGCTACAAATAACCAGTAAATTCTTTGCTGCTCTAATCCCCCTGCCCCCTTTGGATTAGCTCCATGGCCCTGATAGAGGGCAGCAGGCAAAGGGGGACGATCCCTGGATTGGAGTGTGTGCTATTTAACCGGCAACCAGCAACCAGAATCTGTTTTCCTCTGATTCTAAGGAATTTAAAGCAGCCTCTTAGCTTTTAGCTTTTAGCTCTCCGCTCTCTGCTCTCTGCCCCTGCCTGTATTCTTTCCAATCATAATGACCGAAGGCGTTTCCGGGTTGTTATCCTTCAAAAAATCATCCACTTCTCCCAGCGTGGTAGTGTAAATCTTTTGTCCTTTCTGTGATATCCTGCACATGATGTGAACCCTGATTCCCGGATCTACCCCACGACTTTCCAGGCATTCCGCCAGATCCACCAGGTGGCTTAATCCCATGTAAACAACAACCGGTGATCCCGTCTGAAGGACATTTACAACTGAATCAATCTGTGGATAACTGCAGTTGTTTTTTCTTCCCGTATAGAAGAGAATCATGTTGTTATTGCCACGACGGGTGAGGGGAGTGGCAAATATGGAAGCTCCGGCCATAGCAGCGGTAATCCCTGGAATCACTTCGAAATTTAAATGATGGGTACGGCAAAAACTGATCTCTTCCGCCCCGCGGCTGTAAACCATAGGATCTCCCGATTTTAACCTGACAATCCGCTTGTTCTTTGCTGCCCAAAGCAATATCTGCTGATGGATATCATCCTGCCGTTTTTGTGGGTCCTGTCCATCATTGTTCAGTTTGCCGAAATACATCCTGATGGCTCCGGGTGGTGCCAGTTCAAGTACCTCTTCGCTGATCAGGGCATCATACAGCACCACATCAGCTTTCGTAAGGCGGTTCATGGCCTTTACCGTCAACAGTTCCGGGTCGCCCGGACCGGCACCCACAATCGATATCAGATGTGTGGATGCCATTCTTCCAGTTCTTTTAAGTAACTCATCGGAGTGGGATATTCAAAGGTATAGCCCAGCTGACTGATTAATTTATCGCTGCTTACGATCTTAAAATTACCTGTGCCGCTTGTAAATTGTGGCAAGGGTATGTTGCTGATTTCAGCAGCCTTGGTGTAATACTCCTGTTTGGTAGGATGGTCGGGGCAGCAGGCATTGAATACTTCTCCCCATACTTCCTGTACAATGATCTCTGTAATGATCTTCACACAGTCGTTTCTGTGGATGAGGTTCAACGGGGCCCCTGCAGCTACGTTTTGCTTTTTCGCCATGTAATTTGCCGGATTGCGGTTAATCCCGATGAGGCCCCCAAACCTTACCACCGCTGTGCTGACCCCAGTCATCCCCAGCAGTTTGCTTTCTGCCTCCATCAGTGCATACCCTACCGGCTTGTCAGGAGACCCTTCATCACCTTCCCGCACCGTTCCGTTTAGATTCCTGTAAACGGATGTGGAGGAAATAAAAACCACCCTTGGAATGTTAAACTTCCGGATATACTGTATGACCTGGTCGATCTGCCGGGGAAACACTTCCGTGATGTTTTCCATTCTCCGGGGTGGCAGGGAAATAACCAGTACATCGGTATTGAAAAAGTTCATGTAATCCATTTCCAGTGAATCCGGTTCCACTTTAAGGTAGAACGCATCGATGCCTGTTGTTTCCAGCCGGTTTAACCCTCCCTGCGAGGCTGAAGAACCCTTGACTCCCCAGCCCCTTGTAAAAAGGTATGTCCCCAGGGCAGTACCCAGCCACCCGCAACCCAGTATTGAAATTTTCCTGCGCATATTATTCTGATTTTAGATGTTCAATGTTCTGTAATCTTTTAATGCTGAAATTCTTTTCCTTCCTTTACCTCCGCTACATAGTTGGCACGGATGACAAAATCACCCAACCTCTCGTTCTTTAAGCGGTTTTGTGCATAATCTTTAAATACAGTTCCCAGTTCTTCCAGAATTGAAGCTTCGGGAAGGGTTTCCTTATACAGCCGGTTCAGGCGCGTTCCGTTAAAACTTCCCCCCAGGTACAGGTTGTAATAACCTTCCGATTTGCCGATAAGCCCGATTTCTGCCAGATAAGGCCTCCCGCACCCATTGGGACAGCCTGTCATCCTGATCGTAATTTCTTCCTTCAGTAACCCGTTCTCATGAAGTTTTTCTTCCAGTTTGCTGATCAGGCCGGGTAGATACCGCTCGGCTTCTGAAAATGCCAGCGGACAGGTTGGCAAAGCAACACATGATATGGAGTTTCTTCGCAACCCTGAAATAATGCCTGGCGAAACATTGTGTGTTTTCAGGATGTTGTCAACCTGAATTTTAACCTCTTCTGACACACCGGCTATGATGACGTTCTGGTTGCCCGTTAAAATAAACCTTCCGTCACTTACAAGTGCAATTTCCCGTAAGGCGTCTTTCAGGTTACGCCCGTCATGGTTTTTTACCCTGCCTCCTTCAACAAAATAGGTCAGGTGCCACCTGTCGTCCGTACCTTTTTTCCATCCGTAGTTGTCGCCGTTGCGGGTGAAGGTAAAGGGCTTTGCTTCATCAAGAACGCACCCGGGCCGCGACTGCAGCTCATTTTTAAACCAGTCCACCCCCAGGCGGTCGATCGTATATTTCAAACGTGCTGTTTTCCTGTCTTTCCGGTCACCATGATCGCGTTGTATGGCAATCACCTGTTCTGCAACCTTAAGTACCTGTTCAGGTGTACAGAAGCCGATCACACTGCCGGTGCGGGGATAGGTTGAAGGGATTCCGAACGATGACCCCAGTCCGCCGCCCGCCACAACATTATACCCTGCGATTTTTTCCTTCTCCACGATGGCTATAAATCCAAGGTCCTGGGAAAAGATGTCGCAATCATTCTGCGGGGGGATCACAATTCCTATTTTGAATTTTCGTGGCAGGTAGCGCTTGCCATATAAGGGTTCAACCTCTTCATTGCTGCCGGCCACAAGCTTCTTGTCGAGCCAGATTTCATGGTAAGCTGTTGTTCGTGGCAAAAGATGGATACTGATTTCCTCAGCCAGTTTTATTATTTCGGGATAAAACGTTGAATCGGCCGGATTGGCATGGCACATTACATTCCGGTTGACATCCCCGCATGTGGCAATGGTATCAAGCAGGCTGTCGTTGATCTGCCGGATGGTCTTTTTAAGGTTCTTCTTCAATACCCCATGCAACTGAAAAGTCTGCCGGGTTGTGATTTTCAATGTCCCGTTGGCATACCGGTCTGCCAGCTGATCCATGTTCAGCCACTGCTGCGGATGGATGATCCCTCCCGGCATCCTGACCCTGATCAGGAAAGAGTATGCAGGTTCAAGCTTCTGTTGTTTCCGCTCCTTGTCGATGTCACGGTCCCACTGCTGATAGGTGCCATGAAACTTCGACAGCTGCCGGTCGGCAGGTGCAATGGCACCTGTTAACGGATCTGCCAGGCTTTCTGTTAGCGTGCCACGCAGGTAGTTGCTGTCGTATTTGATCTTCTCTGTTTCCGACAGTTCATTCCAGTTCAATACTTCACTCATTTCGTTTGCTGTCAGGGTTAATAAACATCAGCCTGGAAACGTTTTTCACGTTTCAGCTGCTTTAAATACTTCTCCGCCTGTTCTTCACTGATGCCGCCTTCGGTCCTGATGATCTCAAGGAGGGTTTTGTTCACGTCACGTGCTAGGCTTTTCCGGTCGCCGCACAGGTAAAAATGTGCCCCATTTTCAATCCATCGAAAAAGCTCTTTCCGGTGCTCCATCATTTTGTGCTGGATGTAAACCTTCTCTTTCTGGTCGCGGGAAAAGGCCACATCCATTCTTTTCAGGTGAGCCGATTTCAGGTAGCTCTGCCATTCAAGCTGGTAGAGGAAATCGGAACTGAACCTGCGGTCGCCGAAAAAGAGCCACGAGTCGCTTTTCAGCCCCTGGCTTTCCCGCTGCTGCATGAAGGCACGGTAAGGGGCTATGCCTGTGCCCGCGCCTACCATAATAATGGGGGTGCCATTCTCCGGCAGCCTGAATGCGGGGTTCTTTTCGATGTAAACAGGCACCTGGTCCCCAACCTCAAGGCAATGCGACAGCCACGACGAGCAGGCACCGGTCCTGAGCCTCTTCCCATGTTCATAGCGGACCAGCGAAACGGTGATGTGTACCTCCTCACCCACAACTTCCTGGCTCGATGAAATGGAATACAAACGGGGAGGCAGCGGCCTTAAAATGTCAGCAAGTTCCTGTGCCTTCCATTGATACGGATAATCTTCCAGCAGGTCGAGCAGGTCTTTGCCATAGAGGTAATGGTCAACCAGGCTGCCGTCACCGTTCACCGTTCCGTTTGCTTCAACGCCGGCTTTTGCAAAATAATTCAGAACCACTTCGCTTGTCAGCAAGGTAATCTCCAGATGGTTTGTGAATGCTTCAGCAATTGTAGTTTTCCCTGATTTCAGGGTTACAGTATCTGCGGGTGCAAACCCTGTTTTGCTGATGATTTGGTCAACAAGGCCTGCAGGGTTGCGGCTGTAAATTCCCAAAGCATCTCCGGGTTCATACTCCAGCCCGGAACCATCAAGTGAAAGCTCCAGGTGGTAAACTTCCTTGTCTGAATCCCTGCCGGTAATCCTGACTTTCTCCATAATTGAAGCCTTGAACGGATTCTTTTTTGAATAAACAGAAGGGTTCCTGGTTAAAACTTCACTGCCATTGGTAACTGCTCGTTCCCCGGGTGTCAGGTTTTGCAGAAGGCTGTTCATCCAAGCTTCAGCATCTTCTTCGTAATCCACATCGCAGGTCACCAGTGGAGTGACTGCGGTTGCCCCCTGCCGGATAAAGGCGGCATCCAGGTCCTTGCCCGTCTGGCAAAAAAACCTGTAGGATTTATCACCAAGCGCCAGGACCGAATATTTTAAATTTTCCATCCGGGGTGCACGGTTGCCGGTGACAAATTTGTGAAAATCTTCTGCCATGGCAGGTGGCTCACCTTCACCGTGCGTGCTCACAATTACTGCTAAGTGTTCTTCTTCCTTCAGCTTCCGTGGATTATAATCGTACATGCTGATGGACTGTGCTTCAATGTTTAGCTCTGCACTCTTTTTTGCAAGCTTCCTGGCAAGGGCCTCCGACCTTCCCGTGTCGGTGCCGAACAGGATCAGCAGCTTGTTTTGTGTTTCAGAATGAACCACTGTGGCGGGCACTGCAGCTGTTTCCGTTCCGTTGGGCTGTATGGCAGCAAGCCTTCCTTCAAGATAGCCGCTCAGCCAGAGAATCTGCTCCCGGGTCAGGTTGCCGGCCACCTGCTCCAGCGCCGTAAGCTGGCTTTCAGTCATTGGGTTCGTTTTTGTAATCATTGTATCACATTGTTTAATTGCAGGTAATCGCGTATTTGGTTTCTGATCCGGATGGATTCATATACATCTTCCCCATTGGAACTTACCGCCACCGACATGTTGCCGCTCCTGTATATGGCAGGCGATATGAACCGGCACAAGGCAGGCTTGTCGTGGATATTCACCAGTACACCTGCTTCCTGTCCATCCATGACGATTTGCCGGTCGAGCATTTCATCATTTGTACATGAATAAACCATCAGGTACCCTTTAAGGTGTTCCGGCCGGTATTCCTTTTCGTAAAATGTAATCCCGCTTTCCCTGATTTCAGGACAAACAACCTTTGCCAGCACCTCCACATCGGCATCATGCCGGTGCAGGATTTCAAGCTTCTTGAAGGCGCTGCTGCCTCCTCCCACTATCAGGATTTTCTCCCCTGAAATGTCAATTGCAATGGGTAAAAAGTTCTTCTTCATTTTCATTCCTGGATCTTTATGTTTGTGTTTTGCCATCATTCAGTCAACCGTTTAAAAAACAAAGGCCCTTCTGCTGGTTGCAGAAGGGCCTTTGGATTACTTAATGACCGGTTACCGGTTATTTATATCTCTGCTTCCGCACATAAAAACAATGAACAACACATATCCATCATACATGCCATCGGGTTCATTATCATATGCGAAGAAAGTTTCACCATTTTATATTTTTTAGTTCAGACATGACTTTCGTCATATTCCATAGCTGCAAATATAAATGATAATTCCATTTTTGCAATAAAAAAATACTTTTTTGTGTTTAGATTAATATATCTTAAACATGAGTGTCCGGTTAATCTTGAGGTTTCTCTCCGGGGCACCAATGACGGCGACCATATAAAATGGGGGATGCCTGCCGGACAGCGGACTTTGGTCATTCCCCTTCACAGAAATCTGCAGAATGGGGTTGCCCTCCTGCCGGTGGGAAGGCAACCTCAAATATGCTTTACAAAAAATGAAGCAATGGTTAAACCGGCTGCATAAACGAAACACGGTTACCCTGTATAGATCATGAACTAAGGTGCGGACACTTCAGATCTGTCATATCAGCATAATGCCCCAAAATTTTTGGGATTAAAATAAAATGACAGTGTTTACAGAGCTGTTGTCCCAAAGATATTAACTAACCTGGTTGCCATTTCAAACGAAAAGAGATCTCGAAATTCATTGTTTTTAACACACTTGCCGGGCAACATTGAATCCTAAAAATAAACGATCATCCATCAATATTTAATTTTCATTTTTATTGATTTCCATTTCTCCGCCAGACATGACGTATTCCCCGGCTTTTGCTATCTGTCTGATCCTTATCCCTGTTTATTTAACAGGCCAATGATTTGAAATGACCATTATTTATTTTAACTTTAATCAAAATATAAACCTCATTCTATATGTCCATGCTGTCTGCTGCACATAATCCGGGCTCTGAACTCCGGGAGCAATTGTTCAGGCTGATCTTCGAAAATGCAGCTACAGGTATTGCCCGGATTGACCGGCATGGGCATTTTCTTACCGTAAATGATAAGGTTGCAGAAATTACAGGTTATTCAAAAGAGGAGCTGTTACAAAAAACCTTTCAGGAGATTACCCATCCCGATGACCTGGAATCTGATCTTCAACAGGCTGAAGCCATGTACAGGGGGGAAATCAGTTCATACACCATGGAAAAGCGCTACATCAGGAAAGATGGTTCAGTTATCTGGATTAAGCTGACTGTTTCTGCAGTATTTGATGACAACGGCAACTTTGAAATGTTTGTTGGGATCATTGACGATATATCGGGCAAAAAGAAAACAGAGGAAGCGCTGCACAAAAGCCTGCAACATTATAAAATTGCATCCTCTGCAGCAAAAATTGGTGCATATTACCGGAACATCCAAACCGGGGAAGATGACTGGTCCCCTGAATTTCTTGCCCTGTATGGACTGAAACCCGGTGAAACTCTTCCGCTGAAGGATAATATACCCCAGGCAGTTCATCCCGACGACCGTGAAAATGTTCTCAACCTGGCACAACGGCATTACGATCAATCCAATAATACGGAATTCAGCAGCGATCACAGGATCATCCTTCCTGATGGCACCTTCCGGTGGGTGAATGTCAGGGGTATAACAGAACGTGACCTTCATAAAAACCCTGTTGCTACCTATGGTATTGCCATGGATATTACTGAACGCAAAGAGGCGGAGGAGGCACTGAGTAAATCTGAAATAAAGTACAGGGCACTGTTTAATTCAATCGATGAAGGATTTTGTATCTGTGAAATCTTAACCGATGAAAATGGAAAACCTTACGATTACCGCTGGCTGGAGATAAACCCGGCCTGGGAAAAGCAGACAGGGCTAAACAATCCGGTTGGACGGACTGCCCTGGAACTGGTGCCAAACCTCGAGCAGCACTGGATTGATATATATGGAAAAGTTGCACTGACAGGCGAGCCGGTCAGGTTCCAGCAAGGTTCTGAAGCGATGGGACGCTGGTTCGATGTATATGCTTTCCGTGTTGGGGAGCCACATCTCGGTCAGTTTGGAATTCTGTTTAAGGACATCACAGCACGCCGGCAATCGGAGGAAATGCTGAAACAAAAAGAAAATGTGCTGAGGGAACATAAGGAACGGTTACAGGCAGCAATGGAAGGAGGAAAAATGGGGGCCTGGGACCTTGACCTTGCAACCGGAACTGTAGTCAGATCTTTACGTCACGACCAGATCTGGGGCTATCCTTCGGGAACAGGGCACTGGAGCCTTGAAATGGCCATGAACCAGGTATTACCGGAAGACCGCCGGATTATAACAGAAGCTTATGAAAAAGCTTACCGTATGGGTACAGTTTTTCATGAAAACCGCATCACCTGGCCCGACGGAAGCATTCACTGGATTGCTGCCAGCGGCAGCGTCCGATATAATGATAAAGGCGAACCGGTGCGGGTAACAGGTGTTGTGCAGGATATAACCTCCCGGAAAGAAGCGGAAATACTGCTTCAGGAAAGCGAAAGGAAATTCCGGACACTTGCCAATAACATTTCCCAGCTCGTATGGATGTCTGACAATAAAGGCAAAGTGTTCTGGTTCAACCAGCGGTGGCTCGACTACACAGGAAGTTCTTCCCGGAAGCTGATGAAATGGGGATGGAAAAAAATTATACATCCCGCGCATCTTAAAGAGACAAAGAAATCAATCAGCCATGCATTGAAAACCGGCCAGGCCTGGGAAGAAATCCTTCCGCTGAAAGGTAGGGAAGGGGAATACAAATGGTTCCTTGCAAGAGCTATTCCTGTGAACTCTGAAGACGATAATCCCATGTGGTTCGGTACAGCAACGGATATTACAAAACAGAGGGAAACTGAAAGTCTGATCAAAAAGGACAAAGACCTGATTGAAAATCTCCTGTTCATCGCTGCACATGACCTGAAAGGGCCGGTTGGGAATATGTTCGGGGCCCTGAACCTGATGGACAGTTTGGAGGCAGAAAAAAAACTGACCCTACTGGAGCATTTCCGGAAAATAGCCGGTCAGCTCGATAAGACAATCACCGGAATCACCGATATTTTACGGGTGCGCAATACCGATATGTCAGGTGCCCGGATCATATATATTGAAGGGCTGCTTCATGAAATCCTGCCTGAGTTCAGGGATGAACTGAACCCGGCATCCGTGCATGCGGATTTTACAATGAAACCTTCGGTTCGGTATATCGAGCCCTTTCTCTACAGCATCCTGAAGAACCTGATCAGCAATTCCGTCAAGTACAGACGCGACAATGTCCCCCTGCAAATCGGGATCAGTACAAAAAGGGAAGGAAATTTTACTTTGTTAACCTGCAGCGACAATGGAATTGGAATTGATCTGAATAAATATGACAAAAAATTATTTTCACCCTTTCAGCGGCTTGAGGTTGATAAAGCCACCGGGACCGGCATGGGGTTGTACCTCATCAAAAACATCATCGAGAAAAACGGCGGGTACATAAAAGTTGAAAGCACCCCGGGTGAAGGCACTACCTTTTACTGTTACCTGAAGGAATATTTATAGCCTGACAGTCGCCATCCGGCATTTCAGGCCGGCAGGTTCCCCGCCAGCCTCCCCCTCCCGTCACAAAAGCCCTGAAAACAGTGTCATGGGTACCTGAAGGAGAAATCTCAGATATTTTACCTGACAAAAATGGTTTTTTCTGATAAACTTTCTGATTATCTGAAGGGTTATTATCAGGTAAATCATAAAGTAGTGAGTTATGATTTTATCTTTTCCTGCGATCATCTGCAGTTTATTCATTTGTCAATACCTGCCTGAATCTGTTTCAAATCAACGGGAGGAAAAAATTATGGAGAAGGTAATTTCAAAAGATGGAACCACCATCAGTTTTTCAAAAAAAGGAAATGGGCCGCCCCTTCTTTTTGTACATGGAGTAACGGCCGATCACAACAGCTGGAATGCCCTTTTGCCCCGTCTTGAACACCATTTTACAGTTTATGCAATGGACAGGAGAGGCCGGGGGGAAAGCGGGGATGCTCCTCAGTATGAGCTAAAGAGAGAAGCCGAAGATATTGTTGCTGTAGTTGAGCATTTGAATGAGCCAGTTCATCTTTTTGGCCATTCATATGGTGGCCTTTGTTGCATGGAAGCTGTTTTATTAACAGATAAAATCAGGAAGCTGGTACTTTATGAACCGGCAATCCATGTTGCAGATTCTATCTATACTGCCGATGCTGCAGAAGAAATCAGGAAACGGATAGAAGCAGATGACCTGGAATCAGCAATGGAGTATTTTTTGCGTGACATAGCAAAAATGACGGAACATGAACTGGAAATGTACCGGAAGATGCCCCTGTGGAATGCCCGGATACCGCTTGTTCTCACTATACCCCGGGAAATGGAAGCTGAACAGATGTACCGGTTCAGCAAACAAAGGTTTTCAAATATGAAAACTCAGACCTTGCTCCTGACCGGAGGTGACAGTCCTGATTTTGCACACGAAGCAGCTGAATTGATCCATTCATCTCTGCCCAATAGTGAAGTGATTGTTCTGGAGGGCGAGCAGCATGTTGCCCATCATACGAACCCGGACCTGCTTACACGAAAATTGCTTGAGTTTCTGATTGAATAAATTTTTTTTAAGGCTTCCGTCTGGTAGACAATGGCTGCAGTCATGCCCCCGACCTGCTGAAATTTGAATATCCGTTATATTTGATGGGCTGTATCAATTTGGTTATGACACCCAATGTTGTCCAGTAACATTTAAAAACAATGAAATCTGAGATCTCTCACTTCGTTCGAGATGACATTCAATTAGTTATATATTTGGGAGGGGCAGGTT